>NZ_LECT01000038.1 GCF_001027925.1 Rhodopirellula islandica | reverse complement strand
TCAACTTCGATGACATCTTGAGCGGTGGTGCTTACACCAGCGGCATTTACTACCCCAACGTTGACTACAACGAAGAATCACCGTTCGCGGCGAACGAACAGTTCACTTACGTCGTGGAAGACTACGGAACCACCTCGATCCCAGGATCGCAGTACATCAACAGCGGTGCAGCCGACCAAGTCGATTACACCAACGACGGTGCCACGCCTCCTGTCGGGCTGAACAATCGCTCGGCACCGCAGACGATGACGCTCACCACCCGTGCCACGAACGACGTCCCTGAGTTCCCCGTGTTCGACACGGTGACCTTTGCCGAAGACATCAACGACACCGGCGATGCCTTCAACACGGTCTTCTATGACATCTATGGTGAAGCCGTCATCGCGTCGTCGGACCCATCCGTTCACAACTTGGATCCAGCCATCTTCGTCAGTCGGGCAACCGCCGAAGACGAGCGTGGCAACGACAGCGGTGCCCTGGCGACTCAAACGCTGAGCTTCAGTTACAACACGCTGTACGAACCAGCCGGAATGTTCGAAGCCGAACCGGTCCTTGATGAGTACGGCGTCCTCACGCTGACACCTCGAGCCGATGCCTACGGATACGCTGTCTTCGAAATCACCTTGACCGACGATGGAAAGTCGTACGACCCAGGCACTGGAACCTTGGTCGATGACTTCCGCAGCGTTACCCGAACCCTGACCGTGCACATCACGCCGGTCAACGACGCACCCGTCACCGTGGATCGGGCGCTCGAAGTCACTGAAGCCGAAGAGTTTGCCAACGGAACCGATGCCGAAACGAACGCAGTCGCGTCGATTGACTTGGATCCAGCCCAATTCCTTGGCACCATCCCGGAAAACCCGGAACTGGCCGAGCAAAGTGACTTCACCGATGACATCGACGCGGTCGATGAATTCGATGAAGAAGAACAAAGCCTGCGAGTCGTCGAGTTCACGGTCACGCTGGCCGATGGATCCACCGTCGTCGTCGATGCCGAAAACAACAACGGCGCCGAACTGACACTGGCCACTGGTCGCATCACGTTCAACTTCGATGACATCTTGAGCGGTGGTGCTTACACCAGCGGCATTTACTACCCCAACGTTGACTACAACGAAGAATCACCGTTCGCGGCCAACGAACAGTTCACTTACGTCGTGGAAGACTACGGAACCACTTCGATCCCAGGATCGCAGTACATCAACAGCGGTGCAGCCGACCAAGTCGACTACACCAACGATGGTGCCACGCCTCCTGTCGGGCTGAACAATCGCTCGGCACCGCAGACGATGACGCTCACAACCCGAGCGAAGAACGACGTTCCTGAGTTCCCCGTGTTCGACACGGTGATCTTCGCCGAAGATATCAACGACGCGGGCGATGCCTTCAACACCGTCTTCTACAACATCTATGACAAGGCCGTCATCGCATCGGCGGATCCGAGCGTTCATAACTTGGATCCAGCCATCTTCGTCAGTCGGCCAACCGCCGAAGACGAACGCGGCAACGACAGCGGAGCCCTCGCAACTCAGTCGCTGACGTACAGCTACAGCACGCTGTACGAACCAGCCGGCATGTTTGAGTCAGCACCCGTGCTCGACGAGTACGGTGTCCTGACGCTGACGCCACGTGCCGATGCCTATGGCTACGCCGTCTACACGGTCACCATGACCGACGATGGAAAGTCTTACAGTTCGGGCACCGGAGGCCTTGTCGACGACTTCCGCAGCATCACCCGAACCCTGACCGTGCACATCACGCCGGTCAACGATGCCCCCGTCACTGTGGACCGGGCTCTGGAAGTGGAAGAAGCCGAAGAGTTTGCCAACGGAACCGATGCCCCCACCGGTGACGTCGCCTCGATTGACCTGACTCCAGACCAATTCCTCGGCAACACCACCGAGAACCCAGAACTCGCTGAGCAAAGTGACTTCACCGATGACATCGACGCGGTCGATGAATTCGATGAAGAAGAACAAAGCCTGCGAGTCGTCGAGTTCACGGTCACGCTGGCCGATGGATCCACCGTCGTCGTCGATGCCGAAAACAACAACGGCGCCGAACTGACACTGGCCACTGGTCGCATCACGTTCAACTTCGATGACATCTTGAGCGGTGGTGCTTACACCAGCGGCATTTACTACCCCAACGTTGACTACAACGAAGAATCACCGTTCGCGGCGAACGAACAGTTCACTTACGTCGTGGAAGACTACGGAACCACCTCGATCCCAGGATCGCAGTACATCAACAGCGGTGCAGCCGACCAAGTCGATTACACCAACGACGGTGCCACGCCTCCTGTCGGGCTGAACAATCGCTCGGCACCGCAGACGATGACGCTCACCACCCGTGCCACGAACGACGTCCCTGAGTTCCTCCCGTTCAACACGGTGACCTTCGTCGAAGACATCAACGACACGGGCGATGCCTTCAACACCGTCTTCTATGACGTTTACGCAGGTGGCTTGGTCGCCAATTATGACCCAGCTGATCCGATGCGTGATCAAGCCATCTTCGTCAGTCGTGACACGGCATTCGACGAGCGTGGTGACGAACTGGGATTCGCTCCCACTCAGTCTTTGACCTACACGTTCACATCCCTGGCGAGTTCCTCGCCTGCGGGGATGTTCGAAACGTTGCCGACCATGGACGACTTCGGTGTCTTGACGCTGACCCCACGTGCGGATGCTTACGGCTGGGCGGTCTTCGAAGTGACTGCAACAGACGACGGAGCCGACTACGACGATGGCACCGGAGCGCTGATCAGCGCACCTCGCAGCATCACTCGAACGTTGACCATCAACATCACGCCGGTCAACGATGCTCCTGTCAGTATTGACCGAGATCTGGAAGTCACGGAGGTCGAAGAATTCTCGTCACCGAATGACCTTCCAACCGGTGCGGTTGCTCGACTGCCGTTGCTGCCAGGCGACTTCCTGGGCGGAACAACGGACAACCCAACCTTGGCAAAAGCCAGTGATTTCTCAAACGACACGGTGACTTTCGAGGAGTTTGATGAAGACGAACAGGGTCTCCGCGTCGTCGAGTTCACAGTCACGCTCGCCGATGGCACCCCGCAAATCGTCAACGCTGGCAACTATGTCAACGGCACACCAATCGAGTTGTTCAGCGGCACGATTTCGTTCGAGTTCTCCTCATCCACTGGCGAGTTCATCGAAGGCGAATACCTGCCAAACGTCGACGTCAACGATCAACTGCCATTCGAACCAACGGAAGTCTTCCAGTATGTCATCGAGGACTTCGGTCCGACATCGATTCCTGGCAGCGACCGACCAGATCCGGATGCCACCGGATCCATCGACTACACCACCGTGGGCGGAGTCGGTTCGAACAACCGTTCGCAGCCTCGCGACATGACGTTGACCGTCCGCGCTGTCAACGATGTGCCTGAGTTCCCTGCCTTCAACACCGTCACATTCGCCGAAGACATCAACGACGCCGGGGGTGCCTTCAACACGGTGTTCTATGACATCTACGGTGGGCAAGTCATCGGCAGCAACAACCCGTTGGTGCACGGTTTGCCTCAAGCGATCCATCCGGGACGCGCCACCGCGTTGGATGAACGCTCGGTTCAAGAACTGCACTACAGCGTCAGCGTGATCTCCTCCCCTGCGGGCATGTTTGCCAGCGATCCATTCCTGGATCGATTTGGTGTTCTGCAACTGCAACCCAATGCGGATGCGTATGGCTACGCCGTGTTTGCCGTGACGATGACCGACGACGGGCAATCCTACCTTTCGGGTTCGATGCAAGATTCCCCTCGCAGCATCACGCGAACGCTGACGGTCAACATCACGCCTGTCAACGATCAACCGATTGCTTACGACCGGGAACTGACCGTCAACGAAGTGGAAGAGTACTTCCCAATCACGGGTCAACCGACCAACAGCGTTGCGGTCCTCAACCTCACGCCAGAAACGTTCTTGGAAGGCACCTCAAGCGACGCCCAAACGGCAGACTTCGCCGATGGCGTGGTGACCTCGAACGAGTTTGACGAAGACGAACAAGACCTCCGGGTTGTTCAGTTCACCGTCACGAATTCCAACGGCACACCAACCGTCGTCAACCGAGACAACTTGAATGACGTCGCGATTCCATTGGCAACGGGCACAGTGACCTTCCGCTTCGATGCGTCCGGTGCGTTCACCGGCGGCCAGTACTTGCCAAGTGTCGACTACAACCAAGAAGACCCGTTCGTCGATTTCGAACGCTTCAACTACATCGTCGAAGACTTCGGCGAAACAACCGTTCCAGGTTCCGACTACATCAACGGTCAAATGACCCCGCCGGCCGCTGGATTCCAGCAATCGGATTACACGACCGTTGGTGGTGTTGGATCCAACAATCGCTCGGAATCACGCCGCGTGACGATCCGTACGATTCAAGTCAACGATGCACCTCGCGTCGAATTCCGCGAAACGGTCGACATTCGAGAACGCGATGACAATCGCGGGACCAGCCTCACGGACTGGGCAACACGTCGAGATCCAGCTGAAACCACGGCCCTGGACGAATTTGATCGCCAGGACGTCTTCTTCACCTTCAAAGAATACGTCAGCCAAAGCGTGACCGATCTGTTCCGTCCGGGCTTCACCCCAGAAGTCTCAGACGATGGCACGCTGACCGTCTACCCCTCTCCCGATGCGGTTGGAACGGGCGTCTTCGTGATGATTGCGACGGACCGCGTGTCGGACACCGATCCATTCACGGCAAAGTCAACGGAAATGACCGTCACGGTCAACGTTCGCCCAGTCAACGACGAACCGCGATTGTCGAACCTTGCCCCGACACCTCAGACCGGTTCCATCGACGATGCCTACGAAATCACGTCCGATGGCACCTTGATCGTCACGATGAAGGAAGACAACACGGCCAACGACGGGTCAACGGGAACGGCCTATTCCATTCCACTGCGAACGGGCGTCCCGGGCTCACGCCCTGGACTTTTGGACATCTACACACCTGGTCCAGCCAACGAATCCGATGGCACCTTGGGTGGAGGACAATCGGTTGAGTTGGTTCCGTTCACCACGCTACCAACCACCCTGGGCGGTTCGGTGACTTACGTCCCAGCCGACGGGGCAACTCCCGCTTCGCTGGAGTACACACCTCCGATCAACGTGAACTCATTGAACAACCTGCCCGACTCGTTCACCTACCAAGTGATCGATGACGGCACCAACTTCAACATCCGGGATCAGATTCTCGACCCCACGCCGTTGACTCGAACGGGACGCATTCAGTTTGTGCTCAACCCGGTCAACGACCGTCCTGTGTTTGACATTGCACAAACCGTGATCAATGTCAGCGAAGACGCCAACATGTTTGTTCGCAATGACTTTGCGTTCAATGTCTTTGGCGGGCCGACACCAACGGCCAATGACGAGTTCAGCTTGACCGCGGCCCAAGCGGTCACGTTCAACCGAATCGAACCGGTCAATGTGACGAGCACTCAAGCGGCCCAAGCCTTCACGACACTTCCAACGATCGTGCCAGCCGGCCACCTGACGTTCCAAGCCGCACCGGGCGTGTTTGGCGACTTCGTGTTCGATGTCTATGGTCAAGACAATGGCCAGGGCCCGAACTTCGGGCGCGGCGACTTGAATGAGTCGTTGGCTCATCGAATCACGATCAGCGTCTTGGCCGTCAACGACGCTCCGATCCCTGCCAATGGCACGGGTGACACGATCACGATCGTGACTCGCGAAGACAGCACACTGGCGATTCCGATCGATGGTGCGATCAACGGTTCGTTGCTCGGCAACTTCATCGCTGGTCCTGACTCACCAGTGGATGGACTGCCGGACGAAAATGATTCGCAGGTCTTGTCTGCCGTCAACGTTCCGTTGCAAACCATGTCGGGTGGAACACTGACTCCGTCGCCAAACGGTGCCGGTGCCACGTCGTACATCTACACACCTCCGTTGAACTTTGTTGGCACAGACCAATTCGTTTACGAAGTCAGCGACGGTGATCTATCGAGAACCACGCCGGCAACGATTTCGCTGGTCGTGGCCCCCGTCAACGATGCCCCCATCATTTCCCCACTCGCACCAATCGTCGTGGAGGAAAGTGCTGGCACCGTCACACTTCCCGATTGGCTCGGGAACGTTTTAGTTGGACCTCCCGGAACTGGAACTGGCGGTCGCGCCAGTGATGAATTCGACGGAACCGGAACCGCGGGTCCCCAAACGATCACGGAGTATCGATTCTCGTACGTCAGTGGTGACACCGACCTGCTGACGACATCGCCTGGAAACCCAACCGGGTTGCAAATCCTGGCCGATGGCTCGCTGCAGTTCATGACTTCGGACGAAAACAGTGGCTCAGCAACCTACGAGTTGGTGGCCGTCGACAGTGGCCCCAATGACCCGGCCAATGGCGACATTCAGGAAAGTGCTCCGGTTCAGTTCACTCTGACCGTGGCCAACGTGAATGACTTGCCAACCTTCACGGCTGGCCCCGCTGTGACCGTTTTGGAAGACAGTGGAATGTATTCGCAGCCTTGGGCCACCGACATTTCGACGGGACCAGGCAACGAAGGCGATCAAACGGTGGCGTTCCTCGTTCAGGTTCCATCCGAAGACCAAGATCTGTTCTCGGTCCAACCTGCGATTGACGAAAACGGCGTGCTGACCTTCACAGTGGCACCGGATGCCGCAGGCAGCACCGACGTCACCGTCACGCTGCAAGACTTTGACAACGGTGTCTTTGCTGGCAGTTCCCAATCGGTCTCGCTGCCAATCACGATCACCGACCAGCCCGACCTTCCGGTCGCCGTGGATGACTCGTTCACGACCACCGAAGACGCGGTGCTGTTCTTCACCATCGAAGACTTGTTGGCCAACGACAGCGACCCTGACTTGAGTGACATCCTCAGCTTCGTGGAATTGCAAACCTCCACCGCCTTGGGTGCCACCGTCGAAGTCAATCAAACGACCGGCGAAATTTCCTACACACCGATGAACTCGGCTGCCATTCAGTCGCTGCGTCCCGGTGAAACAGCAACCGACACGTTCCAGTACGGGCTGCAAGACGACAGTGGCGTGACCAGTGTTGTGACCGCGAATGTCACCTTGACCATCCAAGGTCGCAACGACGCTCCGATCGCGATCAATGACCGTGTGTTCATCGAATCGGTTGGCACGACGGTTTTGGATCAGATGCGAGATCCGTTGTTCAACGATTTCGACGTGGATGGCATCCTGGACCGAACCTCGCTGACAGTGGTCGTCGAGCCTGAGTTCGGCACGCTGTCGGATGACAACGGGGTGCTGACGTATCTGCCTGGTCCTGATTTCGCCGGCGTCGACACGTTCACCTACACGATCGCGGACGACCTGGGCCAAGCCAGTGCTCAAGCCACCGTCGAACTTCAAGGCCGTCCGACCGCGGATGACTTGTCAGCGGGAACGTCCGTGGGCCGAACTGGTGCGATCGACATTTCCGATAGCTTCAACACCGCGTTTGATTTGGACTTGGCTTCGATTCTGATCACGACCCAGCCAACCAATGGCATCGCGGAAGTCATCGATGGCAAGATCATGTACACGCCAGAGGCTGGTTACACCGGCCCGGACTTCTTGATCTTCACAGTCGCCGACATCAACGGAAACCGCAGTGCACCGACTCGCATGAACCTCAACACGGTTGAGAGTCGATTGCAAAACCCGGTCAACTTCTCCGATGTCAACCGCAACGGCGAAGTCACCGCGCTCGACGCACTGCTGGTCATCAACCGACTGAATGAAGTCAGCGGCAGTTCCAGTGGTGAGAACATCCCGGTCACCGATGCGGACTACGGCATTGGGACCAACAACGGCGTGGAGGAGCAGTTCTACTACGACCAGAGTGGTGACGGCTTCATCTCCTCGTTGGATGCCTTGCGGGTGATCAACGAGATCAACGCTCAAAGCCAGTCTGGATTCGGCGAACCCGCCGGTGAGGCCGCTGACTTGTTGGTGGACGACTACCGTTCCGCCGGCCTGGATGCTTCGACCTCGATTGCAGCCGAATCGGTTGAATCGGGATCGTCGAAGGTCACTGGATTGACCTCGAGTCAGACCGAGGTGGACGTGATCGACTTGATCGCCGACGAGCAATCCAAACGCGATGGCGATGATTCCGATTCGATGGAATCGCAGTTGGATGCCGCGATGCGAGAATTGTTCTAGGACAAACCGCCCGAGAACGAACGGAAGAGAATCGGGCATCGTTGGGACCTGTCTCGACGATGCCCGCAGGTTCAAGGAACTGCTGGGAGAGAAGTCTCAGGCACCTTCCGCCGGAACGGTCCCAACGATGCTTCGCGCAATCGGCACCTGACACATCTCTCCCGCTCATTGCTAAGCTGGTTCCATGAATGAAGCCATTCCAGAACCGAGCGATCTCCTTCTCCCCGACGACCCGACGCAGTCACTGGACGTGATTGCGGTGGGGGCTCACCCGGACGATGTTGAATCAGCCTGTGGTGGCACGCTGGCCAAGATGGTCCGCCAGGGTTATCGCGTCGGCATCATCGATTTGACCGATGGCGAACCGACGCCCCATTGCCCCGACGTCGATACCCGGATGGCAGAATCGGTCCGAGCCGCCGAGTGCCTTGGCGTTCACGCGCGAGTCCAGCTGAACCTTCCCAACCGAATTCTGATGGACGGTTTTGTCCCGCGGATCGCGTTGGCCCGCCAGTTCCGTCGATTTCGTCCCCGGATCGTGATCGGGTTCGGGCAAAAAACGCCCATGGCTTCCCCGGACCATTGGCAAGCAATGCAGATCACCGATGCAGCGGTGTTTTACAGTCGTCTGTGCCGTTGGGACGAACACTTTGACGGGGTTCCCGTCCACGCGGTTGCTCGCCAACTCTATTTTCGATTGGCATTTGAATCCGATGTGATGCCCGGTGAGTCCCATCACCTGATCGTTGACATTGGCGATTGCTTGGAACAAAAACTCGCCTCGATCACGGCTTACGAAAGTCAGTTTGCCCACAAACCGAAAATTACCGACCGAGTGCGTGCCGCCGCGTTGGTGACCGGTTCGCAAGCCGGTTGTTGGGCCGGAGAGGCGTTTGCATCGGCTCACCCGTATTCCATCAGCGACCTGGTCAAAACGGTCATGAACCTCTGACGCCAAGCGCGTCGCAGTCGTCTTCAGTGGCTGGTCCTGTTCGATCGAGCGGTGGTTTGTCACAATCGCGACCTTGGATGGTGAACCCCACGTCGCAAAAATGGGTCGTGGGTATCGCTGAAGCCCTCGATCCACTCACCGACAACTGCTTTCATGACGCGTCGTCTGCTCGTTACCGCTGCCTTGCCCTACGCCAACGGCCCGATTCACATCGGCCACCTGGTGGAATACCTGCAAACCGACATTTGGGTCCGGTTTCAGAAACTGCGTGGCAATCGTTGCTTGTACATCTGCGCCGACGACACGCACGGCACCGCGATCATGATTCGGGCCCGCAGCGAAGGCCGGTCCGAGATTGAATTGATCGAAGAAACCAGCGAAGCTCACCAGCGTGATTTCGCGGGTTTTGGAATCGAATTCGACCACTATGGCAGCACCAACAGCGAAGAAAACCGAACGATTTGCCATCAAATCTGGCAATCTCTCCGGGACGCGGGCTTGGTGGTCCAGCGAAGCGTCGAGCAACTCTACGATCCAGAAGCCGAGACCTTTCTCGCCGACCGATTCGTGCGTGGAACGTGCCCGAAATGTGGCACGCCGGACCAAGCCGGTGACAATTGCAATTGCGGGCACACCTACAGCCCCACTGAATTGATCGACCCGGTCAGCACGCTCAGCGGTGCCACGCCGATCCTCAAAGAAGCCGAACACCTGTTCGTCGAATTGGAAAAGCTGCACGGGTTTCTCTCCGAATGGGTTTCCAACTCCGGTGCCCTGCAATCGGAAACGGCCAACTACCTGAAGGGACACTTCCTGGCGGAAGAACTTCGCGACTGGGACATCAGTCGCCCCGCCCCGTACTTTGGATTCGAAATCCCCGACGCTCCCGGCAACTACTGGTATGTCTGGTTCGACGCGCCAATCGGCTACATCGCCAGCACGCAACAGTGGTGCAATGCCAACGATGAAAACCTGGCCGATTGGTGGCAGAGCGACGACTGCGAAGTCCACCACTTCATCGGCAAGGACATCACCTACTTCCACACGCTGTTTTGGCCAGGGATGCTGAAGACGGCCGGGTTCTCCCTGCCAACCAAAGTTCACATCCATGGCTTCCTCAATGTGAACGGCAAAAAGATGTCGAAGAGTGATGGCACCTTCGTCAAAGCCGAAACATTTTTGAAACACATCGATCCCTCCGCGTTGCGTTACTTCTACGCCACCAAGTTGTCGTCGCGAGTCGAAGACTTGGACTTGGGAGTCGACGAGTTCGTCGAGAAGGTCAACTCCGACTTGGTCGGCAAAGTGGTCAACTTGGCCAGTCGCGTTGGCAAGTTTGCCAGCCGAACCGGATTGTCACCGTCGTATCCCGATGACGGAGGGCTGTTCCAAACCGCCGCCGCCAAGGGCGACGAGATCGCGTCGGCTTACGAAGACGGCGAGTATTCCAAAGCAATGCGTTTGATCATGGAATTGGCCGACGCGGCCAACCCGTTTGTCGAACACGCCAAGCCATGGGAAATGAACAAAGATGCCGAGCGACAAGACGAACTGCGAGACGTTTGCACGGTCGCACTGAATCTGTTCCGGCAACTGGCCGTTTACTTGGCCCCAGTCCTTCCCGAACTGGCAAAAAAATGTGGCGACTTGCTCGGGGAACCGATCACGTCGTGGGAACAAAGTCAAACGCCACTGACTGACCGTGGCGTCAACAAATTTCAACGTATGATGGACCGTGTCAAACTCGAGGATCTCGAAGCAATGATGGAAGAAAGCAAAGACGAAGCGGCTCAAGAAAATGAAGTCGTCGCCGCCAACCCGTTCAACGACAGCGATCAACCACTCAAGGATGAACCGCTCGCCGATGAAATCACCATCGATGAGTTCATGAAGGTCGACCTGCGGGTCGCTCGTGTTCTGTCGGCCGAACACGTGCCGGACGCCAACAAACTTCTGAAACTCACACTCGGTTTGGGCGGCGACGAAACTCGCCAGGTCTTCGCCGGAATCAAAGCCGCTTACGACCCCGAAAAGTTGGTCGGACGCCTGGTCGTGATGGTCGCCAACCTCAAACCTCGAAAGATGCGGTTTGGTTTGAGCGAAGGCATGGTCACCGCCGCCGGTCCCGGCGGCGAAGAAGTCTTCGTGCTGGGCATCGACGACGGTGCACTGCCCGGCCAACGCGTGCACTGATCGAAGTGTGGCATAGGCTTCCAGCCTGTGAAAAAGAACGCACAAGTAGGATGGGCACTCTTGCCCGTCCGAGTCGGCCAAGCCCCTCATCACAACCCGAAGCGTGAGCGAGGGACTCCCCCAACTCCCACGACGGGCCCATTCTTAGCGACCGTTTGTTTTCCGGCATCGGTCTCTCGGGGCTTCCGCCCCGAGCGAAGCATGACGGCCCCATCCGGGACAAACCCCAGACGCCAGCCACCAATTATTATTCGAACGTCCCCTGGTAAGGTCGAGCGAAGCGAGGGGAGCGTGAAGCAATGCCACAACCACCTCAGTCACTGAAACGCCTTGCCCCTTCGAGACTGACAGCCAGTGAAAGTTTCCGCGATGAAAATTCTCATTGTGCATTGCCACTTCGAACGGGGCGGTGTGACCCAGGTGGTCGACAATCATGTTCATTGCCTGCATCAATCCAATGACATTGACGAGGTTGCTCTGGTCAGCGGCCCTCGTCAGTCAGGCCTGCACGCAGCAACCCGCTCTTCGGCTTCCCTGTGGACTCTCCCGTCCCTGGAATACGACTCGCTGCGTGATTGTTCGCGGAGCGTTTCACAACAAGCCGAACAAACGGCTCGCGAGTTGGACGAGCAATGCCAACGCGCGGGCTGGACTCGCGAGCAGACGGTCATCCACTGGCACAATCACAGCCTCGGCAAAAACGCGGCCGCTCCACTGGTGATCCAGCGTTTGGCGAATCTTGGTTATGCGTGCGTGATGCAAATCCATGACTTTGCAGAAGACCAACGGCCACAAAACTGGGCGCATCTCAAAACGGCCCACGATTGCGATCACGTTCAAGACCTCGACAAAATCCTGTACCCGTGTGGCGAACGACTGTCCTACGCGACCTTGACCACCGGCGATGCGGAAACGTTGTCGAAGTTTGGAATTTCGAACTCCCGCATCGATGTGCTGCCCAACAGCGTTCGCCTCCCAAGCGATGAGCTGCCTGATTTCGAAACCGCAGCGCAGCGTGTCGCGAAAGCGTTCCAGTTGCCCACTGATTTCCGCTGGATGCTCTATCCCGTTCGTGGAATCCGCCGCAAGAACCTGGGCGAATTCTTGCTGCTGTGCCAGATGGCCGGTCGCCCAACCGTGGGCGCGATGACGCTTGCCCCCGACACCCCGATGGAAAGAAAATCCTACGAACGCTGGCGAGCAATTGCCAAGCAAAGTGTGGACAACGTCGTCTTCGATGCCGCTCATCAGGAAGGCATCCAATTCGTGGACAATCTATCAGCCGCTAGCGTCGTCGTTTCGTCCAGCGTGGCGGAAGGATTTGGGATGGTCTTTCTCGAACCCTGGCTCGCCTCACGCCCTGTCGTTGCGAGAAACCTTCCCGGCGTGACCCGCGATTTCATGGACCAAGGCATGCAGCTGGATCAGCTCTATGACGTCGTCATGATTCCCAGCTCTGCGTCTTGGCTCGCGGAAGCAGAACGCCAATTCGCGGCCGCCAAAGTCAACGCGTGGAAGGGAGTCCGATCCCCAGGCGGCGCCGCCGTCTCTCGCGATTGCGACTGGATCGATTTCGCGAGATTGACGCCGGAGTTGCAGACCGAGGTGATCCACCGCTTTGCCACCGATTCCGGGTTCGCGAAAGAAATCCGGCAACGAAACGCCACGTTGTGCGACGCGTTGAGAACAGCAAGCGATCCCGCAACGATCGCTCACAACCGAAACGTTGTGGCGACAAAATACGGGCCGGAAAACCAAAGGCAGCAATTGCTCAGCGTTTACCGAAAAGCGATTCGCAACGAAATCCCCACTGCCTCCGATTCTCTGAACACCAAAACCATGTTGGATTTGGTGGAACATTCGCGGCCGTTCTATCCGTGCCGCGTCGAGCAACTGGCCTGAACGACTCAGCGACGTGGGTTGCTGGAGCGACCTGCCATCTGTTTGCCCTTGGGGCGAACCAAGAAGACCTTCGGATCATCGACGATGAACGAAGTGCTCCAACGACGTCCGTCATCCGCACTGCAGATGTTGTAGAAGAACGTTCGCATTCGTTCCGCTTCGTAACCGTAGGGGAACTGACTGGTGATGTAGTCTTCCTCGGTCAGGTCATCCACGCCGGGCGATGCATAGTAGTGCACCATGCCATCCGGTGTGACGCTCATGCCCAACGTCCACCAACCCGTGGTGGTGATCTGCGGACCACGAAAGTCGGCGCCACGTTGGTTGCTACGAACTCGAAGGTATGCGTAGTCGTCGCTGCGACTTCGGCTGTCAGCCTTGCTTTCGAATTCGATGAACAAACCCGGCCAGTAGATCTCGTTGCCCATCTCTTTGCGTTTGAGCTTGAACAGCCCAATTTCTTTTTCAATCATCGCCGTCGTTTCGAGGGCCAAGCGAAATCCAAAGTGAGGTCCGCTGCGTTGCTCCCACTCGGCCACCGGTGGCAAGAACACTCGCGTCGTGACACTGGGAACCTCGGACACATCGATGCGACGTTTCAGTCGATACTGAACATTCGCGATGAAGTCATCCTGGTGCATCGTGCCACTGGCGTTCCCGGGAATCCCCGTGAACTTGCTCCGCATCAGCAGAGCGCCTTGGCTGCCGGACAAGCCGCCGGTTGGCGTGGCCACTCGCTGGACCACATCGGGATGGCCCCGTTTGATGCCTTCGTACCAGCGTCCGTTGGTGCTCTTTCCCATGGGCGAACGTTGATTTTCATCAATGTCCTCGGTGCTCTTGGGATTGTTTGGCACATATTGCCACGACTCGTCTTCGAAGTCATCGGCGACGCCAACGAGTTCAGTCCCGGTTCCGGGAACGACCGGACGCTGCGCATCGGCTGTGCCCGCCCCCCAAACACTCGTCCAAACTGCGACGCCAGCGACGAAGGCAAATTGCCAACGACGCGCCACCGGCTCCTGATTTCCCACCGGCTCCACAGTTCGCAGTGCGAAAAGGCCGACCCAACGGTTGGTGTTGCTCTGCATGGCTTCTTCCGTCACTTCCGTTCCCAAAGGATTGAAATGGACATGGATCGCGGCCTGAACGACGGTGTCGTGGGCGAAACGATGATCCATGACGGAGGCCCCCCTCCAACCGGAACAATCGGCACATTTTGACCGGCACTCCAATCGATCCCGCTGGGCCTGGAAAAGTTTTGCTCTGGGCAGCCCGCATCCCTTGCCCCCCCGAGGGCTCCAATCGGCAGAATCGTTTCGATTGGCACAGACGATCACGCTTCCCAAGGGACTGCGGCAGAACCCCAGATTCCTCGACCGAATTGCTCGAAATTCGCAGGAACGGGACTATGGTTACCTGTGTCAGAGGGACGCACCCTGCACCATGATTTACCCAAATATTAAGCGTCCCCCCGTGCGAGGCGTGGTCGGTTCTTCGGAGCCGGCCTCGCCTTTTTTTATGCCCTCACGCTTTCTGCGATGCAGGCTCACCGCCCGAAACGCCCGCCGGAAGCCGGCTTGTCGATTGAGTCGTCAAAGTCGTTTCAACGCATGGAGCATGGGCACTCTTGCCCGTCAGTGTTGTGGATGTCGGCCAAGAGTGGGCAACCCACTACAAAATCAACAAGCCGCAGCGGCGAGCGGGCTGGCAAGACCTCCCAATGCCTTCGCCAGGGCTGCAAATGCGCTGTCATTCGGGATTTTCGTTGACGGGAGACGGTCAGTCGGTGAATAATGGAAGTCCGCGAAACGTTCGCGTTTCGATCCTATTCGGCCGTGCTCTTCTCTCCGAAGGTGTTCCTTTGCGACACGCCACTACGACCTCGTCCCCGTCCAAGTCATCTGGCCCAATTGCTGCCGCTGCGCAAATTGACTCGCCGCAGATGGATTCAGCGAACGGGGGCCAGGCTTCCAACCATCAACGCGCCAAACGGATTTGGATCCTATGTCTGGTCATGGTGTTGTGTTGGCTGCTCAGCGGAATCGCCTCCGCTCAGCAATACGAGGTGATCAATCTGCCCGCCGCCGCAGTGACGCCTGAAAAGATCTCAGGGTACGAACGCGCAGCGAAAACGCTGGCCTCTTCTCGCAAACCGGAGCAACTGACGGCGGATGTGAAGCGAAACGCGATGATCTACATCGAACACATCGTTCCCTACACCATGGTCAGCAAAGACAAACTAAACGAGATGGGACCGATGTTGGCGTCGCTCGAGAAATCGCTCTCGGGCGCCCAACGAATCAACAACCCCGGCAAGACGGATCTCCTGAAGAACATCTACAACGGGATGACGAAGGTCGCCAAAGGCAATTACATCCCCGCCGCCCGTATCAACGCGGTTTTGGTTTTGGGGCGGCTCGACAGTGCTCCGTATGACGGAGCCACCGGCCGGCCACCCAAGCCTTTGGCAGCCGCCTACCCAGCGCTGTTTGACACACTGGTGGGACTCTACGAAAACGAAGAAGAAGTCGATGGCGTTCGAGCGGCTGCCCTGCAGTCGCTTCACCGAGTCGCCATGTACGGCTTTCCAACCATGTCGGCGGACAACAAAGCCAAACTGACCCAATTGATGACCGACTTGCTGGACGCACCCGCGCCCGCAGACCGTGACCCCAAGGCACATGCTTACCTGCAACGTTTCGCGGTCGATATCCTGCACTACGTCAGCGCGCCGGAAGACACCACGCTTGGCAAGCAGTTGATTTCAATCAGCACCAACGAAGAGCAACCTGACTTGATCGCGTTGTATTCGGCTTCGCAACTGGGTGACATGAACACTCAGCTGGAAGGGCAAGTCGTTGATACTCAGGGTGTGCTGAAGAGTTGGTCACGTCGTGCATTCGACACAGTTGAATCCGAACTGAAACGCCTGAAAGCTCTCGACCGAACCAGCGCGATGGCCGTCAAGCAACCCCCGAGCCCCGATACCTTCCTGGGTGTCAAAGAAGACAAAAAGAAAAAGAAGGACAAGAGCCGCGCCGGTGGTGGCATGGCAGGCGGAATGGGGATGGGTGGCATGGGAATGGATGATGCCATGATGGGCGGCATGGAAATGGACGGCATGATGGATGGCATGGACATGGGGATGGGGATGGACGGCATGGGGATGGACGACATGATGGGCGGCATGGGCATGGGCGGCATGGGAATGATGGGACGCATGCCTGCCGCAAAACCTCAGCCCCCTGAAGTTTCACTTTCCCGACGTCGAATCACTTCGGTGCTGCAACAATTGCTCCGTGGAGCGGTTGGTTCACCTCTGGCTGAAATTCCCGACACCCCTTCAGGTCTGATCTCCGCCGCATCAGAGGAAGACCAAAAAGTCTTGACCTCCTGGGTCGACGACGTTCGTCCCGTCGCGGAGGCCATCAACGATGACTTGTTGGACGACAAGAAGAAGTGGATGGAATCACTGGAAGAACAACGTGTTGCCCTGGCCAAACTGGCTGGTGTTGAACTCTTGGACGGTGACGAAGACGCTGGCCAAGATGACCGTCGCCCTGGTGGTTTGCCGACGTTCGGCTTGCCAGGCAATCAAGCCCCTGGTCTTCCGGGTGACCTTCCTGGCGGCATGCCTGCTGGCGACGCACCCGATGCAGGACTGCCAGCGGGCGATCTGCCAGGAGCAAACTGACACCCCGTTGTCAGCAGGATGGTTCCATCGCGAGATAGGTAAAAAGATGCTCACCGATCTCGGTGAGCATGGAATTTCATCCCCTCAGTGCTCTCCACCTCCCTCCTTTCGGAGGGACATCGATTGGATGAGTGATGGCTTTGCGAGGTAGGCCGGATCGAGCCGCTTCGACGCTGCTCCGGCAGATGAGCCCCTCAAATCGATTTCCCTTGCACTTCAAAACTGACGCATCGGGGTCCCACAGAGCCGAATGGTTCTCAACTCTGCCGAACGGATCTTGAGCCTTTTTTCTTTGGTGTTCCAATGGCGGCACGCCTTCGGCGATTCCAACACGTGCGATTTATCAGCCTGCACCGTCTCTTCTCGCACTCTTCTCTGACAATGGATTTGAAAGATGAATCGATCTGCCCCCATGTTGTGCCCCCAGCGTCCGCTCCACCGCATGCTCGTCCCATTGGCATGGCTGTTGTGGGCTGGGTTGGTCCAGTTGGCAGGCGGGGCGATGGGGCCGGTTTCGACCTGCGCCGCCGCGGATTGGCTGCAGTGGCGAGGCCCGGAAGGCAACAATCACGCACCGGCTGACGCGGAAGCTCCCCTTCGCTGGGATTTGGAACGAAGCGAAAACGTTGTTTGGAAAACGGCGATTCCGGGTCGCGGGCATTCGTCTCCCATCGTTGTCGGGGACCATATTTTCCTGACCACGGCGGTGGCCGAAGATGAAACCCAGCGTCTGATCAAATGCAGTCGTTCCGATGGACGGATGGTCGACAACTGGATCATTCACCGCGGGACGCTGCCCGAGCGAATCCACTCGAACAATTCGTTTGCCTCCCCCAGCCCCGCCTCGGACGGTCAGAACATTTACGTTTCCTTCCACACCGATGACGCGATCGTCGTGACCTCGTTGAATTTGGAAGGCAAACAAAACTGGCAGAGGAAAGTCGCGGCGTTTCGGCCTTCGCAATTCCAATTTGGGTATGGAGCCAGCCCGATTTTGGTGGATGGCCTGCTGGTCGTCGCAGCAGAGTACGACGGGCCTGAAAGCTGTCTCGCGGCCTTGGACACTCAAACCGGCCGCGACGTTTGGCGAGTTGCTCGGCCGTCCAATTTGAACTTTGCCACGCCGATCGCGGCGACGATTGGGGGCCAGCCGATGGTGCTGATCTCAGGAGCCGACATGATCAATGCCTACGATCCCGTCACAGGCAAAGAACTCTGGGGCGTGGACACGGCGACCGAGGCGATCTGTGGCACCGTTGTTTGGGACGACCGCCGCGTCATCACCAGTGGCGGAAATCCCAGAGCTGGCACCTGGTGCATCCTGGGCGATGGCAGCTCCAACAGTGTGCAGTGGGAAAACAACGTCCAGTGCTACGAACAATCGCTGCTGACGATCCCCAACTACTTGTTCGGCGTCGCGGACACCGGCGTTGCCTACTGCTGGCGGACCATGGACGGCAAACAAATGTGGCGGACACGTTTGTTCGGCGGTGGCATCAGCGCCTCGCCGTTGTTGGTCGATGGCCGCATCTACGTTGCGGCCGAAGACGGCACCGTCTTCGTCTTCCAAGCCAGCCAGGATCGATTCGAACTGAAGGCAGAAAACAAAACCGGCGACTCTCTCTTCGCCACACCGGTCCCCGTCGACGACCGACTGCTGATTCGGACCGGGGTGGGCCATGGAGATCAACGACAAGAATACTTGATCTCGGTTGGCCTGCGTTGAACTCGCAAAGACAGCGGCGTTTTTCCCTTGAGCGCTGGTCTGCACCACCGGACGACTTTTCCGGTCAGGCAATTTTTTCTAAAGAAAACGATTCTGCCGACCGATCCAAGAGCTATGCCACATTCGCATTGCCATGACCGTCGCCTTTGGACCGCCCGCTCGCTGACGCGATGCTTGCTGGTTGGATTGCTGGCTTGCACAAGCGGATGTGTGGCTCTCGGCGTCCCCAGCGAGCGGACCCACGACCCGGACGATCATGGCGGATTGCTCGGCGATTGGCGTCGCGGACGGCCTCACACCGCCGCTCAGCACACACAGAGCCTGATCGAAGACGGTGCCGTGATTGTCCCCACCGACGGTCATGGGGTCATGTGCGACCGCACCGGGACACCCCACCAGGGTGCCTCCGGTCAAGTCGGATCGGGGGTGATGGAGGGAGCCCTGCCGATGGACTTGGATCCCATCACCGGGGGCGTTCACTCCGAGCCAGAAGCGCCGCCCGAGGTGCCTTGGCCCCGGTTCCATCCCGTCCCGACACGCCCCGTCTTTGGTGGCGGCTTGGTTGCCGATCCGCACGCGGGAATCTAGGCTTGGCGGCAGAATTCACTGAGACCTGTTTCGTCCGCCCATTTCGACGTTGATCCGACATCCATGACGCCTCTGCAAAACCTGTTTGAATCGCTTCGTGGTCAGAACCGCAAAGCCTTGATGCCGTTTTTGACGACCGGCGACCCGAACATTGACACAACAGAAGCCGTCATCGCAGCAGCTCGCCGCGCCGGTGCCGATCTCTGCGAAATCGGAGTCCCCTACAGCGATCCCATTGCTGATGGACCGGTGATCCAGGCCTCCTACCAACGTGCACTCGACGCGGGGTTCAAGCTGCAACATGTCTGGGATCTCGGCCAGCATTTGACGGACAACGCCGATGTTGCCGCGATGCCACGCGTGACGATGGTCAGCTATTCCATCATCTACCGAATCGGAATGGCCAAGTACGTCGAGCAAGCCATGCAAGCGGGTTACTGCGGCGCGATCGTGCCTGATTTGTTGGTCGAAGAAGCAGACGAGTTCAGCAAGGTTTGCCAGGAAAAAGGTTTCGACCTGATCCAGCTCGTCACACCCACCACGACAAGAGACCGCCAATGCCGCATCGCGGAACTGTCCAGCGGTTTCCTGTACTACGTTTCCGTCACTGGAATCACAGGTGAACGAACCGCGTTGCCGGCCGATTTGGTTGACAATGTGGGCTGGCTCCGTGAACAAACCGAACTGCCGATCTGCATCGGGTTCGGAATCAGCGGACCTGAAACCGCAGCCCAGTTGGCACCTGTTTCTGATGGCTTGATTGTTGGCTCCGCGATTGTCCGGCGAGTAGCCGCTGCGGTGGCCAAGGCAAACGAATCGGGAACCGATCCTGTCCAAGCAGCCGCTGAGGAAGCGGGCGAGTTCTGCCGTTCCCTGCGATCCGCGATCGACGCTGCGTAAACGTTTGCGATCGACGCGACGTTTTCTGACACGGTCCCGATGCAACTTGCCCTGTTAGCGGGCGTGCCGCTTGGCTTCGCCCCCCCTGGGAAGGTCATCCGGTTGATCACGGCCGCTTTGTAGCTGGTTGCCGCACGATCCACCTCTCCCGCAACGAAGTTTGGGGAGAGCGACCCCGTTCAGGCGTACGCGAGGGTGAGGGCCGAGCATGGGAAACGGCGCGGATTGCCTTCCCCCGGAAATCTCGCTGAACGCTCGCTTTCCGCCCCCTCCCGCTGCGACGGTTGTGCAGCTTTCTGGTGCTGCGTTTTAGCGGGCTTCTGCCTCGAGAATTCGGATGGTGCCATCCACCAACCTTTGCCCCGGAGAGCAGCATGAATCGCGAAGCGATGACAGCCAAAAGGCACGGACGCAAGCCCGAGGGCAGCGAGAGGAGCCGAGACACCAGTCGCAAAGCGACGGCAGGCGTTCCACCGCCCGGACCAACACCTGCCATCGCTTCGCGACTACCGAGCGGCGGAGGAATCGATTTCTGGGACTTGCGTCCAAGGCTGGTGCCTGACGTCGCTTTGCGACTCCGAAACCCCGGCCGTGTCGTCGGCATTCTCGCGATGATCCGCCTGACGATCCAGATGGATCCAGCCTCGAATCGCCCCCTTCCGCTCCTCCCCAACTGCGGATGCCGTGCCGCGTTGACAAAGAGGTTTGGTGGGTGACACCCAACGGACGTCCTCGTGGAACGCCCGTCTTCCCGCCAGAGCAATTCTTAGCAAGAGGGCTTGGCCGTCTCGCCCCCACGCCTCTGAGTCGCGGAGCGACGGCACTTGAACAGCCTTGGGTTTCAACCCAAGGATCATCCGTGCCAAAACACGGGCCCCAGTCGCGGAGCGACGACAGTCGGCGGCGGCGACGAAGAAAAGGGGACGGGCGAGAAAAGGGGACGGGGGTCATAAGTAGACGTATCATCCCAACAATGACCCCCGTCCCCTTTTCTCGCCCTGTTTTTAGGGTAGTGGACGAGGCGACGAGTCCTGAACTGGCGTCAAAACCAAGGACTCGTCGCCTCGTCCACTACGAACAACGCTGACTTTTAACTTTGACAGACCACCAGCCTGTTCACGCACGTGAGGCAGCTTTGGTGGCTGGTCCTGATTCAGGTTGCGGTTGAGCGATTTGGAAGAGTTCCATGCAGGTCGGCGGGAGTCTTTTGGCATTTGGACTGTGATGGCAAACGCCACTGTTCCCAGGTGCAACCGGGGCCAACGCCCAAACGGCTCACATGGTTTTGCCCGATCCTTCCTGCCGATTTGCTTATGCCCGATCGGCAGGAGGAGGAGATGCTGTGAGGCCTTGCTTAGAACCACGTGAACAACAAGTGACGTAGCGGAAGGGCGCAAGCCCTCCGGTTCCTCACCGGGCGGCTTGCGCCACACCGCTAACATCGTCACTTGTTGTTCACGCGTCGCTTACGCTGTGGGTTGGGAGGGAGGATTCTCAGGCTGGAAGCCTAAGCCTCTTGGGCTGCAAAACGACGGGGTGAGCGACTTGCTGAGGTGGCAGGTTGGAGGACGCGAATTGGATTGACACGGTTGACGTGCGGGAGCTGAGTTTGGATGGGGATGTATTCGAAGCCTGCGAGTGCTGAGCAGAAGCAACGTTGGGCGAAGATCGAATCAGTTGCTGGGGCACAACGATGTGAAGACGACGGAGATTTACACCCACGTGCGGAATCCGAACGAGTCGAAAGTGGTCAGTCCGTTGGATCGGTTGGTGCAGGAGGGGGACTCGGCTGAGGCGGGGTGAGACGGCTGGTTGCAATGCTCACGGTGTCGTTTTCAATGGACGGGGGTGTTTGCGTTCGACCTCCCCTCGCTTTGCTCGACCCTCCTGCCAGGAGGGTGAACTGGTTCTTTTGCTTGACGCTCGCTTTCCGACCGTTCCGTTTGGACGCGTTGAGTTTGTTGTGGGTTGGCCGTTCTTGGCCGTCATTCAAAACTCCGACGGAAATGAGTGTCCATCACAACGCGACGCGTGAGCGAGGGACGCCACCTAACTTCTACGACGGCCCCATCCGGGGCGACCGTTTGTTTTTCGGCATCGGTCTCTCGGGGCTTCCGCCCCGAGCTAAGCACGACGGCCCCATCCGGGGCGAAACGGAGATGCCAGCCACCATTTATTTTTCGAGCGTCGCCAAAGAACCAGTGCCAGGTGGGACCTGGCCTACGAGCGGCAATGCGTCCGTCGCAAGGTTGTTGGAGGTCGTTGATGCGATGGGGGCATTGAGAAGTGGAGGCCGCACCAATCGTCACATCTGAATTCTGGCGAATCCAGCTACCACGAGAAGCGTCCAGAGCACCTTTCATCGCGAGGGTGGTGTTGTTTGACACAGAACCAGTGCCAGGTGGGACCTGGCCTACGAGCGGCAACGCGTCCGTCACAAGGTTGTTGGAGGTGGTTGATGCGACAGGGGCCTTGAGAAGTGGAAGACGCACCAATCGTCATATCTGAATTCTGGCGAATCCAGCTACCACGAGGAGCGTTCAGAGCACCTTTCATCGCGAGGGTGGTGTTGTTTGACACAGAACGAGCGCCAGGTGGGACCTGGCCTACGCGCGGCCGACTTGCGGGCGCGGCGGCGTTGAACAGGGAGTGGCAAGTGAGTTTTGAAGTTGCGCTTTTGCAATCGGTATTGTTGGCCAACGGCCAACATCAACCCATACGTTTTGAATTGAATTTGGCCGTTGGCCAAAATTGGGCGGTGCTTTCCTGCTCCAGGGGCGATGTTCCTGGCTATGTTGAACAAGGCCGTTGGCCATTCGAGGTGTCTCGGGGCTTCCGCCCCGAGCTAAGGACGACGGCCCCATCCGGGGCGAAACCCAGACGCCAGCCACCATTTATTTTTCGAACGTCCCGCGCGGGCGGGGCTCGCAAGACGGCACTGCAAAACTGCACGACATCGTTCAGCAGGTACGCAGGTGTTTTCGGGTAGGTGAGCCTTTTGGCGTTCGCCCCGGTTCCCACACACAACCGGGGCGAACACCAAAACGGCTCACAGGATCAAACCCAGTGATTCCTGCCTAACTGCTTCGCGGAACCGATCCACTTCAACGACTTGGGGCACGCCACTGAACGGGCCGATCCGCCGTGGAAAAACTCGGCTGATTGGCAGCGGCTTGTCCGGATGAGGCAGCGTTCATGCCGTTGTTCTGCATCCCAACGTTGCCCTGGAATGAATCCTGAGGTGCTTGGACGGGCGCGGACGCGGTGTTCCACTGCAAGGCTTGGACGGCAGGTGAAGTCGAGGGCACCAACTGGCTGACCGGCAATTGGCCAGGCAACGAAGACGTGCCAACGTTCACTTGAGCGGCGACGCTGTTCGTTCCCATCGTGTTTGCGGATGGATACGGAGCCGAATTGGAGTAGCCGTTGGTTGCTTGGGGGACATAGCCCGGTGGCGGTGGGGCTCCCGTCAGGTCGATCACTTGCATCCCGCCGCTGCGAACGCCACCGGAAGAATCCGCTGCGGCTGGCATCATTGACTGGGGTTGAACCGCGTTGGTTTCCACCCATTGTTGATTCGCATTTTGCGCCATGGGCGACATCGTGCCCGGCATCGCACCGCCTGCCTGAGCGATTCCGGATCCGACCGTGTCGCTGGAGTTGTGACTCATCGGGATCACATTGCCGGACGTGGAGTTGTAGTTCCCCGTCGGAGCGTAGTTGGACGCCCCTGCCGGGCTTCCGCTGACTTGACCGTACGATCCCGTCGCTGGCGGCGGGACACGAGCCGAGGCACCAAATGGACCAAGCGACGGCAACGTTGGATTCTGAACCGCAGCCTGACCGGGCTGAAGCATGCTGATCGGAGCGCCAGTGGTCCCGTTGGTTTGCTGGCAACCAGTCAACAGACCGAGCGCGGTGACTGCCGAAAGGCCGGCCCAGGTCCGCCCGATAGTATTCTTCGCCATCCAATTGAATCGCATCTTGGAACGCCCGATTGCGTGTCATCTGCCTATGAAAAAACGGCAAGGCGGACGCATGTCGTCGCTTGCCGCATCGGGCTTTAACAAAACTTCGAAGTTTTTCGAAAGACCGGAATTCCAATCGAACACACTTTTTGCGGCGTCCCCCAGGTCCTCTTAGGAGGCGAGAATCACCCGCAATCAGGAGTGATTGGACTGCGAGGAATCCGAATCTTTGCGTGGGACAATTTTTGCTTTTGGTTTCTCCGTGACGGTTCCAGGCACCAACCAAGGTCCGCGACTGTGCTCCTGGATCAAACGCGTCAATTCTTCGTTGTCGATCGCCTCGACTTCCAACAACCGCTGCGTGACCGCCTCCAAGACATCACGACGTTGTTCCAGAATCTCTCGAGTCTGGGCCAATGTGTCTTCGACAATCCGGGAAACCTCTTTGTCGATCATCTTGGCCATCTCATCGCTGTGCATGACCTGGTAGTCGCCGCCACCCGAACCCGCCAGGAACGGGCTGCGCGTGTTGCGACGAAGATTGATTCGGCCAAGCCGGCTCATGCCGTAGTCCATCACCATGCTGCGAGCCGTTTCGGTGCAGCGTTCCAGGTCGTTCTGAGCACCGGTGCTGATGTCCTGAAAAATCATTTCCTCCGCCAACGTGCCCGCCAGCATGACTTTCATCTGGCTTTCAAGCTCGCTCTTGGTCATCAGGAAACGCTCGGATTCCGGACGCTGCATCATGTACCCCAGCGCGGCCAATCCGCGCGGGATGATGCTGACTTTGTGCACGGGATCCGTGTTGGGAAGTGCCGCGGCGACGAGCGCGTGGCCCGATTCGTGATAGGCGACGCGGATTTTTTCGTCTTCGTTCATCACCCGTTTTTTCTTTTCCAAGCCTGCCGTGACACGTTCGACGGCTTCGTTGAACTCCTCCATTGCCACGGCGGGTTTGCCGTTTCGAGCGGCCAACAAAGCGGCTTCGTTGACCAGGTTGGCCAGATCGGCGCCCACAAAACCGCTGGTGATCGACGCGATGCTTCTCAGTTCAACGGTCTCGTCGAGCTTCACGTTTTTGACATGCACTGCCAGAATTTCTTCGCGACCCGCCACATCGGGACGGTCCACCAACACATGTCGGTCAAACCGACCTGGACGCAACAACGCCGGGTCCAAGGTCTCCGGACGGTTGGTGGCGGCGATGACGATGACGCCCGAGTTGGAATCGAAACCGTCCATCTCAACGAGCAACGCGTTCAACGTTTGCTCCCGTTCATCATGCCCACCGACGGCGTTGCCGCTGCGGCTCTTGCCGAGCGCATCGAGTTCGTCGATGAAGATGATGCACGGGGCACGATTGACGGCTTGGGTGAACATGTCACGAACGCGGGCCGCACCCACACCAACGAACATCTCGACAAAGTCACTTCCAGACAGGCTGAAGAACGGCACTCCCGCTTCGCCCGCAATCGCCTTGGCCAGCAACGTTTTTCCCGTTCCAGGAGGTCCGACAAGCAAGACACCTTTGGGAATCCGGCCGCCCAAGCTCTGATACTTCTCGCTGTTTTTGAGGAAGTCCACGACCTCACGGACTTCGTCGACGGCCTCTTCAATTCCTGCCACATCTTCAAACGTGGTTGGCAGATCGTCTTCGCTGTACAGCTTGCCGCGACTGCGCGAGAATGACATCGGCGAACCGACGCCCCCCATGCGTTTGAGCATCACGATCCCGAGTGCCACCAACACACCGATCATCAGCAACTCAGGCCAATGGTTCTCCAGAAAACGGCTGGGGCGATCGTTGTCCCAATCGACACCAGATTGCTCCAGCAAGGTTTCCAGCTCCGCTGCGATCACGTCGTTGGGATACCCCCGAATGGTCAGGAACTGGACTTCCTCGGCCGGTTCTTTCTCGCTGGAATGATTTCGCGTGAACGCCTTGAAATAGACTTTTCCTGTGATGCGATCGTCGGCCACCCGAATGTCGCTGAGGCGGCTGAATTCGTGCAGCACGTCTTCTTTGGTGCTGCTGGGGACAACGATTTTTGAGATGGGAGGCTCGTTGGCCGGGTCTTCGTTGATCAAACTCGCGACGGTTGCCGAGGTGGAATCTTCAACGGATTCCTCCGTTGGATCCCCGACAGCGGTCGAATCCGATGGATCGGCCAGTAGCCCTTCTGCCGGGTCAGTGAGCGGATCCGAAGGAGCGATCGCTTGCTGGGACTCCATCGCCTGCTGCCGCTCCGCTGACTTCGCCAGCAATTCTTTCAAATGCGGGTAGGCCAAACGTCGGCGATTGTCACTGAAAAGGAACGCACTCAGCACGACTGCGCCGGTCACGGCCAGCAAAACCAACCAAACATTTCCTCCGCCTCGATTCTCGGACGATCCACCGCGTTTCGACTTGGGTTCGTTGCTCATTGCGTTCCAATTGTCATTGTTTCGTTGAAGACGGCTGTTTCAGCCACAGCCCCACTATTTCTACTGCCAGCTGACTTCTCCAAGGCACCACCTCCGCTGCAGGCCGAAAATCTGGCTCTGCAACGCGTCTGGATGGCTTATTCGGATTGTTCTGGCTGGTCCGTTCCCCCATGATACGGGCCCCGACACCCTGGACAATCATTCCTGTGACATTGCCCCCATCCCCCTCCTCCCAATCAGAACCGACCGTGCCGGCCGAATCCCCCTCCGAGGACCCGGTGCCTGATTTCCGGTCGAACAACCGCCCGGTCAGTCGTGTCGCCGTTCTGGGTGCGACCGGAAGCATCGGTGTTGCCACGCTGGATGTGATTGAAAACCTGAATCGATGCGATCCTGAATTGGCCTGGGAAGTCTCCAGCGTGTCCGGCCACTCCCAAATCGAATCCCTGATCCAATTGGCAGACGGTTGTCAGACGGCACCGCACAGCGTGGTCGTTTCCAATGCTGAAAATGAACCACAAGCCGCCCAGGCACTCAAAACAGCGGCCGCGCAACCCGATTCACGTCTGACAGAACGCTGTTTATTGGACGTTGGCCCAGATGCCTTGGTTCGAGCAGCAACGGCAAAAGACGTCGATGTGGTGGTTGCCGCCATCGTGGGACGAGCTGGCCTGGAATCCACTCTCGCCGCCGTTCACGCAGGCAAACGAGTCGCCTTGGCCAACAAGGAAACCTTGGTGGTCGCGGGCCCAGTCGTGACGCAAGCGGCAGCGGACAATGGAGCCGAGTTGCTGCCCATCGATAGCGAGCATTCCGCCATTTTTCAGTGTTTGGCGGAATCAAGAGCGCGTCAAAGTCACTCCACCATGCTGGCTTCGTCCCCAAATTCCACTCCCGGATCCGCGGCCTCCGACCAAGCCCAATCGCTCAACTCATCGGCGACCCCCTCTTGGCCGGGTGTCCGACGCCTGATTTTGACAGCCAGCGGCGGCCCTTTTCGTGACTGGACAACCGCGCAGATGCGGGAGGCCACGATTGACCAAGCCCTCGCTCATCCAACCTGGAAAATGGGGGCAAAAATCACCATCGATTCCGCCTCCATGATGAACAAGGCTCTCGAAGTCATCGAAGCCAAATGGTTGTTCAACGTTCCCGCGGACAAAATCGAAGTTGTTGTCCATCCCCAATCGCTGATCCACTCGCTGGTCGAATTCGAAGACGGCAGCCTGATCGCCCAGGTCAGCCCGCCAGACATGCGGATGCCGATTCAATACGCCCTGACCTACCCACGTCGGTTGCCGTGTCCCGCACCTGCCCTGGACCGGTCACAGAGCTGGGACATGACGCTTTGCCCCGCCGATCCAGAGCGTTTTCCGGCTCTGGCCCTCGGCTTCGAAGTCGCTCGCGTCGGTGGAACGGCGGGTGCGGTGGTCAACGCAGCCAACGAAACCGCAGTCGACCTGTTCCTAAAGCGGCAAATTCGTTTTACTGACATCCCCGAAATTTGCCGCCGAACTCTGCTGGATCACAATCACGAATCTTCGCCGACGCTCCAGCGGCTGCTAAAATTAGACGTTTGGGCACGCGATCGAGCCCGGGAATTGGCTCAAATTTGAATCAAAACGCCTCGGGCAATCTCGTTCACTGAACCGGTTTGCCCGACCAACCATATCTTCAACGTGGGTTTGCCGGGCTGGCATCCCCCGTTCAACTCTCTTTCACCCCCGTCGAATTCATGTCGTTGCCTGTTGATTGGTCCCTCTTGCCCTCCTTGTTGGCGGCCACCGAAGACACCGGCGGCATCCTCGCTTGGTTGCTCTCCACTTGGCTGTGGATCCAAGTCGCCCTCGGAATCGGCTTGGTCATCTTTGTCCACGAACTCGGACACTTTCTCGCCGCCAAGACATTTGGCGTGAAGTGCGAGAAGTTCTACGTCGGCTTTGACGTCCCCATCTCGATCGGCCCGATCAAGTTCCCGCGCACACTGGGCAAATTCACCTACGGCGAAACCGAATACGGAATCGGCATTCTGCCACTGGGTGGGTATGTGAAGATGCTCGGCCAAGACGACGACCCACGCAAAGCCGAAGAAGAAGCCCAACGCATTCGCCAAAGCGGAGAAGCCTCCGACGCGGAAGAGAAACTCGATCCTCGCAGCTACCCGGCCAAACCCGTTTGGCAACGAATGATCATCATCAGCGCAGGCGTGGTCATGAATGTGATCACCGGCGTGCTGTTCGCCGCATTCGCGTTTTTCAACGGGGTTGGCTACACGCCCGCCGTGGTTGGCGGCGTGACCCCCGGCGGTCCCGCTTGGCAGGCTGGCATCCAGCCTGGTGGACGCGTTGTTTCCGTGGGTTCGCTGGAAGATGATTCGCAACTGCCGTTCAGCGAAATGCAGTTGAAGATCATGGAAGCCGGCATGGAATCGTCTGAGACCCCGGTTCCCGTTCGCTTGCAATACGGCGAAGACACGCGTGAATATCAGCTGGTGACTCAGGCCAGCCCGATCGAACCCGACCGACGCATGATCGGCATCCAAAGTGCCACTGGCGACACGCTGTACCCGGAACTGCCGGCAATGCCCAACTCGGTCGCCGCCGACGTGGTGACCGATGCCGACGCGGGAGCCAAAGTGATTGGCTTCGATGCGGAAAAGCTCGATCCCGAAGCGATCATGCCGATCACTCCCTTGTTGACTCGCATTCACACCGCGCCGTCGCAACCCATCGAACTGAGGTTGGTTCGCACCGACGAAACCGAACACTCCCTGACCTTGCCGCCTCAACAGGCAAAGGACTTTGGCATCCAGTTCAAAATTGGACCGATCAAAGCTCTGATGCAAAACGGACCGGCTGAAAAAGCCGGCATGCAGGTCGGCGATCAAATCGTCTCGGTCGGCGACGACACCGACGTGGATGCCTATCAATTGCTCCTCGCTGACGTCCAGTACGACGAACCCGTGAAGATCACCGTGCAACGCGGTGAAGCCAATGCCAGCGAGGAAGTCGAACTGACGCTGACACCGCAACGCGTGGAACAAACGATGACCCCCGTGTCTGCGTTCGGCGAAATGATGTCGGTTGATTCGCTCGGTTTCGCCTACGAACCGACCGCCGTCGCATCGGAAATTCTCGCCAGCGGGGATGCCACGTCGCCAGCAGCAGAAGCGACAACGGCGAACTCGACCGAAACCATCCTAGCGGGCGACGAACTTCGCGAAATTCGTGTTCAGTTCGCCAACGCCACGGATCGCGAATCAATCGAGGACGAGCTGTCCGAAACCGCCATGCAAGCCTTGACCGAGGGCTGGGAAATCGGACCATCGATGCCGCTTGGCAATTTGATGGAAACCGTTCAACTGCTGCCGCTGGGAACCAAGATCATTGTCACCGCAGTGCGTCCGCCCAACGGCACCGTGGTCGAGCAAACCCTGACCGTTCGCCAGTCCGAACGATTCTGGTACGAACGCGGATTGAACTTCGCTCCCGTGGAATCCATTCAAAAAGCGGATTCGCTGGGCATGGCACTCGCGCTCGGTATTCGCGAAGGCAAACGCCGGATGGCCGACGTCGGACGCTTCCTGGGCATGTTGGTTCGCGGCAAAGTGAAAGCCAAATTTGTTGGCGGGCCCATTCGAATCGCTCAGATGGCCAGCCACCAAGCCGAGAAGGGTTTGTCCGCGCAGCTGATGTTCCTGACAATGCTGAGCATGAACCTGGCGATCCTGAACTTCTTGCCAATCCCGGCGCTCGACGGTGGCCACATGGTCTTCCTGACCGCCGAGCTGATTCGCGGGAAGAAGGTCGACGAAGCGATGGAAATGCGACTGACGTTTGTCGGCGTGCTGGCGTTGCTGGCGCTGATGATCTTTGTCTTCACCAATGACATCCTGAACCTGCTGTAAATCCGCAGCATCTCCGGTGGAATCTTCTGGTTTTGATCTCCGTCGCTGATGTGAAAGGGATGTGTTGAACGAAGACTTGGGTGAACCTCGCGACTACCTGAAGTTGCACTTTCTGGTCTTCGTCTGGGGCTTCACGGGCGCCATGGGCGAATTGATTCGACTGCCGGCCGTGGAAATCGTGCTGTTTCGCAGTGCGATTGCATCGGTCGTGCTGGCCTGGATGGTCCGACGGTCGTGGCGGGTTCCCACCCGGCGAGCGTTCGCCATGCTGGCGACCGGATGCTTGATCGGTGCCCACTGGGTGCTGTTCTTTTTCGCGGTGAAAGTGGCGAACGTTTCGGTGTGCATGGTGGGCATTGCGACGGTCTCGTTGTGGACCGCGTTGCTCGAGCCCCTGATGATCCGCGGCCGGAAACTCCGCCGCATGGATTTGATCTTTGGCATGGGGGTGATCGCAGCTGTCGCCGTCATCTTCCAAAGCGAACTTCAATACGCCGGCGGATTTCTGATCGCGATCACCGCTGCGCTGGCCGCGGCGGTGTTCTCCATCCTGAACGGCCGCTTTGCCGTCACGACTCCCCACCGCGTCATCTCGCTGTACGAAATGATCGGCGCCTGCGTTTTCTGCGCGGCATGCCTGCCAATCTCCGCACTTTATCTCAGCGAAGGCCAAGGGCTCGACCTGCTGCCCTCCCCAAGCGATTTTGCCTGGCTGCTGGTCCTGGCGGTGGTGTGCACGGTTTACGCCTACAGCGAATACGTGTCGCTTCTCAAACGCCTTTCCGTGTTCACGATCAACTTCGCCAACAACCTCGAACCTGTCTACGGGATGATTCTCGGCGCCATTTTGTTTGGCGATTATCAGACGTTGGGCGTTGGTTTTTACGTCGGTGCCACCGCGATCGCCTTCCTGGTGCTCGCACACACAGGGATGTCGCGTCGAAAACGATTGCCAATTGGATGAGTGCAGTCACGTTGGGCTTGGGTTAAAATGAAGGTCTCCTCTCATCCTCGTTGACTCCCACCCAAGTCCTGCATCCCCATGTTCGCAAATGCTTTTCAGTCACAAGCTTCGTCATCGACTCGCAAGCTACTGATCGGATGCTCCGCCATTTTGATTTCGGCGGTGCTGGCCGTTCCCGCTTCCGCTCAGCGAAAAAAGAAGGACGACGACCCGGCCCTCAAACCGCGTCCGGTCAAACTCAACACCAAAGACAACATCGAGTTGACCGCGTTCTACTTCCCGTCGACGGAAGGCAAGAATGCCATTCCCGTGTTGTTGATCCATGAATGGAAAGGCCAAGGCTCGCCCTATCAAAAACTCTGCCTGTCCATGCGTTCGGCCGGGTTGGCCGTGTTGTTGGTGGAGTACCGGGGGCATGGCAACAGCCGCCAATACACGACACCTCGTGGCGACAAAAAGGACTTCAATGTCAACACCATGGGCAAACGCGACATTCAGGCGATCATTCAGTATGACCTGGAAGAAGCCAAGCAGTTTCTGAAAGGCGAGAACAACGAGGGCCGCCTGAACCTCAATGCATTGACTGTCGTCGGTGTCCAAGAAGGCGCAATCATGGCTGCTCACTGGGCCGTTCGCGACTGGGGTTTTCCCAGCGTCGGCCGTTTGAAGCAGGGCCAAGACGTCAAGGCACTCGTCTACGTTTCCCCCATCAAGAACTTCAACGGATTGACAATCGACTCCACCTTGCGTGATCGCAACGTCGGGCTTCTGCCAACGATGATCGTCGCTGGCAAGGACAGCCCCGAAGCGGAGGAAGCGGAACGACTTGGCGGCCGAATCACCGCTCTTCGCAAACGCTTGAAGATCGGTGGATTGGAAGTCAAAATGGAGAGCACCAGCCTGAGCGGCCCAGCCTTGATCAGTGAGGTCCCATCGGCGGCTTCGGACATCGTCAAATTCATCCAAGCCAACGTGCCGGTCAGCGACAGCGAAAACGAATGGATCGAGCGCTGAGCGAGGATTGATCCAACACGGATCTCGCACGAAATCTCTGCTCCCGCGTCCAACATCAGGCCCAATGTTTCGCACCCTGCGAAACGTGGGGCTTTTTCAATGGCAGATCCATCCCGGGCCACTTCGTTCGTGGCCGCAATGAATCAGTTGGCCGGACGGGGCGGGAAAACCGGAGCGCCGGCAACGTGGGTCGGAATGCTCCAAAGCGTTCCGCCCGCGGTCACATAGAGCGTTTTCAAATCGCTCCCGCCAAATGCACAGTTGGTCGTCTCGTCTCGCGGAATCCGCAGGTACTCGAGCAACTTGCCTTCCGGTGAGAACACATAGATGCCTGCCGTGGGCTGCTCCGCGGTCTCCTGTGGCAAATGCGGTTGGTTGAGTCCCGCAGCCACGAACAAACGCCCCTGCTGGTCCAGCTTCATTCCATCCGGTCCACGGGTCGTGCCCCAATCATGGATCCGAGTCTGACTGCTCAGGTCGATGCTTCCATCCGCCTTCAAGTCAAAACGCCATAGTTTCCTGGCCCCGCCCAACGCATTGTTGTTGTCGGCCACAAACAGAAACCGATCGTCCGCCGTGACCACCAATCCATTGGGTCGGTCCACTTCGTGGGCAATGATGCGAGCAACCGTTCCGTCGGGATCAATCCGATAGACGCCTTCGACTTGCTTGCCCGCATCGTCTACCAATTCCATCGCCGAGCGATTGCCATACTGCGGGTCGGTGAAATAGATCCGGCCACTGGAATCCATCGACAAATCGTTCGGCTGATTGAACTTCATCCCTTCGAAACCATCTGCCAGCACGGTTTGGCTGCCGTCCAGTTCCCATCGTACGATCCGCCTCCGCACGGCTTCGCAGACGATCAACCGGCCCTCTCGATCGAACATCAAACCATTCGAACCGGCGTCCGTCTGAGACACAGACAATTCACCGCTGGGGCTTCGCAGATGGATGTTTCCCTCGCCGCTGGTGAACAGCCCCTTTTCAGGATGCCACGCCGGGCCTTCCCCCGCTCCGTGTTCCTGAACCAACCTCAGCTCACCCGCAAAGATGGAATCGGACTGAAACGATGCCGTGTTGTTCTCCTGGCCGACCGCGATGCTCCCCGCTCCCAAAACCAAGCCCACCGCCAAGGCCAACTTTGCCGACCGATCCCAATTTCCAAGGCGCTCTTTCAATTTCGCTTCCTTCCTGATTTCAATTCCCAAGACTCATTTCGAAGTTGCCAAGGATAGCCCAATCCAATTGCAACGGCTCAGGGCTTCACAAAACCAAAGCTTCCTCGTCCAGACTCCACGATCGATTCAACGTCCTCTCGCAACTCGCGACCATCAGCGGCAACACGGACAATCGTTTCCAGTTCGACATGGCAGCAGCCAACGGTCGGGGTGAGAAAGCCGTTGATTCTACCCATTTTGGTGCTACCAACAGCCAATCGATGAAAGAAGAGACGTCTTCCTCCAGCTCAAAAACGGCGAACCGATCTAGACTCGGACGACCGGAAAACACGAAAGAAGAGCTTGTCCCATTTCATCGATTGGAAAAGGATTTTCCATGGACGAGCCCACCCCTTCGACTTTTGCGTCCGTGCGTGACGGATTTGCCGCCATCCGAGAACTGATCTTGGTCCTGGCAATGCTGGCATTGTTCCTCACGCCCACGACCGTTCGCGAAATCTTGCAAGAGGCGGGAATCCGATCCTTCGCAGGCGTGGAATTCGATGAAGAAACGTTGACCGAAGTCGAGAACGCTGAATCCCGAGTGATCGAACTTGAGACTCAACTCGCTCTGGCTCAATCGCAACTGGAATCCATCGCCAACATTTCGTCCAATCGAGCCGACCCGCGATTGGGTTCCGTTTCCCGACTGCTCGCCAACGCGCAACAGAGTGCGTCCGAGATGAGCGACAGCTTGGGGGAAGCCAAGGGCAAGCAAATCGAACTTTGGCAGCGTTCGGGACGTCCGCCTCGCAGCCACGGCCGCGAAGAGACACCCGACACCGAACAACCTGAAATCGAGCAAGCCTTGATTACCCCGGCAGAATTGTTCAATCGCTGATCGGTTCAATCGCTGAGTTGCCGAACACCGAGATGTTTCGCCGGACCACCGCCGAGTCTACTCGTCGTCATTGCGAAGTTGCTCGAACAGCTTCGCACGCGCCAATCGCCAATCCCGCTCCACGGTCGCGACGCTGATTTCCAGCACCTTGGCGACCTCTTCGTTCGTCAGTCCGGAAAAGAACCGCAACTCGACGACTTCGCGTTGACGGGGGGACGTCGCTTCCAATCCTTCCAACGCTGATTCCAGGTCTTCGTATTGGCAACGGTTGTTGGCTTCGAAGTTATCCAGCACCACATCCAGCGAAGCTCGCTGGTAGTCTCCGCCTCGCTTGTTGGTCCGTCGACGGCGAGCATGATCGATCAAGATCTGCCGCATCGCTCGATTGGCCATCCCGAACATGTACCGGCGATCGGAAACGTTCTTCAGTGCTTCCGTGTCCAGCAATCGCACGCAAGCCTCGTTGACCAGTGCCGTTGCCTGCAACGTGTGATCCGGACGCTCGCCTCGCATCAAGGCACCGGCCATGTCTCTGAGTTCGGACTGCAACGTCACGAACAACTTTTCGCGTGCTTCCTCGTCGCCGTTCTTCACCTGCTGCAACAGCATCGAGACTTCGCTTTCAGGTTGGCCCACGAGACAAAACTCCAACGATCAGACGAGAACGGAAACAACGGAAAGCGAGGTCGGGAGGTGCAATCCCACGACAGCCAAAGCATACTCGCTTTGCGAAGCCGCAAGGCTATCGCCCGATCGCTTCCAAGACGCGGCGTCGAACAGCGGGAGCAAGGTTGCTGCTGCGAACTTCGTCTTCGATCTGGTCGCGTGTCCCTTGATAGCGAAGCCGGGCCGGATGCAAATCCGGAAGATCCAAATCCAGCGAAACTTGATCGCCATTTTGACTGACTGACACGCTTTCGTTGCTGCCAGAAAAGGCGGACGAGGACACCGCCACCCCTGTTCGCCCGGGAAATGCCCACTGACTCATTCGCGGAACAGGCACAGCGAATTGCGACTGGGCGGGGCTGCTGACAGGAGTCATCTGGCCGCGCCGCATCACCAACACAGTCATTCGAGCCAGCTTCGGTGCACCTTCGCGTTCCAACACAGGCCTCCCATCGACAGACATCAGCACATCACCTCGCTGGAGCTGAAAGGGAGCGTCTTTGGATTCGACAACTTGTTCGACGACCAAACCGTGGCCGGGTGCGATCATCGGACAGTGCACCCGCAGCAATTCAGGGACAGGAGCAAACTGAACCTTCCACTCTGGATGAAGGGAAGCAGCGACATCGATTTTTGCGGGCGGAGTTCCAATCGCTGGCTGATCGGCACGCGAGGCTTGCAAAGCGAAAACGGATAACCCAAGACAAAGAGCGAAGGCAAGTAGGAGACGTTTCATGAGAGCACCTTGAAAGTTGGTGATGGAGATGAATTTTAGGTCGGACCTCATCTGAGGTCGCTGAGGAAAGAGCGTCGGATCCTCCGACGATCATTGATTATTAAGCAGGTACGCAGGTGTCATCGGGTATGTGAGCCGTTTGGCGTTAGCCACGGTTCCCACGCAAAACCGGGGCTAACGCCCAAACGGCTCACAAGGTGAAACCCAATCATTCCTGCGTACCTGCTTAGAGTGTCGAAAAAGTGAGAGTCGTTGGTTGCTGTCCGCGAGTTCAGCCGGCAAACAAGCGTCTTGAGTTATGTGAGCCGAAGGGCGTTAGCCTGGGTTGTTCAATCTTTGGTGTTGACACAGCGTTTTTGTGGACAGTTTCTTGGCCGTTACCTCTCCCCCGACGAAGTTGGGGAGAGGTCGGAGCGAGCGTTCAGCGAGATCCGGGTGAGGGGGCACGCGATGTGTGAAACGAGGCCAAAAAGCCGGTTTGCTGTGAATCGCCCCCTCACCCGAACAGGGCCTCCATCGGCCTGTTCGACCTCTCCCCCAGCAAAGCTGAGGGAGAGGTGACTTGTTGATGCGAGGCAGAGACTTGCGCACGCCAGAAACGCTGCAACCCTAAAGATTGAACAGCCCAGCCATACGCTGGGTTCAATGCTCGCCCTCCTCAGCTCATCGAACCTTGGCGTTTGATGTTTCTTTCTCAATAACGAATGGCGAATTTTTCGCGATCCGGCAGCGGGTCGCGGTCATCGATCGACGTCTCGTTGATCTTTCTTTCCATCGAGTCGCCGATCCGGCGAAGCAGTTCACGCACGTCTTTTTCCGGCCCTTGCACGTCCAGAAGGACGTCTCCGTCGGGTTCGTTGCGAACGAAGCCGGCCACGTTGAGACCGCGTCCTTGATGAATCGCGTTGGCTCGGAATCCAATTCCCTGCACATCGCCTCGATAGCGAACGACCTTCCGTATTTGTTTGATAGCTTTCATTGGATTATGGTGACGCCGACTTTCAGTTTCGACAATCCAGATCACACCACACGGTCGGTTTATGAATTGGTTGCGTTTGAGTTCAGTTGGCGTTGCTTGGGTATGTTCGGCTTCCTTGCTTGCGGGGATCTTGAGTGCTGGCGAGCCCAAGGTGTTGACCATCGGCATCGATGGTTTGCGTCGTGACGCGTTCGTCGCGGCCAAGACACCCCACTTGGATTCGCTGGCTGAAAACGGCACTCTGTGTCTCGAAACACGAGTGACCTCGGACGATGTCACGGACAGTGACACCGTCAGCGGGCCGGGTTGGACCACGTTTCTAACAGGCGTTTGGGCGGATCGACACGGTGTGCTCGACAACTCTTTCAAGGGACGCGATGCCAAGGCCGCGCCGCACGGGTTTGCGTTGGCCAAGCAAGTCAAACCCAACTTGAGAACGGCCTCTTATCTTTGTTGGACACCATTGAGAACGCACGTGACAACCGATGCGGACATCGATGTCGTTGTCACACCTGGCAAGAATGCCACCGCTTCGACTGTCTGGACAGCAGCGGACCAGTCACTGGCTTGGTCGGCAATCCCTGTCTTGCAGAACGATGACGCTGATTGGACGTTCATTTACTTTGGGTCGACAGACGAAACCGGCCACTCGTATGGTTTTCATCCCAGCGTGCCACCTTATGTCGCCGCCATTGAGAACGTTGACCGGATGGTGGGTGAACTGCTCGAAGCAGTTAAGCAACGACAAACTTACTCCGCTGAGGACTGGTTGATTCTGGTGAGCACGGACCATGGTGGCGAAGGAACCGGGCACGGAGGCGGACGCGAAAATCCGAATGTCTACACGGTGCCGATGATCGTCAGTGGAGCTTCTGCAAAGAAGGGTGCCCAGGTTGATCGACCTGTTGGATCAGCACTCCCCGCGACGGTGGATCTGGTCGCTCTCGCGTTGACTCACCTGCAGATTCCAATTGCGCCCGATTGGAAACTCGCCGGAAGCGTGGATGGATGGCTGGAGCCAGTGTCCACGGCATCCGAAGCCGATTCCAAGCAGTGATTCACTCTCGCGGTAACGAGACGGATTCCGCGTAAGCCAGTTCGCCTGTCCAGCCGTCGTAGTACTGGAACACCACCTGCGGATGCGGGTAGGCAACCAAGCGTTTGTCGCCTTGTTTGACCGGCATGTTGAAGACGTTGTTGACCTGCACCACACAGAAATGCGGGTACAGCCGTTCCAATCGTGGCAGGTCGGCCAGCACGTAACTGCTCCAGCGGATGTCACATTCACGCGGTCCGAATTGAAACCGCCCCGTCGCAGGGCGATTGCTTTCGTCGAGTTCTGGTACGTGATTGACGCTGTTGTGCGGGCCGCAACAGAATTCCCAGACGTTGTCGGTCACTCGAATCGCGAAGCTGTTGTGCAGGTCGCCCGTCATCACGAAGACTTGTTTGTCCATTTCGTCCCAGGCATCGATCAGCATTTCTCGTTCGTCCAGGAAGCCTGTCCAGGCTTCTTCTTTGTTGGCTTCGTCGGCTTCGAACCCGCCCGCACCACTGTGTGGGATCATCATCGGGACGCTGGAAATCAGAAAGGTGAACTTGGCATCGCTGGCTTTCATCTCACGCAGCAGCCATTCGCGTTGATGTTTGCCCAGCATCGAAACACCTGGTTTGTCCCGCTGCGAAACATCGTGCATGTCGCGGTCGCCGCGAGTGTCGAGCAAAAAAAAGTCGCAGTTGGAGACACTGAATTTTCCATAGCTGCGTTGTCCGATGGAGTAGCTGACTTGGCCGTCGGCTTTGGCGGGCATGTGAAGTCGGACCGTGTGTTCATCGACCACTTCCACGATGTCATAGACATACGAGTTGGCTTCGCCGTCGTCGGTGTCGTAGATCATGTCATTGACGCCTGCGGTGTCGGTTCCCCAGTGCACGTGCAGGTTCAGCATCTCATTCAGTGGCAGTTGCCGGAAGTTGGTTTGGCGATCGATGAGCAAGTCACTGCCCGCGGTCAGTTTCGCTGTGCCAACATGCAATCGCTGTTTGGATTCGACGGGGTTGGCCCAGCCCAGGTAGTCGTTCCAGGCGTAAGTTCCGATGTCGCGGAAGACGGTTCGGCGGTGGCGTTTGCCCGCCTCGGAAGCTCCCCAAATGTCATTGACCAATTCGTGGTCATCGAAGGTGAACAGTGATGGCACGTTGCGATGCCAGGTCGACAGCGCGTGGTTGCGAGTCAGGTAGAGTTTGTAGTTCTCCCAAACGCCGGTCACGGTTGGCATGGCTTCCACCACTTGCGGGAGCTCGTCGATTCCCTGCGTCAGTCGCCAAGCTTCGGCCGGGTACTCTCGAAGTTCTTCGTACAGCCAATCCCCGTTCATGATGTGAAAGTGGACTTTGTCCGCCCAGTCTTGATTGAGGTGTTTGTAGGTGGGGCTGTCGTGTCCGATTCCGTGAAGCGGATTTTGATTGGCGCACGAACCAATCTGGAAACGAAAGTTGAACAGCCCATCAGGATTGTGCTCCGATTCAGATCCTGCTTGGTCAGGCAGAGTGCGGAATGTTCCTGGCTCGCCTTGCGGGCGATCGTTGACGTAGATGCGGTAGTGATAGCGCGTGTCGGGTTGGAGATCGCTGAGCATCACCACGCCCGTGTTGTCATGTTCAATGCGTGTTCGGCCAGGTTCGCTGACGCGGTCCGACAAATCCCCGCCATGGTTTTCGGGTGGTCGTGTTCCGAAGTGAACGGTGAACTCACCCGCGTCCGACGTGCGAGCCCACACGGCCACGCCGGTCGAGGACGGCCTGCCTAGCATGGGGCCGTGAGTCATCCGATTGGGATCACGCTGGGCTGAGGCGGTGGAAGGATCCGAGGCCAGAACCGCAAGTGCGAGGACGAGCACTGTCGAGAGAAAACGCGTCATGGGGCAATCTGTGTCGATGAGGCAGGGGGGAGTGGGGGTTCCCAGTGTACCTGCCGGACGCGTGGCCCGTGTTTTCTAAGGGCAGTTGCCGTGGATCAGGTTGCCATCGGCATCGTGGCAGTCGGATGTGGCCGCGAATTCAAACTCCAGCGTGGAGTGGCGGATGTTGTGTTCGTTGATCAGATAGGTCTTGATGAGACGTTTGATGGGTTCGAGGTCTTCATACCTCGTGGGTTCGATGACCACATGGGCTTCGAGTGCTCGATGCGATTCGTCCAGTTCCCAGAGGTGCACGTGGTGGATTCCGGAGACGCCTTCGATCTTGTTGAGGTCAGCAATCATTTCGTCCAGTTTGAAATTGGCGGGCGCACCTTCCATCAAAATGCGAGTCGCTTCGGGAAGCATCTGCCAGACTTGGTAGAGGATGTAGGACGCGATCAACAGCGTCAGGAACGCGTCCACCCACAGCCAGTCCAGGTAGATGACGGCCGCAGCACCGATCAAAACGGCAACGCTGCCAGCGGCGTCCACCAAGTTGTGAATGAAGGCAGCGCGAACGTTCAGTGAGCCCTTGCTCATCGCCCACAGCAGCAACGCCGTCCCAAGATCCACGACCAAGGCGATTCCTGCGGCGGCGGCCATCAACCAACCGATGATCGGTTGCGGGTCGAAGAATCGATGAATGGCTTCGTAAATCAAGTAGCAGCCGACGACCGCCAGGAGAGTGAGGTTGATCGTGGCCCCGATCAGTTCAGCGCGGCGGTAACCAAACGTGTACCGCTGGTTGGCTTCTTTGCGAGCGATTCGCCGAGCGATGTAGGCGATCAGCAACGAGTTGGCATCGCTGAAGTTGTGGGCCGCGTCGGACAGCAAGGCCACGCTGCCCGAGAAGATTCCCGCGATCACTTGGGCAACTGTCAGGAATTGATTCAGCAACACCGACCACAGCAACCTCGCATCGCTGACAGTGTCGAACTGGCCAGCGGAGGTCAGCCCGTGATGGTGCAAGCTTCCACAGCTTTCGGATTCACCAGCCGAGTCGCCCGAATGATGGTGGTCGCAACTTCCCATGGGAATGGTTCTGGGGCAGTGGGTTAGGGATTCACGCTGGTCGAAACGACGGGGGTTTCCGTCGGAGCCACGGAATGGCTGTGACCTGGCAGGCTTTCGATCCCAACGGCCAGGGCGACGCCCAGAAGCAACGCGGTGGTCAGCTTCAGGCGATCGTGGTCGTGAAAAGCAACCTCAGGAAGCAAGTCAGAGAGCGAGATGCAGATGAAGAACCCAGCCGAGAGTGCCAGCCCCCACCCGAGCAGAATATCCGTGTTGGCAAACTGTGTGGCACCAAAGTAGAACGCGATCGCGCCGATGGGGCAGGCCATGGAAAAGGTCAGGTTCACCATGGTTCGCTGAGCCGATGTCCAGCCACCTTTGCTCATCACCGATGTGATCGCAAAGGCATCAAGAGGCTTGTGAAGTGCCACCGCGAGGAAGGTTCCCAGGCCAGCGAGTCCGAGCCACGGCGAATGCTGGGATTCCGCAGCGATGCTGGCCGCCAAAGCCACCCCGTCCATCAGGGTGTGAAGCCCCAAACCAAACAACATGCCGAGCCAACCGAGCGGTTTGCTGCTGACGCGTTTGGCATTGGAGTGGGCGTGGTCGTGAGCGTGCCCTTCATGGCTGTGATCGTGATCGTGAGCGTGATCGTGGGCGTCGTGATGCCCATGAGCATGATGGTGATCGTGCGATTCTCCGTGCCCATGCACATGCGTGTGGAACGTTCGCAGCAGGATGAACATCGTGATGATGCCAACCAAGACGCCTCCGCAGGCCTGGGACGCGGAGCTGATTTTGTGCAGCGAATGCGGCAGCAGGTGCAGCATCGCGATGCCCAGCATCAAACCAGCGACAAAGCTCATCAAGAGCTGGGTGCGGAGGTGTGTCATCCGCACCAAAGATGGCAACCAGCCACCACTGACCGAGGCCGTGATGATCAGCACACAGTACACCGCGAGCAGGGATTCGGGGACAAACAAGGCAATTGCCGAAGCGGGGGCACGGACGCGGCGAAACGCTTCAATCTACGCCTTTGCTTGAACGACGCAAGTGGAGTCGCATGGCCAGAATCGCTCCGCACAGCAGGATCACCATCCCGGTGTGAACCATCGCCAACGAGGCCTCCTGGTATCGGGCTCCGCTGTGCAACAAACCAAACAGTCGGGTGCCGGTTGTTGTCACACCGGGAGGCAGGGCTGGCATGGCGGCAGGGACGTCTCCTGCCGACACGATCGCCACGGCCAAGGCGGCAATGCCCAACCCGCGTCGCAGCAAGGGGAGTTCCAGGTGCCACCATCGCCAAGCGACGGGTCCATCCATCCGCCCGGACAGCCAAGTCGCGTCGTCGATGCCACCGTAGGCGTTCCGCAAAATGGCGTAGGCGACCAGGACGCTGCGCACGCCAACCGCGATCAAAGTGGGGACCAGTGTGTGGGTTGCCAGCCAATCCAGTCCCGGAAATGGCAGGCGGAAGAAAGCCGCGACCGTCATTCCGATCACGGGGCCAGGTACTAAAAACAACATCGTTCCCAAGACATCGATGATCACGCCGGCCGTGCTTGAGGCACGCGCCCAACGAGCCAGTCCCAACGCGATGGGGAGCGTCCAGAGGATCGAGAACAGGGCCAGCTGAATCGTCCAGGCGATCTCGTCTTGAAACAGTCGTGGGGCTTCCGTGATCGCCCGAAGGGAGGCTTGCCATTGAAAGGTGGCTTGCCGTTGGCCGTCGACCACTTCGACGGAGTGTCCCGTTTGAACGACCAATCCAGCGAGTGGAAGCAACAGCAGCAACGTGCAGAGGCTCACGCCGACGCACGCGATGGTGTTCATTCCTCGCGTTGCTGCGTTTTCCCCAGCAGCATTCTTTGAGCTGGTTGACGTGGGGGTGGATTCCAGGCCTCTGTCGGATGCAACGTTCCAGCGACGACGTCGCAACCAAAACCAAAGCAGCGCCGGGACGCCACCGACCGCCATCGGAACCAACGTCGACACCAGCACCGAGGTTGTGTTGGGATCGACGGAGTAGAACAGGTAGAACTGATCGGCCACGGTGCGGACACTGTGCAAATCCGCGACGCTCATTTCGGTCGATGCGAGCACCATCACGCCGATGACCGACGCGACGATCCAGGGCATCGCGATCGGCAACCGGACACGCCACCAACTCTGGCTGGGCGAAAAATCCAAGCTGGCCTGTTGGATGGCGATGGGAGAAATGCGGCGGGTCGCCCAAACGGTTGCCAGCGACACCAGGGCGACTCCGTGCATCCCATGGATCCACCCGACCCAGCCCAGGTTGCCTCCCGTCATGGTGGTGACCAACCAACCAAATTTGCCAGCGGTGGATTCCCAGGCTGCCGCCAGCAAGATCAGCGGCATGGCCAAGGTCACGAACGCGAAAAAGGTCCAGGTTCGAACCAGCCAGTGGTTCGGTCGCAGCAGGCTGACGAAAAATGCCGTGGGCACCCCGATCAAGATCGCGATTCCAGCCGACACCAGCATCAGCTCGATCGTCGTGGTGATGGCGGTCGCCCAATCATCGGCAAATGTCGGATCGGGGGCCGGCAATCCGGGCGGAACCAACGCTGCGAGCGGAATATTGGGCATAAAGGGAAGGTTTTCGAGGCCGAAAATTCGTCCTGCTCGACGATTTGCCGAACCGGCGATCACAATGGTGCGACCAACCACCTCCACGGAAACTCATGAAGCTGACATCGATCCCCCAGTTGTACCGCAATCTGCGCCGAGGACGCGAGATCCTGAGGGTGCTGCGCCGGTACGGGCTGGCGGATTGGATCAGTCGCACCCGTCGGTTGCCGCTGCAGAACTGGATCAAAGATCGCTCGGGCGTCCCGCTGACCCAGTACACACGGTCCCAGCGAATCCGGATGGCAATCACCGAGTTGGGGCCCACGTTCATCAAGGTCGGCCAGGTCCTCGCGGCTCGTCCTGACCTCGTCGGCAACGAGATCGCCGAGGAGCTGAAACAGCTCCGCAACGAAGTCTCGCCCGACAGCATGGAAGTCGTCGAAGCAACGCTGGCAGAAGAGCTTGGTCCGAACTTCCGCGAGCACTTCCGGCTCATCGAACCGGTGCCGCTGGCGACCGCCTCGATTGGACAAGTCCACCGGGCGGAGTTGATGGACGGACGACGGGTGGTCTTGAAGGTCCAACGCCGCGGCATCGAAAAGATGATGCGTGAGGATTTGGATGTGCTGGAAGGATTGGCCCAGTGGGCGGATCACGTGGAGGCACTCGCCGTGTGGGGCCCCTCGGACATGGTCCGGCAATTGATGCCGATGATCCTTCGCGAACTCGATTTTCATCGCGAACGCAGCAACTTGAAACAGTTCGCTCAGATTCTTGAGTCGGACAAAGCTGAGATTGTCATTCCATCCGTGTTGGATCCCTTGTGCACGCGGCGCATCTTGGTCATGGAAGAGATGATCGGCGAACCGCTGGCGAAAATCTTTGAGCGAGATGATCGCGAACCCACCGGCGAGTCGACCGAGATGACTCGTGCGGACCTGCCACCCGAGTTGGGCCGGACGCTGGCTCGAACCTATTTGCGAATGGTGTTCGAGGATGGATTCTTCCACGCCGATCCGCACCCGGGCAACTTGTTCTGCTTGCGAGACGGTCGCTTGGCGATTCTGGACTTCGGCATGACGGGGCGCATCGACGAATCGATGCGTGAGTCGATCGAAGAAATGTTGGCGGCGATCAACGCCGGTGACAGTCGACGGCTGACGCGATTGATTCGTCGGGTGGGCAACCCGCGAGTGGACCTGGATCAGTCGGCGTTGGAAATCGATGTGGCTGATTTCATCGACACCTACGGTCGTCAATCACTCGATCGTTTTGATCTCGCTGGGGCGTTGAATCAACTCAGCGAGATTCTTCACCGCCACGGGATCGGCTTGCCGAATCAATCCGCGCTGCTGTTGAAAATGTTGATCTCGTTGGAGGGAACCTTGCGAGAGATGGGCGTCGGGTTTGATTCACTTGATATCGTTCGCTCGTACCTTCGACGGGTGATGATCCGCCGCTTGACCCCGGCACGCCGGATCCGGCAGGCCCGGCGGATTTATCTGGAGAGCGAAGCCTTCATGGAGAACGCGCCGGAGCAGTTGCTGTCGTTGATGAACCAAGCTCGACTTGGGCAATTGCAAATTCGCTTGGAGCCCAAACGCTTTGCCCCGGTGGTCAACCGCTTGGTGGTGGGGCTGATGACAAGCGCGGTGTTCTTGGGTTCCGCGTTGATGCTGTCTTACGAGGTCTCACCGGTCTTGTTCCCCGATCAACCAATGTTTGGGATCCAGCGAGTCAGCATTCTGGGCTTCCTCGGATTGATCGCCAGTTTCAGCGTGATGGTCGCCCTGTGCCTGGCCATTTTGCGAAGCGAGTAGGCACGACGACACGGAGCCCGATTCACACGGTTCGTCTCAGTCTCTCGTCTGTTGACTTGGGGGCAACACGACAGTCGAGTATGGCGACCACGTGCACTGCATCTGACGTGACGAGGTAGTAAATTGCAAACGGGAAGCGTTTCACGAGTGCGCGGTGAAATCCACGGTACAACTCATGCATGCCCGCCGTGGATCCTAGCAACGCCAAATCTTCACGCACGCAATCAAGAAAACGCTCACTTAGCCCAGGGGAGATGTTTTCGTAAAATTCGGCCCCGTCCACGAGGTCAATTCTAGCTTCAGCCCTGAGTTCGACGTGCATCGAGCCGATCCCTGACGTCGTCAAATGCGGCATCCAGTCCCAATGGTGGTTCCGAAGACGGGTTCTGGCTCCGAGTTGCCAGAACGTCTCCGTGCCAATCGGGCGATACTATTTGCGTCGATGTAGCAGACAGATCCCGCCACAGGATGTCCATTGCGGCGATTTTTTCGTTGGGCGTCAAGGCTGACAGCATATTTTCGAGCGACATGTTTGCTCCTCCTACGATCCAGTGTACACCAAGCAAAAAGCTGAAAGGTTCCGCTCACATCCATTGGTAGTGAGAGGACCGCTATTCTGAACGTTTGAAAGTGGGATTTTCGCGAAGAATATTGAAAGCGTGGGCTCTAGGTTAAGGAATTCCATTCTCCGACGTTGGCATTGAGGCGAACAAATGAAGACCAAGAAACACCGCGGATCGTTCATGCTTCGCTTCATGGTTTTTGGATTCAGCGTCGCGGTTGGTTTGCTGGCGTTTTGGTTGCTCGGCTACATCGTTCGCGACATCGATCGTGTGCAGGGGCCGAACTACAGCCAGATGCTCGACGAGGGTTTGCCACAGGAATTGCAGGACGAGCGGCAATTGCTCGCGGCGCAGTTGGCGGATTTGAAGCAGCAGATCGCTTCGGCCGAACGACGGCGACAACTGACCGGGCAAACGACCCGCGACTCGCAGCAGACGATCAATCAACTGTTGGAACTGAAACGCAATGCGGATGAGAACGCAACGTCACTGAGCGATGGTCAGCAGACGGCTTTGACAGACAGCTTGCAATTGTTTTTGGCCAATCAGAGTCAAACACAAACGCTGAATGCCGAGCTGTCTGGTCTCAACGATCAGTTGGATGATGTGGAGCGGTTGCGGCGAGAGAACGAGCAAGTGATCACGCGTGAGAGTCGGCCCATTGCGGACGAGTACGAAACGCTTGCGGAACAACATCAATGGAAACTGGCGGCGTACAAGCTTGCGTTGTTGATTCCAATGTTGCTTCTCTGCAGTTGGTTGTTCGTGCGTCAAGCCGGCGGAACGTACGCGATGCTGGTGTATGCACTCAGTGGCGCCGTCGCCGCTCGTGTTTTGCTGGTGATGCACGATCACTTTCCTACGATCTACTTCAAGTACATTTTGATCTTGTTGTCGCTGGCCATTGCGACGGGAGTCTTGGTGCGGTTGCTGCGACTGATCGCCCGACCCAGTCGCGATTGGTTGCTGCGTCAGTACCGGGAAGCGTACGCTCACTTCTTCTGCCCGATATGCGACCACCCGATCCAACGTGGGCCATTGAAATTCGCGGTGTGGACGCGGCGGAGTTTGAAGAAACGCACTCCCGTCACGGTCGACGGCGATGCGGCCACATTCGACCAACCTTACACCTGCCCCAGTTGCGAAACGACGCTCTTTCACGCCTGTCAGAAATGCGGCGGCGTCCGTCACTCGCTCTTGCCCGCCTGTGAAAAATGTGGGGCAGGCGCGGAGGTTGAACAAGAGGTCGGTGCGTGATGTCAATCTTCCGTTGGCAGGCCGATGTCTTCGTTCCAGAGCGTTGGGCGGTTTCGGATGAAGTTCTGCATCAGCTCAATGCAATCCGGATCATTGACGATCTGCAAGTCGACGCCACGGCTGCGGACGTAGGATTCCGGTCCTTGGAAGGTTTGGTTCTCGCCGACGATGATTCGCGGGATTTTGTAAAGCAGGGCCGCGCCGCTGCACATGTCACACGGCGACAACGTCGAGTACAGCGTGGATCGTGAGTAGTCACTTGCGGTCAGGCGACCGGCACGTTCCAGGCAATCCATCTCGGCGTGCAAGATTGCACTGCCACTTTGGATGCGTCGGTTGTGGCCACGCGAAACGATTTCATGGTCGATCACCAGCACGGAGCCAATCGGGATCCCATTTTCTTGGAGGCCGAGGTGTGCTTCATCGAACGCGGCTTGTAAGAACGGATCCATCTTTGGGTCGCTCGGTGGTGACAGGGAGCAAAGGGATTGGCAACGGCAGCGCGGCGTTGGTCACGCATTGGATGAGTATAGTGTTGCATTCCCACTCAATCCCGTCCCCCAAGAAGATTGCCCATGCACCGCGTCATTTGCTTGGTAGCCTGTTTGTCATTGCTGGCAGAAACCTCCTTGTTCGCTGAATCGCCTGTGGTGCAAGCCGATGACAAGGCAACGCCCAAGAAGGCGAAGAAGAAGCCGGCGCCGTTTGCTTGGGTGAATCCGATTCCGAAGCAAAGGCAACACCCGTCGCTCAAGCATGGAACGTTCCAAAGTCCATCGTTGAAGCGAGACGTGGGGTACGCGGTTTTGTTGCCGCCTGGGTATTCCAGTGGCGCATCGGCCAAGCGTTTTCCCGTTGTCTATTACTTGCATGGTGGACGGCCAGGCAGCGAGACAAAGTCACTCGCGTTGGTTCCGTTGATCCATTCCGCGATGGAATCAGAGCAGGTTCCGGGCATGATCTACGTCTTCGTCAATGGTGGGCCGGTCAGCCACTACAACATCCCTGGTGAACCAGCCAAGCAGGGTGCGGACGTGTTCATCAAAGAGTTGATCCCGCACATCGATGCAACTTATCGAACGATCGCTGACCGTGAGCACCGTGGAATCGAAGGGTTCTCGCAGGGCGGGCGCGGAACGATGCGATTGTCGCTGCGTCACCCGGAATTGTTTTGCAGTGCGGCGGCAGGTGGTGGCGGTTATGAAACCGAACGCAAAATCAGCGAGTCAGGAGGTCGCGAGTCAGCGACTCTTGTTTTTGCAGAAGGCGACAACACTTGGGATTTGGCACGAGCCTATTCCAAAACGAAGACGCCCAAGGTGGATTGGATGATTTACGTTGGGACCAAAGGTTTCAACTACCAGAACAATCTGGAGTACATGAAGTTTCTGACCTCGCTGGGGATCCCGTTTGAACGTATCGTTGTCCCAGAGGTGCCACACTCGGGATTGAAAATCTACGAGCAGCGATGTGTTGAGCTCATGCAGTTCCACGCAGCGAATTTTCGCTGAGTCGAATGGCAACCGAGCGGGCGGGACGCTCCCGGTCGCTCGAACGAGTCTGCGAAATACGACTCCAGGTGGTCTCGAACCGGCGCTTCTGAGTCGCGGAGCGACGGCATTGGAACAGCCTTGGGTTTCAACCCAAGGTTCATTCGGACCAGAAACACAGCCCCAGTCGCGGAGCGACGACAGTTGGCAACAAGTGCGAACCCACCTGTCGCCGCTCCGCGGCTCGGAGCCGGTGCAGGGTCAACAGGGACCTCGGGTTGAAACCCGAGGCTAGCAAATGTCACCGCTCTGCGGTTTGGGTGGAAAACATCTTGGGCGTTTCGCAGGCCAGTTCACCTGGTGGCTACCGGAGGGAGCAGTCCTGGGACCAGAGACTTTTGCCGGGCACTGGCTCATCAACGAGGCCTAATCCCTTTGGCGGAATCAAGTTGGCAAGGGAGCCAACACCGGTTCACGCAATGATGCGTGCCATGCCGGCAGGAGCAAATCGCCGGTTCAGGAGGATTGTTCAGTGACTGCACCGGAGGGGGCAATTGAATTCAACGGTAGACATCACGGGGAACGGACGGAAGACGTTCCACTTCAAAAAACACGCAAGCTGTTCTCCCGTGCATGTCATGGTTATTTGCCGTACGAGCGTCAGTCAGTGTCAATTGTCGCTGGAATCGCAGCAAGTAGGTCAAGCAGTTTGATTCTCAACGAGTCTGGAATGCCGCCGTCGCCGGTTACGAGTGCGCCTTTGCCGTCAATTCTAGCATCTACCCAAGTGTTGCGTGTAAGTGGTATCCGCAAATGGTATTGCAATCCAACTCGCGAAGCGACATCTCGCAAGCATTGTAACGGACGTGAATTTTGGTCGTAACCAATTTCGGTGGCCAGTGCTTCGGCCGATGCAATGCGGTCGCGGTAATAATCGTCCGACACGGTAGCGGTTCCGGGATAAGCGGCACTGATGCGGCGGACAATGTCGACAACGTCAACGTCGGTAGTAAATCGAGCGACGGCAATCATGCATCTTGAACTTCAATCAAATAACGACCGCGATAACCGAGTCGCGGCGATTGATTCTCAATTGTCAAAAACGGCAACTCCGCGACTTCGGTTCATCGCTTTGTTCTGCCTTAGGTCGGTCAGCCGAAGGATAGGCCTAGTTCGTCGGTGAGTATTTGGATCTCTGTCGTCACTTCTTCGTACAGTTTGCTCCGACGCTTGGGCAATCCAAAGAAGCCACATTCGTGACCGCCGAGCGTGACCTTCTTCAGGCAAATGCCCAAATAACTCAAGGGGCCTACGCCAGCAGCTCTCCATTCACCTGACCGTTCGTTCCAGTTGCCATGAACACAAATATGTCTCTCTGGATTGTGAAGCACAGTGGTTGCCGGCAGGCCCAGTACCTCAACATCACCTTGATAGCCCGAGATGTCGAGTGCAATTGCATCAGGGCCGTGATTGGCGACTGCCTGCCCCTCGTTACCAGTCGGTTTCACGAATACCTTACTCGGCTTCTTTCCGCGAATGATCAAATTGCTCAGGTGTACACTGCGATCAATGTGAATGGCATCTCCGCACGCGAAGTTCTCGAAGACGACGTTTTCAATTCGTGTGCCAAAATCAATTTGGCAAGTTCCAATGGTTGTGCAGCAATTGACAAATGAGCAGTTGCGAATTGTCACTCGTTCTTGAGAGGTAGGAAATACAAACTGCTCGTATGACTCTCCGTTCGCGTCCAAGCCTTCAAGCACAATGCCGCCATCTGAGTCTGGGATGAGTGGTAATTGCGTCATGGCTTTTATTGGCAGAACGGTAGAAATCACGGGGGACGGGCGAACGACTTGCAAGCAGACGAGAAAACGGACCACCCGTTCTCCCGTGCATTTCATGGTTCTGCCTCGCTGCCGATACTTCCGGCTCGCATGACATACCGCAATGATACCACTCCCCCAAGTACAGCAAGTGAATAACCGGCGGCAATCAGCGAGTTGGAAAGGTTTAGCAGCCAAGCGATGGGCAGTGCAGTTCCGGAACGCAACTCGTCGATTGTTGCGCCTCTCATAGGGCTCTCTGCGGCCGCGCTACCGACAGTACCAACAAGCATGCAAGTAACGGCAAGGCAAAGGACCAACAGAACAGTGGTTCGATAGCGTTTCCACGCGACGAATGCCGCCGCCGCTAAAATCAAGTATGCGAGTGGAGCCACCCACTGAACGATCAACATTGGTGCGAGCCAGAATCCCCCAAGACTAGCAGTATCCCCGTCTGGGTTGCTGACCGTGATATTCCGTTGACAACCCAAGACCAGGATTGCACAAATCGCGAGGATGCAGATCCTGATTTTCATATGACGTATTCAGAGGATTTGATTGGCCGAACTTGTTTCTCAGCAGTTGTACCGACTGAGAAGAGGTGTTTGAGCGGTGTTCTTGCCGGTTTGGCGGTGAGAACAAGTCGAGCGTTTTGACTCCGCGGAAACTTGTTCTCAGTGAACCGGGACTTGTTCTCAGCGGGGCCTCCCCCCGCTGGGAGACTTCCAGTTTGCCCGATTCGCTGGGGCGATGCAAACCAGGGGATTGGCTGAGGCTGGGTGAGGTGGATGTTTGTGATTGTCCATTTTACTTTTTCAATGGACCCGCGTGTTCGCGTTCGACCTCCCCTCGCTTCGCTTGACCCTCCTGCCAGGAGGGTGAATTCGTTCTTCGGTAGGACGTTGTGGCCGCAGGGGATGCCCTCCCCCGGAAATCTCGCTGAACGCTCGCTTTCCGACCCCTCCCGTTTGCAACGGGCGGGGTTCTTAAGACGTAGGCCAGGTTTCACCTGGCACCGAGCCGATGCTTGGGAACCAAGCGAGGCGTCCGGGCAAGCTTTCATCACAAGAGTGATGTTGTTTGGCAAAGAGCCAGTGCCAGGTGGGACCTGGCCTACGAGCAGCAACGCGTCCGTCACAAGCTGACGTAGTTGCAAGACTGTAGCCGGATTCGCCAAGAATTCGGAGGCTCACCAGTTCGTGCCTCTGAATTCTGGCGAATCCAGCTACCAAGAGAGGCGTCCGGGCCAGTCAGACCGCTTGCGCGATCAGGGCGGAGTCACCGAGGGTGTCATCCGACCGGTCGCGGGCTGATGGCATCGGCAAGACGGCCGGGGATTCGTCGGCACGGTCGTCCGCCGAATCCCCAAAAGCCATTTCGTCTTGCAGCGTTTCTGCCAGTCGACGTCGCGCGGTGTGCAAACGACGCTTGATCGTTCCGACCGGGGCATCGAACGCGTCGCTCATCTCAATCAACGATTGTCCATTGAGATAAAACGCATTGAGCGTTTGACGGTCCAAGGTTCCCAGGCGTGCGATCCCGCTTCGTACCGCCGCAGCTTGCTCTCGATCTTGCGCCACGTTTTCAGGCGTGGTGTCATCGACGCAAGTCGCTTCCAGGGTTTCTGGATCGCACGCGGTGGCGGTTCGTTGTCGGCTGAACCGATTGATCGCCATGCGGTGCACGATCTGACGCAACCATCCACCAAACGCTTCTGGCACGCGAAGTTGATCCAGTTTTTGCATCGCTTGGATGAACACGTCTTGGGTCAATTCTTCGGCTTCGTGCAAGTTGCGAACGCGGCTGATCGCCAAAGCGACGATGATGGGTCGGTACCGTTCGAACAAGTCACCAAATGCCAATTGGTCTCCGCCTTGAGCGGCGATCACCAATTGGGCCACGGTTTGACCCGAGGCAGATGGGGACGCGGAGTTGCGAACGATAGCGTTGCCGTCAGTCGGCGAAACGGTGGTCGTGAAATCAGGGGTGATCTTCATGGTGTCCATCCTCCCGGGGTTCCGGGAATACTTTCCTGTTCAGGTCAGCCAAGCGGCTGCCTGCTGAATTGTTTCAAACCAGTTGGAAAACCCGATCGATGAATCAACTTCGTCAGCGAGCCCCGTGGACGGAAGCGAGAACTTCAGCGATGCACGACGTTTTTGTCAGAGGTCTGTGAGGAAGACTTCTGCCATCGGTGTGAGCGATGGACGTGGGTGCAGGCGAGGTTCTGATCCGAGCGGGGCGCTGCCGACGCGAAACGCGATGGGCGGCATACGAAAAATCAACGGCGTGACCCAATGGGTCAGGCGTGCCAGAGACTTTTCGCGGCGTGCTTCAGTTCAATGCGAGGAAAAGGCGGGAGCCTTATCGCATGGACCTGTGACACGTTTGGTCGGTGGCAAAAGAAAACCGCCAGGGTTTTATTGCCGCAAAACTGGCTGCCAGAGGCTCCGGGGCGCTGGACCCCGGATAACCGAGGCCCTCCCACTGCAATGAGCAGGAATGGATGACGACGCACAGAGTCTCGGCAGCATTGGTACGCATGACACCCACGATGTGGGAAATGCGGACAACACGTTGAGTCGAGATCAGGTTACGCATCGAATCCTCCCTGCGCCGATTTTCTCGGTGCGGTGATGGAGCTCAAAAACGGAAAGTAAGGACATCAGAATTCGTTACAATCGCGAATCGGTCAACGGGTTGTTACCCAGGGCCGAACGCTTCATGCAACTTCCCCGTCTCAACGGGGCGGAATGTCGCTGACTGGTTAGAGCTTTATTTCAGCAGAAGGTTCGCGGGAACACAAAGTTATTTTGTGAAAAGCACCAACTTTTTGATCGAAGGCGTGCGAAATACCGGCGAATTGCTGGCCCCGCTGCTGTTTCCACCGGTCTGCGTGTTGTGTGGCGAGCTGACCGGACCGGCTTCGGTGCGGAGGAATTCCTCAGTGGATTCGTCTGTCACAAGGCGGCGATTCGCGTCCTTTTGCCAGCTCTGCGAAACCTCGCTGGTTCAGTCCGCTCCGACGATGCAGTCGGCTTGCCTGCGGTGTGCCTGGCCCGCTTCGGGACACAACGATTCGGGGCAGGGCGATTCGGGGCAGGGCGATTCGGGGCAGGGCGATTCGGGGCAGGGCGAGTTGCCGTGCCCAGAATGTGTGCGACGAGAATCGCCGTTTGCATTCGCGTCCGCCACGGCCGTTTACCGGTATCACGAGGTGGTTCGCCAAGCGATCATCGCGGCAAAGTACCCTCGCAACACAGCGATCGCTCGCGAATTGGCGGTCCGGTTGGCGGATCGCTACCGTGTGGGAGAATCCCGCCGATTGGCGGACAAGTCTGGCTCCCCCGAGCCTGAAGCCGGCGGCCCAGGAGTCCTCAGCCCCGAGGTGCCCGGGGCGAAGGCGCGGGCGGAATCAGGGCGTTCGCGGGTCGTGACGCATGTGCCCAGCCCGTTTTGGCGTCAGTTTCGGCGGGGCGGTGTCGGGACCGGTTCGCTGGCCAGTCGCTTCGCTCGAGAGATGAATTTCTCGTTTGGATCGCTGTTGGAAACCACGCGTGCAGTACAAAAGCAGGCGTTCCTGGACGACATGGCTCGTCGTGAAAATGTGCGGGGAGCGTTTCAGGTTCGACGACGCTGGAGAAAACGACTGCTGGGGCGAGATGTTCTTTTGGTCGATGATGTGATGACAACCGGCGCGACCGCCGATGAAATCTCTCGGGTGTTGTTGGATGCTGGTGCTGCTCGAGTGGATTTGCTGGTGGTTGCTCGTGCGATTCGTGACGCACCAAAATGAATCGATGAGCGTATCCTTCCTTGCCGATTGGGTTGGTTGGGGCGAGTATGCGGGTTCGTGGATCGACATTCCGTGTTAAAGTCTGTCGTGCGGTTGGACGCGGCGGCGGAAACAACGTCCCATTTCACGATGACTTCTCTTCCTGTTGGGCGAAGTCCTTTTGGCGAGCGATCGTCCCAATGATCTTCTCATCCGGTTTTCCCGCACGATGACTGAATCGACCGACACTTCTCTCGAAAGCCAAGGCGAAACCTCCGGACACCACAAAGGTGGTGCCCGCCGCGCGATCGTTCGCGGGTTGGGGGTTGTTCTGCCTCCCCTGTTGACGATTGTGGTCTTGATTTGGGCTTGGAATGCGATCGAAAACTACGTGTTGTTGCCGGTCGAGACTGGCATTCGACGCTTCGTGCTGATTCCAGCGGTGAGCGAGACATACGAACAGCCACCGGAAGGTTCGATCATCAATGATTCGCCGGACGGATCCCAGGGAAAACTCAATCAACGCGGCTTCACTTACAAAGGTTTGTCGTACGTTCCCGATCCAACCGGACGACGTTTCCTGCCGGGGTACGTTGTCCAGCGAGTTGATTCGGAGATCGATGCGTTTGGACCCGCTGCGGTTCCACCCAACAGTGCGATGGGGTACTGGGATCGTTTCGTCCAGCTTCAGTACATGCCGCGATCGGTGGTCGTCCCGGTCTTCTTGATCGTGTTCTTCATGCTGCTGTATTTCCTCGGGCGTTTGTTCACCGGGGGAATTGGGCGATGGTTCGTGACGACGTTTGATGCCGCGATTCTGCGGATCCCCATCGTCAACAAGGTCTACGGAAGCGTGAAGCAGATCACGGACTTCGCGTTTGACGATCGGCAAATCGAGTTCAATCGCGTGGTCGCGATTCAGTACCCGCGCGATGGCATCTGGTCGCTCGGGTTTGTGACCGGCAATGGCATGCGTGAGGTTTCCGAAGCGGCTGGCGAACCGATGTTGAGCGTGTTGATGCCAACCAGTCCGATGCCGATGACCGGGTTCACGGTCAGCGTTCGCCGCAGCGAAGCGATCGACTTGAATTTGACAATCGACGAAGCCTTGCAGTTCATCGTCAGTTGCGGCGTGGTGGTCCCCATCAATCAGCGATACGACTTGCCCGGCGGGAAACCTGCCAAGCAGATTGTGGTTCCAGCGATTGGGGATGCCGTCGCCCGGGACGGTGCCACCTCACCAAGTGCTTGAGGAGACAAATGCCCGAGGGACGCTGACTGCTGAATGATTTCTCATTCGTTCCAGGGCAGTTTGCAGATGCCCCATTGGCCAGCGTTTTCATCGACGGCGACTTCGATCGATGACAATGCATCGCCGAATTGTTCTCGTGTTTGTTCGCGAACGTTTTCTGCGATCACACGAGCGATCTCCTCTGCCGTGGTGTTGATCACCGGCAAGAGGATGCAGTCCTCGTTGGGAAAGACCCAGCGTCGTTCTCGAAAACGTGCGGTGGTTTCGGTCTCGTCCTGCGTGATCAAGATCTCTTTGTGATCGCGTGGCAGGATCACGTGGTGGTCGAGTGCCTGGGTTTGCTTCAGCACGGCATCGCGCAGGGCGATGAAGTCGACGACGTAACGGTTCTCATCCAGCGGCCCTTCCACGCTGACTCGGACGCCGTAATTGTGCCCATGAATGCGCTCGCAAATGTCGCCCGCGAACGTGATGAAGTGTGCAGCGGAGAAAATGAATTGTTCTTTGGAGACGTCGACGCGAAACGTGGCTGACATGAAGTGATGGCATTCAAAAAGGAGTTGTGAAGAAAGACAGCGAGCCGGAAGGAAAGTTGCATCCGCTATCGGAGCGTCAGCACCAAACCTTGGCCAGTCCAGCGTTAGCCTGGGCTGCGAAATATTTGGTTTTGACACCGCTTTGAACTGCGCAGGTTTTGTTCCTCGACTTCGCCCCAACGGGGCAGCCCTATGCCAGCCCAGGGCAACGCCTGGGCTGATGGAAATGTTGGTAGGGTGGTAAGTGTGCGAACCGAATGCAACTCACTGAAAAAGTTAAATTGACAATTGAAAAATGCAAATTGATGCGATTTCATCCACGCATTCCGGCATTTTACAATTGTCAATTTACACTTTGACTTTTTCAATAACGACAAACGTCGTATCAATACCATTCATTGAAAACCGCCCAAACCGCCTGGTTGATTTCATTTTTATCAGCCCAGGCAACGCCCTGGGTTGTGGCTGGGGCTACCCGTTTGGATGCGGCGCAGAACCAATCGTAGACGAGTGTCCCCTCAGGAGCACGTGACGCCAGTGTTCGGTTGAGGTTGTGCTAACTTGTGCAACCAGATTGCTTGTTTGGGTTTGCTGTTGGTTGATGCCTTTGCGGGGTTGGTTTGAATGGAAGCGTTGATGGAATGGCTCTCCGAGATGGAGTGGCAACGTGTCGTCCCCGAAGTGTTTGGCAAAGCGGTGGGCGTTCTGCTGGGAATCGCGATCAGTTGGTGGGTGCTGTTTCGCAAGCGTTTGAAATACCTGGACCGGCTTCGTCGTGGCGATTCGGACGAACTGCTCTTTCAGGCCCACTATTTATTGCCGGTCGATGAGGAAGATGGGACGGTGCAGTTGGTCTTTCGCAACGTTGCTCCCAGGCGAACGATCGACGATGCTTACGACAATCCTTCCGCTCGGGAGACACTGCGTCAGTTGGCTCGTTCGACAACCTTGAACGCACCGATCGTGCCGACGGAAGGTCGAGTCGGATTCGAGATCCTGAATGACGCTGCCAGCATTCTGACCGGATGGCTCGCGACCTCCTCCATGCCCCGCAAGGTTTGGTTGTTCTGCATGACGTGCGAGGACCGCCATGTGGTTCGCAAAGAATGCATCCGTTGCTTCCTGTTCCAGGAGGATGAATTGCTTCGTTTTGCGGATTGGCGTTGGTGCCGCGATCACGTTCGTGTTGAACGACCTTGGCATTGGTTGCGAGTCGTGACGCTGCACCGGATTGCTTGCTACCACCGGGATGAACAAATTGCTTTGCCGGTCGTTCCTGACCGCAGTATCCCGCTGGTCGATGATCAACGTCAGCACCGCCGGATCATGCGTTTGGCGCTCGGGGTGTGCGATTCGGAAGTGGCGACCAGCGAGCCGTGTCGCGTCGATTGGGGCGATAAAGAACCCATCTTGATCCGGCGTGGGGTGTTAATGTCTTCTCAGACGCCTTCGTCGCCCAGGAAGGGGGAGTCGGAGGTCTGAGTGTCACAGATGCTCAAATGACACATTACAATGTCGGCTCGTTCGGTCCGGGGCAGGCACGCGCTGAAGGTGCTCGTTCCGGCTGACTCAATGCATTTGACACACGAGGATCACCGATGAAATCCGCCCGCTCTGTCGTCTCGTCCGCCACCCCCACGCCATCACAGCCGAAATTGGGAGCGACGGTCGATCGTCGTCAATGGATGCAGTGGACCGGGGCCACCATGGGACTGGCCGCCACGTCACACCTGAGTGCACCGGTGGCGAAAGCCGCCAAGGACATTGACCCCGACCGGCCGTTGAACTTGGCCGTCATTGGGATCGCCAATCGCGGTGCTGCCAACGTGGCTGGGGTGCAGTCTCAGAACTTGGTCGCGCTCTGTGATGTTGATGCAAACTATTTGAAGGCGGGCGGAGAACGATTCCCAAAAGCCAAGCTGTATCGCGATTACCGCGAAATGCTTCGGGAAGAAACCGAGCTGGATGGGGTGGTGATCAGCACGCCGGATCATCATCACGCACCCGCAACCATTCGAGCGATTGAGCAAGGGCTGAACGTCTATTGCGAAAAGCCTTTGACTCACACCGTTGCTGAGGCTCGCGCCATTCGACTGGCGGCCAAGGAAGCAGGGGTGGTGACTCAAATGGGAACGCAGATTCATGCCGGTGGAAACTACCGCCGTGTGGTGGAGATGATCCAAGACGGGGTGATCGGCAACGTCACTCGAGTTCACGTGTGGGTTGGCAAGGGCTGGGGCGCGACTGAGTTGCCCGTGCCTCAAGGTGAAGCACCCGACAACGTTGACTGGGATCTGTGGCTTGGCCCCGCACCCAAAATCGCCTACACGCCAGGTTTGCACCCTGCTTCATGGCGCCGTTATCGTGCCTACGGTGCTGGCACACTCGGAGACATGGGGTGTCACTACGTTGACTTGCCATTCTGGGCATTGGGTTTGCATCTTCCATCGAGTGTTGTTGCGGATGGGCCACCCCCATCGGATGACTACTGCCCAACCGGTTTGAAGGTCCGCTATCACTTCGATGCAACCGACAAGCATGACGAGTTGGATCTGACTTGGTACGACGGTGACCGTTCGCCCAAAGAACTGGAAGGCATCTCGGTGCCAGGCAGTGGCGTTCTGTTTGTGGGCGACAAGGGAATGATGATCGCGACATACGGCAGTTACACGCTGCTTCCCAAAGACAAGTTCGCGGACTTCAAACCAGCGGCTCCGCGGATTGCTGATTCGATCGGTCACCACATGGAATGGATGCAAGCGATCCGAGGGCAGGGCACTCCGCTTTGCCAATTTGATTATTCCGGACCGTTGACCGAAACGGTTTTGCTGGGCACCGTCGCTCACCAATGCGGGCGGGAGTTGAAATTCAATGCTTCGGACATGGTTTGCACGGGCGACGAGCAGGCCACCTCGCTGTTGAGCAAAAACTACCGCGAGGGCTGGTCGGTGGATGCGGCGGCCCGCACGACCGTATAGACTGTTGCCCTCTTTCGCCGATCGGATTCCATTTGGTTCGTGAAAGATAAAAAAACGAATTCGTGAACGACCGGCCGTTTCTGGACGGTCGTTCACTTTTGGGTGTCGTGCCCAACCCCGCCTCCATCCCCCCGCTTTTCGTCTGTCCCCACAAGATGAAATCTCCCTCCCATTCTGCCGCTCGCGATATGTCCCGTCTGTTCACTGCAGGCAATCGCTTGCAAGGCATCGTGCCTCCTTTGATCACCCCCCTGAGCGCTCGTGACGAGCTGGACCAGGAGGGATTGGAACGCTTGATCGAGCATGTCATCGACGGTGGCGTTTCGGGGGTGTTTATCCTGGGAACAACCGGTGAGGCACCCAGCCTGAGCTATCGATTGCGGCGTGATTTGATCACCATGACCACACGGTTGGTCGCCGGACGCGTGCCTGTGTTGGTGGGAGTGACCGACACCGCGTTTGTGGAATCGACCGCACTGGCTCGTCATGCGGCGGATGCGGGAGCGGATGCGGCGGTCCTGACCACGCCGTACTATTTCCCAGCCGGCCAGACGGAACTGACGGCGTATGTTCAGAACATCGCTCCTGAAATTCCGTTGCCGTTGATGCTTTACAACATGCCTGGATTGACCAAGGTTTGGTACGAAATTGAAACCTTGAAGAAGCTTTCAGAAATTCAGTCCATCGTGGGTGTCAAAGACAGCAGCGGTGATCTGGATTACTTCCGCCGTCTGTGCGAATTGCGAAACGAAGTCCGCGATGATTGGTCGGTCTTGCTGGGCCCCGAAGCCCTGCTGCCAGAGGCTCATGAATTGGGCGGTGATGGTGGTGTGTCGGGGGGAGCGAACGTGATGCCACGTTGTTTCGTGGATTGTTACGAAGGGCTGACAACGAATGACGCGGCCAAGACGGAAGCGGCGATGGTCAAAATTCGGCGTTTCCAAGACATCTATGACGTTGGCAAGTATGCGTCACGTCATATCAAAGCCACCAAGTGCGCTGCGTCGTTATTGGGGATCTGCAGCGATCTTCCCGCCGATCCATTTCATCGCTTCTTTGAACCCGAGCGGGAGAAAGTGGCCGCGGTCCTGCGTGACTTGGGAATCCTATGATTGCGGCGATGGCGTTCACGGGCCTGGACTACACGGTCCTGGTTGTTTACTTCGTCGCCATCATGGCGATGGGGTTTTACTTCTGGGCCCGCAACCGATCGGCGGATGATTTCTCCGCCGGTGGTCGATCCCTTCCCGGTTGGTTGTGTGGGCTGTCGATTTTCGCGACTTACTTGAGCAGCATCAGTTATCTGGCGCTGCCCGGCAAAGCGTTTGTCGACAACTGGAATGCGTTCATGTACTCGCTGGCGATTCCGATCGCGGCTGCGATCGCGGTGCGTTGGTTTTTGCCGCTTTACCGAGAGAGCGGTGAAGTCTCCGCGTATTCGCTGTTGGAGCGGCGTTTTGGGCTTTGGGCTCGGCTCTTTGCCAGCGGGTTTTACCTGCTGTTTCAGATCGCTCGGATCGGTGTCGTGATGTACCTGATGGCGTTGCCGATGGCGGTACTGTTTGGATGGGACATCCGATTGGTCATTGCGTGCACCGGAGTGGTGGTCACGATTTACTCGTTTGTGGGCGGGATCGTCGCCGTGATCTGGGCGGATGCGATCCAGGCGATCGTGTTGTTGGCCGGAGCGATTTTGGCGTTGGCAATCTTGTTGCTGGGCATGCCAGGTGGACCCGCCGAAGTGTTGTCGGTTGCGAACGAAAACCACAAATTCTCTTTGGGCGACAGTTCTTTCCTGGTGTCAGAATCGACGATCTGGGTCGTGTTGGCATTTGGGTTGTTCGACAACCTGCGTAACTTTGGCATCGATCAAAGTTACGTGCAGCGCTACATCGCTTCTCGGTCGGATCGCGAAGCGGTCAAGAGCGTTTGGGTGGGCGCGTTGTTGTATGTCCCCGTCAGCGCGTTGTTTCTGTTCATTGGATCGTCGTTGTACGCCTACTACGAAGGGCATCCTCAAGACCTGGATGAAGTCCGGAGGATTGTTGCCGAACAAAAACTGATGCAGGCAGGTGTCTCCCTGGACGCCCCAGATTATTCGACGCAGTTGACGGAGATGTCTTCGAGTTTGTCCGAAGGTGACTTGGGCGATCGGGTGTTCCCACACTTCATCGCGGCTCACTTGCCACAAGGTGTTCGTGGGTTGTTGATCGCAGCCGTTTTCGCGGCCGCGATGAGCACTGTTTCGACGTCGCTCAATTCATCAGCGACGTTGGTGATGAGCGACTTTTACAGGCGGTTGTTTCGGCGGGATTCGACGGACGCCCAGAACATTGGTGTGTTGCGATTGTCGACCATTGCTTGGGGAGCCATGGGAACCGCGATGGCACTGGCGCTGGTTCGATTGACCGACAGCACCCTGGATGTTTGGTGGACGTTGTCGGGTGTGTTGGGCGCCGGGATCGTCGGTTTGTTCTTGCTCGGAATCACGGTGCCGCGTTTGCACGGGGCGCCGGCCATCACCGCTTTCGCGATTGGTGGTTTGGCGATCGCCTGGATGACGATTTCTCAAACCAGTGTCTGGCCCGCAGCATGGGAGACATATGCCAACCCGATGGACAAATTCATGACGATCGTGGTGGGCCCATGCTTGATGATCGGTTTGGGATTGCTGTTCACGACGATCGGTCTGACGGGTGATCAGGCTTCGCGAAAGGACTGGAGCGAAAGTTGAAGTCCCTTCAAGATGTGATTCGATGCCGCTTCATGCGCCGCTTCTGCATTCCCGTTTTGAATGGCGGTGAAGATTTTTTCGTGCTCGTTGCAAGTGTTCTCCATCACGTCAGCACCTTGGCGGTGCATCCAAATACCAAACACGCGAGTCAGAATGTTGGACTGAGTGGAGGTTCGAACGAGTGTGTGGTTGCCGGTCGCTTCGACGATTCGCAAGTGAAAGTTGTGGTCCGCCTGGTTGAATTGGTAGGCGATTTCCTGGCTTTCTTCCGGCGAGTCGGTTTGCTTCTGGCGTTCCACCAACTCCCGCATGGTGTTGTATTCCTTCGCGATCAGCTGGATGTCTTCCGACGTCGAGCGTTCCGAAGCACGCGCGGAAGCGAAGGGTTCGATCAGATTTCGAACCTCATAAAGCTCTTGCACTTCCGGTTCGTTGATCGATCGCACGACGGCCCCGATTTGAGGCACCAATTCGACCATGCCCTCCGTCGCGAGCTGTCCGGCGGCTTCTCGAATCGGGGTTGCCGACACGCCGATTTCTTTGCCGATCGGTCCATACAGCAATCTGGTGCCGGGTTTGAATTCACCCGAGATCAGCTTTTGACGCAGATGATGATAGGCACGGCTGGCGTGCGTTTCGACTTGGTGACGCCCTGGAGTCATTGTCGTGGAGTGGGTGTGGGGAGGGACGAGATGGATCCGGGGCCGATGCGTCGGAACGCGATCGGGTCACTCATTCTAACAGCGAGGCAACATCGGTCCTATGCGTCTATAGATGACAGGCAGCGTTATGAGCGTGCTGAAGTCGATGCATGGACGACCGACTCAAAGCAGGCGAAACAATTGGGCTCATGGCAATGCAAGTCATGGGTGGCGGCATGATTTCCCAGCTCACTCATCGTCAACAGCATCATCATCTGACCAACACGCATGTTTGGTCTTGGGATGGGCGATGGGTCTACTACGACATTCGCAGTGATGCCGACGGGGCCGTCTTCGATGGTCCGCGAATTGAGCGTGTCAACACGAAGACCAGCGAAGTGGAAGTCGTGTACGAAGCCTCGCATGGTGCCTGCGTTGGCGTCGCGACCGCCAGTCCCACGGAAGACAGGCTCGTTTTCATTCACGGGCCGGAGGATCCCACATCGGATTGGAATTACTCGGCTTCTCATCGCCGTGGCGTCGTGATGTGTCCCGGGCAAGCTTCGTCGGTGCAAAACTTAGACGCTCGCGACATCGTGGATCCTTTCACGCCGGGTGCACTTCGTGGCGGCAGTCACGTGCACGTCTTTGACGATGAAGGCCAGTGGGTCAGTTTCACTTATGAGGACCATGTGTTGGCGATGGAGCCAACCGGCGGTCAGAAGAATCAACGCAATGTGGGGGTGTCGATTCCGCACCAGCCTGTGTCGGTGCCGAGCACGCATCCCCGCAATCACGAGGGGGCGTTCTGGAGTGTTTTGGCGACACGGACACACGATCGACCCGAACCAGGATCCGACCAGATTTGCAAAGCCTACGAAGACGCTTGGGTGGCCAAAAAGAAAGGTCAGGTCCCAAGCGGCAAGACCTCAGCAAAGGCCTTGGCGTTTTTAGGCGACGTGGTCATTGAGACGGACTCCATGCAAAGAGGAGGGGCAGCGCTCGGGGCGCAAGAGCATCTGCGGAAGACGGTTCCGGAATTGTTTGTGGTGGATTTGCCGGTTGATTGTTCGGTTGCGGGATCGGAGCCTTTGCAGGGCACCGCGACCACGCGGCCGGCACCGCCAGTCGGAACGGTGCAGCGGCGTTTGACCCGCACCACCGACCGGCCGTATCCAGGCGTGGCAACGGATGTGCGGCATTGGCCGCGAAGCAAACCGGATGGCAGCGAAGTCTGTTTTTTAATGCGAGATGACCACGGTGTGATTCAGTTGTGGTCGGTTCCGCCGGATGGTGGGTCGCTCAAGCAAATCACCCGTGGGAAAGAGTCGGTCGCGTCCGCATTCACCATTCATCCCGGCGGCAACCATGCGGCATGTGTGATGGGGAACTCGGTGTGCGAAGTCGACTTGAGTGATGGACGTGTGGTGACATTGGCGGAAGGTGGAGAGCAGTTTCGCTGTTTGCCTTTTGCGGTTGTGTACTCGCCTGATGGAAGTCGCGTTGCCTTTGGCGGCGCTGTTTCGAGTGGCGACAAATCATGCAACCAAGTCTTTGTGGTCGACTCAACAGCGGATTGAGTACCGCGGTGGATGAAACCTGTTGGACTGTGAGAATCAAACCTACCCGCCACTCTGGGCAATGTGTCTGGAAGCGGCGAGCAACCTGAGAAAGCGAGAGCAACCATGAGTGTTTACAGACGGTCGTTGCAACCATTGGCGTTGGCAATGGGATTGGGATGGATGCTGTTGGTCCAAGGCGGGCAACTGTTGAGTGCGGAGGAGAACGTGAAGTTGATGCCGCTGAAGTACAACAACCCTGGGTTGGAAGTTGACTTGGGCGTGGGGCTGTGGGCTTATCCGCTGCCGATGGATTACGACGGTGATGGTGATTTGGATTTGTTGGTTGGCTGTCCCGACAAGCCTTCCAATGGGACCTTTTACTTTGAGAATACAAGTCAGGACCCAAGTGTCAAAATGCCGGTCTTCGAAGCACCGGTGCGACTCGGGCGGGCGTTTCACAACATGTTGGCGAGCGAAGTCAACGGTGAATCGCGGGTTTTGATTCCAGGCAAGTACTTTGCACAGGACCCGTCCACGGGGAAATTTGATTTTGACAAACCCACCGGTATCTCCGCGCCGGCGAAACCGCTGGCCATTCCGGGAGCCAAAATTCGCGGCAACATGTGGCGTTACGTCGACTACGACGGTGACGGCGATCACGACTTGATCGCAGGTGTCGGCGATTGGTCCGATTTGGTTTGGGACCATGCTTACGATGAGAAGGGCGATTGGCACAACGGGCCGCTGCACGGTTATGTGTTCTTGATGTCCAACGCCGGGGACGATGCCAAACCGGATTACAAAAAGCCCGAGATGATTTTCGCGGGCGATCAACCCATCGATGTTTTTGGGTGGCCGTGTGCAAGCTTGGTGGACTTCGATGGGGATGATGACCTGGACATGATCGTCGGGAATTTCCTGGACTACTTCACTTACTTTGAGAACGTGGGGACTCGTGAAAAGCCTCGTTATCAAACTGGGAAAGAGCTCCAGAATGTCGATGGCGAACGGCTGACGATGCACTTGCAAATGATCACGCCAACCGCGATCGACTGGGACCGCGATGGTGACGCCGATTTGATCGTGGGGGACGAAGACGGTCGCGTTGCGTTCATTGAAAACACCGGCGAACTTCGCGACGGCCAACCTGTGTTTGAGAATCCCGTTTACTTCCGCCAAAAAGCCGACACGCTGAAATTTGGTGCCCTGGCAACGCCCTATGTGTCTGATTGGGATCAAGACGGTGACGATGACATCATCTGCGGAAACACAGCCGGCAACATCGGATGGTTCGAAAACCTTGGTGAAGGCGAAGGTGGTTTGCCGAAGTGGGCGGAACCCGTGTTGCTGAACGTTCGGGGGGAGGATGGAGCGGAAGAACCGTTTCGGATTTTGGCAGGCGAGAACGGATCGATCCAAGGTCCCTGCGAAGCCAAGTGGGGCTACACCACGTTGTCACTCGCTGACTGGGATGGTGATGGCGACGATGACATCATTTACAACTCGATCTTGTCGGAGGTCGGTGTGTTGCTCAATGAATCTGGCATCTTGGTGGAACAGGATTTGGAATCCGCTCCCGTCGAAAGTCCACCAGCCTGGTACCCTTGGAAACCAGCTACGAAGAGGTCCCTGACGCAGTGGCGGACAACACCGGTTGCTCTGGATTTCGACGGCGATGAGGAACTGGATTTGGTGTTGATGGATCAGGAAGGGTATCTGACGCTTCGTCGTTCGGCGGGGGAAGCGGAGCGATTGTTTGTTGATGAATCAGGTCGCCCGATTCGTTTGGCAGTTGGCACCGCTGGTCGATCTGGTCGCGTCAAGATCGCCGTTGCCGATTGGGATTCCGATGGGCGTTTGGATGTGTTGATCAACTCTGAGAATGTGACCTGGTATCGCAATGTGGCTGATCAAGACGGCAAGGTCGTGTTGAAACGAGTTGGGAATTTGGCTCGCCGCAATGTCGCGGGTCACACGGCCAGTCCCGCGGTCTCTGACTTCAACCGAGATGGGAAGTGGGATCTGATCGTTGGAAGTGAAAACGGTCGGATTTACCACATTTTCCATGACGATTGCATTTCGTTTTCGGGAGCAGAGGTCGCCGGGGATGTGCAGTTCGAAAAAGCGTTGCCAGCCCAGTCGGTTGATCCCAAGGTGGATCGCGAAGACGCGATCTCATTTGATTCCACGCGGGGCCGGATTGCCGCTTGGATCGAATCGAACAAGGAGGAGGCGAAGTCCGACCTGGTTCGGTACCGTTATCATGATGGAATCAAATGGTCCGGTCCGATGACGGTGCTTTGGGATCAGCCCGATTCCGGAAAGGTCGAATGCACGAAGTTGCGTTTTGATCCCAGCAGCGAAGACGGCCGAATCGTGCTGAAGTTTGACGCTCAGGTTGGCGATGCAACGCAAACCGTGTCGAAGATCAGCTACGATCGGGGGCGTTCGTTCCGCGATTCCAAGTGATCTTTGCACGCGAATTCTTGGATGACTGATTGTTCACGATGGGTTCAGAGGGTCTGAACCCATCGAGGGCGAGTTTTTGTTTCTGCTTTTTATTCACACGATCCGACATCTTATGCCTGTCATTGCTCTCGGTCTCGATTTTGGAACGGAGTCCGTGCGTGCCATCTTGGTGGATTCCGAGGGCCGCGAAGTGGGTTCCGCGGTCAGTCCGTTTGAGCATGGGCAGATCGTGGATTCATTGCCGGGCAGCGATGAGCCGTTGCCAGAGCGATACGCTTTGCAGTGCCCAGCGGACTGGATTCAGTCCGCCGCGGCGGCAACGAAAGAAGCCGTGGCCAAGGCTGGTTTGACGGGCGAGGAGATCGTGGGCATTGGCGTCGACTTCACCAGTTGCACGATGTTGCCGGCCAAGCACGACGGGACGCCGCTTTGTGAGTTGGAGTCGCTGCAGTCACGTCCCCTGGCTTGGCCAAAGCTGTGGAAGCACCATGGAGCGCTGGAGCAAGCCGAACGCATGACTTCGATCGCAAGGGAACGCGACGAGTCGTTTTTGAGGCGGTATGGCGGTGTGATCGGGTTGGAATGGTTCTTTCCCAAAATGCTGGAGACGATTGAACAAGCTCCTGAGATCGCTGAGTCTGCGGACGTGTGGTTGGAGGCAGGCGATTGGTTCGTGTGGCGACTGGTCGGTGGTGACAGCGATTCGTTGGTCCGTTCGACCTGTCAGGCTGGTTACAAAGCAATGTGGTCGGCCGGCGACGGTTATCCGTCGCAAGACTATTTTCAGGCCGTTCATCCGAAGCTTGCCGAGGCGGTTGCCAATCGGATGCCCGGTCAATCGGCGGAGCAGATGCGGTCACCGGGCCAAGTGGCTGGGCAGCTGACACAAGCGATGGCAACCCAGTTTGGGTTGCCCGTTGGGGTTCCCGTGTCGGCCGCAATCATTGATGCTCACGCCGGTGTGCCAGGAGTTGGTGCGGCCGAGCCAGGCACCTTGGTGATGGTGCTGGGGACCAGCAGTTGCCACATGCTCAACGCGACCAAGATGGTGGACATGCCCGGTGTGGCTGGCGTGGTGGAGGGCGGCATTTTGCCTGGATTGTTCGGCTATGAAACGGGGCAGGCGGCGGTCGGAGATGCGTTCGCTTGGTTGCGGAAACTACTGAATCGCGATTCGTTCGATGACTTGGCCGAGGAAGCGATGAGCTTGCCTCCCGGTGCCGAGGGCGTCTCGTGTTTGGATTGGATGAATGGTTGCCGAACGCCGCTGATGGATGGTTCGGTTCGCGGGGCCTTCACCGGGTTGGGAATGCAGCATGGCCCGGCTCACCTTTATTTGGCCTTGATGGAAGCGTCCGCCTTTGGTGTCCGCTGGATCGTGGAGATGCTTCGTCATGGGAGTGCCGATCTGCCTGAGGCGAATCAGGCTGAACCGACGAGCTCAAGCAACAAGGGCGTGCCGATCGATCGCATCATCGCCACCGGCGGTTTGCCACACCACAACCGAGCCTTCGTGGAGGTGTATGCGGACGTGCTGGGGATGCCAATTGAAATTCATCCTTCCTCGCAGGGGCCAGCGGTTGGTGCGGCGGTTCTGGGGATGGTTGCGGCTGGTCCCGAGAAGACACCGTTTTCCAGCATCGCTGAGGCTGCGACCGCGATGGCTTCTGTTCCCGAGAATCAGCGAGATTTGATTCTGCCTCGCTTGGAACGAACGCAAGCTTACGAACAACTGTACGGTCGCTACAGGCAATTGGCCCACGCGGTCGCTCAACGACGAATTTGAAATCCTCTTCCTACTCTTCAATGGCTGACGAGACGATGCCTCAAACGATCACACTGATTGCCTCCGGCGACTTACGAGATTCCGCGAACCAGGTTTGCTGGGAGGCCCAGAAAGAAATGGAGTCGCGGTTGATCGCTGCGATTGAATCTTTTGGCCACCAGGTCAGTCGCGGGCACGAGTTCGATGAAGCTCGCGGGCATGGGTTCATTCGGTCGCAGCGGCAGGGAATGGATGTGTTCCGGACCATTGATCCCAACGCTCCATTGATTGTTGCAGAAGCGGTCTGGCAGTACTCGCATCATGTTCTGGCTGGTTTGATGACGCATCGCGGGCCGATCTTGACGGTGGCGAACTGGTCAGGGCAGTGGCCGGGGTTGGTCGGGTTGCTGAACCTCAATGGGTCGCTCACCAAAGCAGGGGTTCAGTACAGCTCGCTGTGGAGCGAGGAGTTCTCGGACGCCTTGTTCCTGGGCAAACTGAAGAGTTGGTTGGACACGGGGTCTGTCTCACATGAAATGGACCATGTGACGCCATTCGAGATCACCAGTTGCGATGCAAACGCACGGGCGAAGGCGTTGGAAATCGCAGACACGATTCAACGCGAAAAAGCGATTTTGGGTGTGTTCGATGAAGGCTGCATGGGAATGTTCAACGCGATCATTCCCGACCACTTGCTTCATGCGACGGGAGTTTTCAAAGAGCGGCTGAGCCAATCGGCGCTTTATCATGAGTCGCAACAGGTCAGTGACGAAGAGGCTCAGGCCGTTCGCGATTGGTTGAATCAGGCGGGAATGAAATTCCATACTGGGCCCAATCACGAAACCGATCTCACCGACGCACAGATTCTTGGTCAGTGTCGTGTCTACATCGCGGCGATGCGCATTGCGGATGACTTCGGTTGCGATGCCATCGGGATTCAGTACCAGCAGGGGCTGAAGGACTTGTTGCCCGCCAGTGACTTGGTGGAAGGCATGCTCAATGATTCCGTTCGCCCGCCCGTCTTCTCACGCGATGGATCTCGGGAACTGTATGCCGGCGGTCCCTTGACTCACTTCAATGAGGTCGATGAGTGTGCGGGACTGGATGGGCTGATCACCAACCGGGTTCACAAAGCGTTGGGGCAGCCGGTCGAGAACACGCTGCACGATTTGCGATGGTCCGATCGCGATGCCAGCGGCACGACGGAGGAAGAGGTTTGGGTGCTGGAAATCAGTGGCGCCGTACCTGCCTCGCACTTTCAAAACGGTTGGGCGGACGCCGAAGGGTTCCGTCAGCCACCGATGTACTTTCCATCAGGTGGGAGCACCGTTCGAGGTGTCTCGAAACCCGGCGAAGTGGTTTGGTCGCGGATTTTTGTTGCTGACGATCGGCTGCACATGGATTTAGGGCGAGCAACAGCGATCGAATTGCCAGCGGAAGAAACGCAGCGACGCTGGGATTCAACGACGCCTCAGTGGCCGATCATGCACGCGGTTCTGCATGGGGTTTCTCGGGATGAGATGATGGCACGCCACAAAGCCAATCACATTCAAGTTGCCTATGCAAACTCGGCGGAAGAAGCGGACTTGGCGATGAAAACGAAGGCCTCGGTCGCGGATCAGTTGGGCATGATTGTCAGCTATTGCGGCGTGCGTCCGGACGCTCCCTGAGTCAAGCACACAGCAATTGGTTCCATTCGATTACACCATTCCAAGGGGTTTCCTTGGTTCCCGGAGAAATGAAATGACATTGAGACAATCAGCTTTCACTACGAAATCCGCTGCATGGCTTGCCCTTGTTTGTGGCATGCTCTTGTTCGGTGGTGTTGGGTCGGGGGCGGTCGTTGCAGATGAATCGTTCACCGCGATGACCTACAACATTCGCTATTTGAATTCTCACGATCGACTCGACCTTTGGTCGATGCGGCGTTCGAAGGTGATTGAAACCATTGCGTCTTCGGATGTTGTCGGGTTGCAAGAAGTCACGGTGAAGCAACTGCGTGACGTCCAGGCAGGCACGCCCGAGTGGACTTGGTATGGGGTGGGGCGCGATGACGGAGAAGAAGGTGGCGAGTTTGCTCCCATCGGATATCGCCATGATCGATTCGAAGCGGTGGACCATGGGACGTTGTGGTTGTCGGACACGCCCACCGTGGTGGGATCGAAAGGCTGGGACGCAGCGTTGCCTCGCACGATGACTTGGATGGTGCTGCGACACAAAGTGGATCGAGCTGAATTCTTGGTGATCAATTCCCATTTTGATCATCGAGGATCGCAGGCACGCGAAGAATCTGGACGCCAGGTTGCTGAGGAGGTCGATCAGCGTGCAGTGAATTTGCCGGTGATCGTGATGGGCGATTTCAATGCGACGTCCGAGTCCGCGCCGTTGAAGGCGTTGCAAGCTGGGAAGCGCGTGTCGTTGCTGGACGCTCGCGACATGGTCGAAGGAAAACCCACCGGTCCGACTGGAACCTGGAATGGATTCAAGGCCATTCAGCCGGATCGCCGGATTGATCACGTGCTGGTCAGTGACCGTGTCACGGTGCAGGAATACAAGACGCTGGACCCGCGAACCGAAGCTGGTCGTTTCGCGAGTGATCACTTGCCGATTGTGATTCGCGTTGAGCTGAAGTAGAGCGGGCCTGGGCGGTTTCCTCTGGCAGGAAAGGCTGGCCTTGGGTTGAAAACCCAAGGTTTTCGGCTGCTGTCGCTCCGCGACTGGTGGTGCGTGTCCGGGGGATTGAACAACCGCGGAGTGGTGGCAGTTGTCAGCCTCGGGTTTTCAACCCGAGGTCTCGAGCATCACCCCTGACTCGGACAACCGCGGGGCGGCGACAGGTGACGAGCGATGAGATGGGGGAGATTGAAAAAGTAAAATTGTAAATTGACAAATCCGGGCGGTTGGGCCGGTGACGGGACGCGAACCGGAGGAGCGTTCGACGGCAATCCTCGCCCCGGATGGGGCCGGCGTTCTTAGCTCGGGGTGGAAGCCCCGAGATTGCTGGGGCTGGGGCGTTGATCGTTCAACGAGTCGGTTCAGCTGAAGTCGGGGAGGCGAACCAATTCGCCACCCTTCATGGCCGATTGATGGGCGCACAAACCGGTGCACGTCCAATTGGCCGCGGTCGGTGCGTTGGGCCACGGATCGCGATCCTCTTTCACGGCGGAAATGAATTCGTGCACCATGTGTGGGTGCGATCCGCCGTGGCCGCCGCCTTGCACGAACGACAGATGGTCGGCGTCGTGGATTTCAGCAGGCAGCGTGAAGCGTTGGATTGGCTCAGGCAACAGGTGCGCGAAGTCAGGGATCTCGATCTTTTCCGGGATCTCGTTTTCGGGTTTCTTCGCGGTGTGAAGAACGTGTGGTTCGTTTTCGATCAGCGTCCACTCGAAGCTGCGTTTGGTTCCGTAAACATCGAAGCTTTCACGGTATTGCCGAGCAACGTCGTAGAGGAACCGCCAGATGTGAGCGGTGATGTCGCTGTCCTTGAGTTTGATGTGACAGCTTTCCACTGCGAATGGGCTGCCTGACTTCTTGGCGATGTCTTCACGGACGGTGCCGGAGCCGAAGCAACTGACCGATTCTGCGATCGCGTTCGTCAAACCTAAGCAAGGGCTGACGACGTGGGTGGCATAATGCATCGGGATCATCTCTTCCCAGTAGCTTGGCCATCCGTCCATGTCTTGCGGGTGAGAAGCAGCGAGGTGCTGGATCTTTCCCAGTTCGCCTTTCTCGTACATGTCTTTGATGAACAGGAATTCCCGGCTGTAGACGACCGTCTCGGCCATCATGTATTTCAAACCGGTCTCTTTGACCTTCTCGCAAATTTGTTGGCACTCTTCGATGGTCGTTGCCATCGGGACCGTGCACATCACGTGCTTGCCGGCATCGAGAGCCTTCAGGGACATCCAGGCGTGATCCGCGATCGGGCTGTTGATATGAACGCACTGGACTTCTGGATCGGCCAACACCGCGTCGTAGTCGGTGTAGCGGCGATCGATGCCAAATTGATCGCCTGTCTTGTTCAGCTCGGTTTCGTTGCGTCGGCAAATTGCCACGACGTCAGCGTCCGGATGAGCTTGATAGATCGAAATGAACTCCGACCCGAAGCCCAAGCCGACCATTGCCATCTTCACTTTGCCATCACTCATCGAATGGGGTGTCCTTTGCCATCGAATTTATCAAGGGAGGTTGAATTCGACGCTCAGTATAAAGGGATGTCCCTGGGGGCAGATGTGAAATGGCGAAACGCAGTTGTGATATTTGACGTTTCAGGTCGGTTGGCGGGAATGATTGGGGAGGAGCATGGGAGGCCGTTTGAACGTTCAGCAGTGTGGCAGGAATGATCGGGCGAAATCATGTGAGCCGTTTGGGCGTTGGCCCCGGTTGTACGTGGGAGCAACGACGCTTACCGAAACAGTCCAAATGCCGAAAGGCTCCTGCCGACCTGCTTGACCTTGGTTGTGTGTGGGAGCCGTGGCGAACGCCAGGCGGCTCACCTGCCCGAAAGACTCCTGCGTGCCTGCTTGGAAAGCGCTTTTGGCTGGGGGAAGGGTGGGGGCGATTAGCATTCGCTGATGTTGACGGCCAAGCCCCCGCGGGAAGTTTCTTTGTAGCGAGCGGACATGTCCGCGCCGGTTCGCTTCATGACGCGGATCACACGATCCAGGGAAACGAAGTGTTTGCCGTCACCGCGAAGGGCGAGTCGGCTGGCGTTGATCGCCTTCACCGCTCCCATTGCGTTGCGTTCGATGCAGGGGACTTGGACGAGTCCTTTGATCGGATCGCAGGTCAGTCCAAGGTTGTGTTCCATGCCAATCTCGGCGGCTTCTTCGACTTGGTGTGGCGTCCCACCGAGTGCGTCGGTGAGGGCTCCCGCGGCCATCGAGCACGCCACGCCCACTTCGCCTTGGCAGCCAACCTCAGCTCCCGAGATCGAAGCGTTGCGTTTGTAAAGCGATCCAATCACGGCGGCGGTCAGCAGGAAGCGTTCGATGGTTTCGTCGGTGACATCCGGGCAGAAACGCTGGAGGTAATGCAGCACCGCGGGGATGATTCCCGCGGCCCCATTGGTCGGTGCGGTGACGACGCGTCCGCCCGCTGCGTTCTCTTCATTGACCGCCAATGCATACAGGTCGACCCAGTCCAGGACGCACAATGCATCTCGGTCCATTGGGGCGCTCCGCTGGGTCAGTGATTGGTAGAGAGCCGGGGCGCGTCGTTCCACCTCCAGGCCGCCGGGCAGGATGCCTTCGGTTTGGCAGCCTTTTTCGACGCACTCCTGCATCACGGTCCAGATCCGCTGAAGGCCAGTTCGAATTTCTTCTCGGGACCGGAACGTCAGTTCATTTCTCAGGGCGAGTTCGTTGATTGAAATTTGGTGCTGTTCGCAGAGTTGCAGCACTTCGTTTGCGGACGTGAAAGGGTAGGGCACTTTGGACGAGCACTTTTGGTGTGCGGTGCCAGTTTGTCCTTCGCGATGGATGAAGCCGCCGCCAATCGAGAGGAACGTGGCGTCGAGGGCTGGCGTGTTGGGATCGTCGTCCGTGAAGGCTGTGAAACGCATCGTGTTGGGATGCATGCCTTTGACCGCTCGTCGGTGCATGACCAGATCGGTGGCTTCGGAGAACGGAATGGGGTGGTCACCATTGAGTGCGAGTCGCTTGGATTCGCGAATGGAGGCGAGTTTCGATGCCACCGTGTTGGTATCGATCTGGTCAGGGGTTTCGCCTTGAAGTCCCATCAGCAAGGCGATGTCGGTTTGGTGTCCCAGTCCGGTCAGGGCCAGCGAGCCGTAGAGGTCGATTTGGACCCGCGAGACGCGTCGCAGCAGGCTGGTTTCTTGCAGTTCTTTCAGGAACGCTTCGGCGGCTCGCATCGGGCCCACCGAGTGAGAGCTGGACGGTCCAATCCCGATTTTGAAAAGATCGAAGACACCAAAGTACGGGGTCAAGGTTTCTTGGGGCTGGGTGCGGTGGCTCACGAGGCAGCGTTTCCTGTTCGAAGATTGCGGTCGGATCGCACGAATGCAGGGAAATCAGGCGAAGCGGGCATGAAAAAAGCCCCGTCAGAACCAGGTTCTGACGGGGCCATTTCGGTGTAGCGGAGGACACGGGATTCGAACCCGCAGCCCCTTACGGGGTACCTCAGTTCCAGTGAGGCCGCTCGCCAATTCGCTTATCCTCCGTAGCGGTTCAATAGTTTGGTTGATCCGCTTGTTTTTGGCAACCGTGCCTGATCAGGCGAGTTTCGCACCTGAAATCAGTTTGAGGAAGCCTTCGTTGTCGTCGAACCGGCCCAATTGCTTGGTCAGTTGTTCCATCGCATCGACCGGGTGCATTTCGCTGAGCGTTCGTCGCAGCATGGAAACCGTTTCGTAGGTTTCTTCGTCCAGCAGCAATTCTTCGCGGCGGGTGCCGGACTGTGAAATGTCAATCGCCGGATAGACGCGGCGGTCGGCCAAGCGTCGATCCAGGATGACTTCCATGTTCCCGGTTCCTTTGAACTCCTGGAAGATCGCGTCATCCATTCGAGAGTTCGTGTCGACCAGGCAGGTGCCCACGATGGTGAGGGACCCACCTTCTTGGAACGCACGTGCGGTTGCGAACAGTTTTTTCGGGATGTCCATGGCTCGGATGTCCAGGCCGCCCGTGCCGGTGGCGCCGCCGCGACCGGACTTGCCAACCCATTTGTTGAAAGCGCGGGCCAAGCGGGTGATCGAGTCGAGCATCAAGAAGACGTCTTGTCCCATTTCGGCCAAGCGTTTCGCACGATCGATGACCAATTGGCTGAGTCGAACGTGGCTTTCAATGTCCATGTCCAAGCTGCTGGCGATGACTTCACCGCCTCGGATGCTCCGACGCATGTCGGTGACTTCCTCAGGGCGTTCGTCGATCAACAGCACCATCATCGTCAATTCGGGGTGGTTGGTCGAAATGCCTTCGGCGATGTGTTGCAGCATGATCGTTTTCCCGCTGCGTGGCGGTGCGACGATCAAGGCACGTTGGCCTTTGCCCAGGGGTGCCAACAAGTCGATGACTCGGTTGGTCAGGGGCATTTTGCCGTGTTCGAGCTTGAGAGGCTGCTCGGGGTTGATTGCCGTCAGGTCGTCGAATTTGGCGACATCGAGGTAGGCCTCCGGCGACATGCCATCGACATCCAGGATTTCCCGAACGCGGGGGCCTTGTTGTCGCTTGGCTTGCTGAACCATGGTTTTGAGCATCAGGCCTTGCCGGAGCCCAAATTTTTCGATCATTGTGCCGGGCACAAATGGATCGGTGCGTTCCCGCGAATAATTGTTCTTGGGGCTGCGAAGAAAGCCGTAGCCATTGGGGTGCAACTCCAGGATGCCATCCCATTCTTCGAGCGGTGCGTCGCTTACGAAATCGGCTGGTTCGCCATTGTTGCCACCACCACCGTTTCCGCCTCCACCGCCGCCACTACCGCGGCGTCGACGTCGCGAACGTGATTTTCCACCACCGCCAGCATTGGCGCCCCCGCCCTGGCCGCCTTGGCCTTGGCCCTGACCGCCATTTTGGGAACCAAAACCACCTCGACCACGCGGGGCACGTTTTTTCTTCGCCATCTGTTATTCCTGTTGCCATTCACCAGAATCCCGGAGGATCAACTTGGTTTGTCACGCTTGGAAAGATCGAAATCGATCGAGACCATGAGACGGAAGTCCATGGTGGCATCCAAGCACCAACTCGCTTTGGCAACCAATCAAGAGTAACCGCGTTTGAAATACGAGGTCTGATGCGTCGAAGGTTGCGGTAACACCAACAACGCGACCGTTGGACATTGCTTGTGAGTCAAACTGCTTGAAGATCAAACTGCGTTTGAGCCAAACTCATCGCGACAGGCAATTCCTTGCCGTGGGGAGATTCCCGTTGGACGAGTCCATGACCCGCCGTGAAACAATACCGACCAAGGCGATTCAAAATGAACCTAACACGCAGTTAAGTCCACTTCATGCCCGTCTGCGGATGGCGACCCAATGGTCGAAACTCAGTTGCACGAGGGGTTACCTGAACCACAGTGAAAACACCACAGCACGGGAAAAACCGGCCTCGCACCACATCAAGTCATTGGGGGGCCTGAGGAAAGGGGAACATTGGCGACATCAGCGTTTCGATGCCTGTTCCACCCATCTTTCGAACGAACTATAGGCTGAACTGAGCCCGTGTCAAGTGAGTTTCACCTCGCGACCACGATCTGGGGGCAAGAACCGCTGGTTTGGGGAGGAAATCGGACATTCGGTGAGCCGACTCGAATTTCTTCCGTTCCCACTTTTCGCCGCCTCCTCCGCACTCTCCAACGCCTGGCAGCGTAGTGCTGTGGACTGACCGAGGCAGATGGGTATCTTCGACTGCATCGGATGCCAAGGTTGGTTGCTTGGCGTTGCTGCTCGAACCCTTTCTTCCAGTCGTCCTATCACGTTAGTTTCGATGATCGAACCGAATGCACCCACTGAAATTCCGTCTGATCTGATGCAATCAGAATCGGCGAAACAACAACAGCAACTGACCGAACGGATCGCTCACGCCAGCAGCCCGTTCCGGGAGATTGTGTTGCAGATCAATCATGTGTTGGTGGGGCAGAGTCATCTTGTCGATCGGATGCTGATCGGTTTGCTCACCGGTGGTCACTTGTTGATCGAGGGGGTTCCCGGGCTGGCGAAAACCACCGCGGTGGCCAGTTTGGCGAAAGCGATCAACACCGGGTTCCAGCGTTTGCAGTTCACACCGGACCTGTTGCCCGCTGACTTGATCGGGACCCAGGTGTACCGCCCTCAAGATCAAACGTTTGTGGTTCAGAAAGGGCCAATCTTTTCGAACCTGGTTCTCGCCGATGAGATCAACCGGGCGCCTGCGAAGGTGCAGAGTGCGTTGTTGGAGGCGATGCAAGAACACCAGGTCACGATTGGCAGCGAAACCTTTCCGCTGCCTGAACCGTTCTTGGTGATGGCGACGCAGAACCCGGTGGAGCAAGAGGGCACGTACGCGTTGCCAGAAGCTCAGACGGACCGTTTCATGTTGAAGGTTATCGTCGATTACCCCAATCGCGAGGAAGAGCTGCAGATTCTTCGGCGGATGGGCAAAACGGGAACGAAGCTGGAGGTCTCAGCGGTCGCTTCGCCGGAGGACATCTTGGCGGCGCGTGAGCTGATCGATGAAATTCACTTGGACGAAAAGGTGGAGGGATACATCGTTGATCTGGTGATGGCGACCCGCCGCCCCGAAGCCTACGGGCTGCAGATGGATGGGCTGATTCAGTTTGGCGGTTCGCCTCGCGCCACCATCAATTTGACGCTCGCGGCCAGAGCGGCGGCGTTCTTGGCCGGCCGCGCCTATGTGCTTCCGGCCGATGTGCGTTCGATCGCGTTGGATGTCCTGCGGCATCGTGTGATGATCACCTACGAAGCCGAAGCGGAAGACCTGACCAGTGAATCCATTGTGCAGCAAATCCTCGACCACATTCCGGCTCCGTAAACGATGACTCCCAGCGAGATCCTTCGCAAGATTCGTCGAATTCAAATTCGAACCAGCCACCGTGTCGACGAGATGTTGGCGGGGACCTGGCATTCGGCCTTCAAAGGACGAGGCATCGAATTTGAAGAGGTTCGTCCCTACCAAGTCGGCGACGATGTTCGCACGATCGATTGGAATGTGACGGCACGGCAAGACGCTCCCTTCGTCAAACTGTTCCGTGAGGAACGTGAATTGGCAGTGATGCTGATCGTGGATTGTTCGGCGTCCTTGGATTTCGGAACGCAGGCCCAAACCAAACGCGAATTGGTGACGGAATTGGGGGCGACGCTGGCGATGTCAGCGATCAAAAACAACGACCGGGTTGGTTTGACACTGTTCAGCGATCAGGTGGAGATGAGCTTGCCGCCTCGTCAGGGATCGCGTCATGTGTTGCGATTGATTCGCGAATTGTTGACTCATCCATCCAGCGGAACCGGGACCGATGTTGGTGCGGCGCTGGAACACCTGCAACGGACGGCAAAGCGACGAACCGTGGTGTTTCTGATCAGTGATTTTCAATCCCAAGACTATACGAAGTCCCTCCGGGTGGCGGCTCGCAAGCATGACATCATTCCAGTGGTCGTCACCGATGAGCGTGAAATGAAATTGCCCGCCGTTGGATTGGTTCCTTTGCGTGACAATGAAACCGGAAGCGTTCGTTGGGTCGACACGTCCAGTCGCACGCACCGGCAACGCTACGAACAGATGGTTCAGTTGCAAGCCGAACGACGCGATGCTCTGTTCCGGCGTTACCGGATGGAACCTCTGCATTTGCGAACGGGAGAAGACCTCGGTGAACCCCTGCGTCGTTACTTCCACGGACGGGAGAATCGACGATGAACGTGAAACGAACTTTCGGAGCCTGGGCCGCCATTCTGTTCAGCGTTGTCATTGCGTCGTCTGGGAAGGCGGATGCGATCGTTCAGCGTCAATCGGATGGCCCGATTGAAATCCGTTTTCGCGTCTCCGACTCAGAAACGTTGGTCGCGGAACCGTTGGAAGTGGAATTGGAAGTCGTCGTGCCAGGCGATTTGCAAGTCGTGCTGCCTGAGTTCAATGAAACACTGGGCGACTGGGAGATCATTGCCAAAGAGATCCGAGAGGATTTGCCCCACGCGAGTGCAGCGGGCAGCGATTCACGTCGATGGTGGGTGCGGTTGACGCTGGAAAGTCTGCAAGCAGGTGAGGTCGAAATCCCCAGCGTCGAGGTTCAAACCCTGCCGCGACAATCCGAAAATCAATCGGAGCAAATCGGCATCGACTGGGAGCAGGCTGGCTCGCTCGCAACGCAGCCCATTGTGATCGACGTGCGAAGCGTGCTCACCGAATCCGCGGACCCAATGAAACCGGAACCGATCGCCGAAGCCATCTCGTTGCCGGCCGAGACGACTCCTTCGGGTTCGTGGGTGCCCACCGCGGTGGTTGGGTTGGTCGGGCTGTTGATCGCGGGAGCAGTTGTGCTGCTTCGAATGCGAACTCGCCGGGGGATCTCGGACGCGGTTTGGGCTCGGCGACGCTTGACGGACCTGCGGACGCAGTGGCAAAAACAAAAGCTCTCCGCGGACGATTGCAGCCGTCAGCTGTCAAGCATTTTTCGCGACTGGATTGGTTCGATGATGGGACGCGAATCGGCGGTCACATCAGAAGACGCCTTGGGGTGGTTGCAGGAAACAGAACCAGCGATCTCAGAGAACTTGCAGGCGATGCTCACCCGAGCAGACGAAGTTGCTTTCGCCGGGATCTCAACGAACTCCGCGGAAGTGGAGGCTTGGTTGGATCGGGCGAATGACTGGATGGACCAGTTGGAAACGTTGCAAGCCCGATTCTCTCAGGAGGCGAATGCATGAACTTTGCATGGCCTCATGCATTTTGGTTGCTGGCGTTGCTTCCGCTGATGGCGTGGTGGATGTGGCGTCGTCGAGGTGTTGCCGCTGTCCCGTTCAGTTCGCTTGCCGCGGTGGATGAGCTTCCGCCAAGTTTGCGCCAGCGTTGGATGTGGTTGCCCAAGGCGCTCACGTTGATTGCTTCTGCGTTGCTGGTCGTTGCTGTGGCACGCCCTCGTGAGGGCCGTGAGCAAACGGTTTCGGAAACCGAAGGGATCGCGATCGAAATGGTGATCGACCGCAGTGGCAGCATGCAAGCGATGGACTTTGAGATCGACGGTGAGCCCGTGGATCGTTTGACCGCGGTGAAGAACGTGGCTAGCAAGTTTATCACCGGTGGCGAGGACCTCGAGGGTCGCTTCAGTGACTTGGTTGGCCTGATCACGTTCGCGGCTTATGCCGACGCGGAGACACCGCCGACGCTGGATCATTCGTTCGTCGTGTCACGGCTGAACCAAACTCAAATCGTCAATCGCAGAGACGAGGACGGGACCGCAATCGGGGATGCGATTGCCCTGTCCGTTGAAAAGTTGAATGCGTTGGACGCCCGTCAAAAACGCAAGGTGAAGAGCAAGATCTTGATCTTGTTGACCGATGGCGAGAACACGGCGGGGCAACTCGATCCGGTCCAAGCCGCGGAGCTTGCCGAGACGATGGGCATCAAGATCTACGCGATTGGTGTGGGGACGAAGGGCAAGGCCCCGGTGCCCGTTCGCGATCCGTTCACCGGTCGCCAGAGGCTGCATTACATGGAAGTGAATATCGATGAGGAGACGTTGCGAAAGGTGGCAGAACTCACCGAGGGCAAGTACTTTCGAGCCACCGACACGGACTCGCTCGATGCGATTTATCGTGAGATTGATCAGTTGGAAAAGACTGAGGTTGAAACACATCAGTACGTTAGCTATCGGGAACTGGCGGTTCAATCTTGGCATTGGGGAACGGTCACGATTCCACCGGTGATCGCGATGGCGTTGGTGGTCTTGATCGTTCGGTCATTGCTGGAACACCTGTGGCTCAAGGAGTTGGTGTGAACACGTCGGAAATTCAATGGGGCAACCCAGAGGCACTTGCGTGGTTGATGGTCGTTCTCGGCGTCGCGTTGGTGATGGTCTACGCCGGCGTCATGCGGCGGATCGCTTGGCGACGGTTCCTGGGGACGAGTCTGGTGAACTCGTCGGTCAATCCATCGAGGTGGAACCGGCCATTGCGCGCGGTCTGCGTGTTCGGTTCGTTGGCGATGCTTGTCGTCGCGATGTCCGATTTGCGATGGGGCAAGGCTTGGGAAGAAATCCCCCAACGCGGCATCGAAGCGGTGTTCGTGCTGGATGTCTCTCGCAGCATGTTGGCGGAAGATGTTTCACCGAATCGGTTGGAAAGAGCGAAGCAGCAGATCAAAGACATGGTCGATGAGATGCCCGGCGACCGAGTGGGGTTGGTCGTGTTTGCTGGCGAGACTCGGCAGACCTTGCCGTTGACTCGTCATGTGGAGGATTTCAAGCAGACGTTGGAATCCGTTGGCATGCACTCCGTGCGTCGTGGCGGTTCGCGTTTGGGTGACGCCATTCGAGTCGCTTCGGACGCGTTCTTGGATAAAACCACCGACCACAAAGCGATGGTGATTTTGACAGATGGCGAGGATCAGGAAAGCGATCCAGTGGCGGAAGCGAAACGGGCCTACGAAGAGCAGGGCATTCGCATTTTCACGATCGGCTTGGGCGACATGACCGAAGGCTCGCGGATTCCTGACGTGGACCCTGAGTTGCCGAACCGGCAGAGCGGTCGCTATGTGAAGCACAAAGGGCAAACGGTGATTTCGAAAATGAACGGAGCCATTTTGAAGGAGGTCGCCACGCAATCCGATGGGGCTTACATCCCCGCGGGAACCAAGCGTGTGGATATGTCCGACGTCGTGCATGGGTACATCGAGAACGTGGATGAAACGGATTTGCAAACGGCGAAGATCAACACTTACATCCCTCGTTTTCAGTGGTTCTTGATTCCTGCCATGGTGTTGTTTGGATTGGATGTGTTGCTTCGCGGGTGGCCTTCCACGCGGTCGGTGCCCGTGTCGCGTCACGCTTCGAATGCGGTCTTGGTTTTTTTGCTTTGGACGCTGAGCGGCGTGGGTTCGGTTCATGCTCAGGATGGCCTGGGTTCATCCGCTGAATGGACATCGGTCGTCGATCGAGCTGGCCGTGAACAATTCAACGCAGGTGTGTCGCTGTACGAAACGGGCGAACTTGAGGCCGCGGAGGAGCACTTTGTTGAAACGGCGACTTCGCCGGACACATCACTGGCGCTGCGGGCACGGTACAACCTCGGCAATTGTCAGTACGCACGTGCCATCGCGGGAATGCAAACGGAACCGGCCGGTGCGAAAGAGTCACTGCTCGTAGCGATTGAGAGCTTTCGATCGGCGATCCAGGTGGCGCGGTCGGATGCGGATGGCAATGCGTCAAGCAATGAATCAACCCGTGACGTGGTCCGGCGGGCTCGTACCAATCTGGAGTTGGCACTTCGGCTGAAGCAGGAAATGGAACAGCAGCAGGAAGATCAGTCCGCGCAGTCCGAAGACCAGTCTTCGGAGGATGAATCCAAGCCTTCGGAAGGTGATTCCTCCGAAGAACAGCAGGATCAAAACGGAGAAGACCAATCGGCCTCGGGGGACCAGAACGAAAGTGAATCCGAGAACGACGGTGGCGAATCGCAGGGAGATGATTCGCAGTCTTCTTCTGACGGCGAACAGCAGGATGGCGAACAACAGGGCGGCGAGGACGCAAAGGAAGGATCGGAAGAGGGGACACAGCAAAACGGTTCGGATCCATCAGACGGTTCGGACGAGGGGGAACAGCCTGCGGATGAGTCCAGCGGGGAGGCTCCGGAGGGCCAGTTGCAATCTCAGTCACAGGACTCGGGCGAGACCGAGGGCCAAGACGGGCAGGCGGGGGCAATGGCTCAGCAGGCCATGCCGCAATCGATGACGCGTGAGGAGGCATTGAAAATGCTGCAAGCCGTTCGTGACCGTGACATGTTGCGGCGATTCGGAAAAGAACAGCGAGAACGATCGCGTCAGATTCCAGTGGAAAGAGATTGGTGAGGTCGATCATGCCATCCAAAACAACGGCGAACTTGAAGGGGCGTTTGGTGAATCTGAAATGCCAACTGCTGGTCGCATTGGTTTTCTGCGGGGTGTTCGTCTGTGTCGGCGAAACCCAGGCGGCCAATGTTTCTGCAAAGCTGTCGTCCAAGGAGGCTTATGTTGGGGCCGCGTTGACGTTGCAGGTTCGGATTGAAAATGCGGAGAAGTATGAACTTCCGGAACTGCCGCAGATCGATGGCGTGGAGATCGTTCGCGAGGGTGTGCCTCAACAAAGTCGGCAGGTCACCGTCATCAATGGACAGATGATTCAAAAGCAGAGCGTGACGTTTCTGTACCGGGTGACGCCGAAGGTAGCGGGATCGTTCGAGATCCCATCCTTGGGTATTCGAGCGGACGGGGAGGTGTTTCAAACGGAACCCATGACGTTCGTGGCGACGGTGAGCGATACCGGTGACCTGTTGTTCGTTGAAGTCGAGGGTGACAAGTCACACGTGTATGTCGGCGAACCGATTCCGTTGACGTTGAAAATTTGGCTGCGCCCTTACCGCCTCGTCGAGCAAGAGGCGACGCTCTCCGAAGGTGACATGTGGTCGATGATTTCTTCCCAAACGGAATGGGGGGAATTCACCAAAGCGATGGAGGAAATGGCAGCGAGAAATCAACGCCCCGGTGGCCGATCGGTTTTGCGAGAGGATGAAAGTGGTGAGTCACGGGAGTACTACTTGTATGAGATCGACGCGGAGATCTATCCCAAGAAACCAGGGGAAGTGGACGCTGGCGGCGTCGAAGTTGTCGTCAACTATCCCACTGAAATCGGGCCGGTGGCCCGGCGAGATCCGTTTGGCATGGGATCTCGTTTCTCGCAAATGTTTGATGATGATTTTTTTCGCTCTACGGTGGGACGAGAGCGACTGGCGGTTCGGAAGTCGCGTCCGATTCGAGCCGAGGCGGAGATTGATTCGATCGAAGTTCGCCCCATCCCGAGCGAAGGGCGGCCCGTTGGGTACAACGGCGCGGTCGGCAAGTACACGATTGTCACTCAGGCCACACCGCAGTTGGTCGAAGCCGGCGACCCCGTCAAACTCAAGATTGGCATCACCGGCGATGGCCCCATGGATTTGGTGCGATGTCCCAAGTTGTCGACGCTGCCAGAGTTGACGGCTGATTTCAAAGTCTCCGACCAACCGTTGCCTGGATTTGTTCAAGACAACATGAAGGTGTTTGCTCCGACGATTCGTCCCAAGCACGAAGGTGTGACTGAGATTCCGCCGATCGAGTTTCATTTCTTCAACCCGGAAACGGAATCGTTCGAAGTTGTCCGAAGCAATCCGATTCCGCTGAGAGTGCGAGCTTCGGAAACGCTCCAGTTGAATTCCATCGTTTCCAATGGTGATCGTTCGGATGATCAAGACTCCTCGAACGGGGCAGGGCAGGGCGGTCAGGACGCGAAGGATTCCTGGGCGGATTCGCTCTGGGAAATTCACACGTCCTCGGATGCTCTTGAGAATGTTCCGGTCCGGAAAGCACTTTCGACTTGGTGGTTGCTGACCGTGTGGCCGGGTTTGGTTTGGCTTGGTTTGGTTGTTTGGCAGAGTTGCGGCCGCTGGATGACTTGGTTGCCTGAGTGGAAGTCACCCGCCCAAAAAGCTGTGCTCGCAATGGAACAAGCGGATGACGAATTCGCGATTGGGCAGGCCATGGCGATGTATTTGCACCGACAGTTTGGAAGCGATGACGAATCCTCGAGTTGGTTGTCTGGGGTCGGTGGAGTGCGAGCAGCGGGTGAGTATGGATTGGCCGCGGAAGTGGAATCCTTCTTGGATCGTTGCCAGCGGGAAGAGACCGCCATCCCTTCGGAGTTGACAACCACGATCGGGGAAGTGCGTTCGCGTGGTGTGGCATTGATCGAGCAGTTGGAAAGCTTTCGGCAGCAACAGCGTCCGTCGCGACAGTTCCAGGCGAAAACAATTTCCGCTTTGCAGTCGCAAAGTGTTGCAAGGATTTTGGCGTGGGTGCTGGCGGGATGGTCTTTCGCGTTGGCGGGCAGCGCCTTGGCAAGCGAATCGGTGGAAGGCATGACACTGGATCAGGCATCCATGTCGGTGCTGTTCCAAGAGGCCAACCAGGCTTACGAACGCGGGATGCAGAGGCTCGAACAGTCTGAATCCGATGCCGCACCCAAGAAGGACTCGGCCAGCAAGGGTGATTCGGGGCAGGCGGCTGCCAAGGAGGAATTTTCACTGGCGGCCACTCGCTATCAAACGCTGGTTGATGCCGGAGTTGAGAACCCGCAGTTGTATGCGAACTTGGGCAACGCTTGTCTGCAGTCCGGCCAAATTGGAAGAGCGATTGTGGCCTACGAACGAGCGCTGAAGTGGGATCCGGAAAACGATTCGATTCGCACCCGTTTGTGGTTGGCTCGAGGTCAGGTCAACGAGTCAAGCGATCTCGATGAGTCATGGAAGCAGGAAGCACAGCGAGCGATTGCACCGTTGCTGTTCCGCCATTGGGGGTCGAGTCATCTGCGGTGGAGCGTTGTCGGTTTCGCGTTGGTCTTCTGGGCCATTTTGATCTTGCTTCGGCTCCGAATATTGGCACCCGAAACACGTCGTGTGGCACGTTCGGCTGCGTCCTTTTTCGCAGTGATGGCTGTGTTCGGCGGCGTCATGTGGTGGCTGGCAATCACCGGGGTTTCGAAAGAATCCACTGGTTACATAGTCGTCGATCAGGTCACCGTTCGGACTGGTGATGCGGAGTCTTTCCCAGCTCTCGTGGAGTGGAGCGAGGCGGATGGTCGGGCCGTCGAGATCGCTCAATCACGAGGCGATTGGGTCCTCGTTCGCACCCCGTCCGCGACAGGCTGGGTTCCTGCGGACACCGTTGAGAGCACGTGAGAGGGTTGTGGTTCGGGGACGGTCAAAGAGGCCGGCCTCTTTCGATGAACTTGCATCGTTGCGCTTTCACAAAGAGTCATCAATGGCTTGTCCGATTTGATTTGAGAAAAGTGCCGTTTCCCTATCGCGAGCCCATGAATTGAGCTGGACACTTGGGCTGTTCAAGCGATCGCAAGCCACGCCCCCAAGCTCTTCGTTAATGTTCCACCTTTTAAAGGGGGGGGGATGCCGCAAGAGAATGGTTGCAGGTGCATTGGATGACATTGACTGCATTTTGATGCGATCGGATTTTGCTGAACCTTGTATGAGTTGTGTGTACCGCTAGTTTTGAATGGAAGGAAAATCACCCAGCGACTTTTGCCAGCAGAGTACAGATGCTTCCCGCTATCCAATTGGTCGTTCCACGAACGACAAAAGCCAAGTCTATGCCGTTGCAACATGCCGGCCTTTTGATTTTTGCTGCATTGAGCATCTTCATGATCGCCGACACGAATGCGGCTGAGGACCCGGTTCAAGTGCGCGGCGATATGTTCGAGGTGCAAGAGGACAATGTTCGAGCGATGGTGCATTTCGGCAAGCTGAAAGTCGGGGAAAAGCGAACCTTCAACATCAAGATCCCGAATACTCTCGGGTACCAATTGCGTCTCGGTGAAGCAGAGTCTTCTTCCGGTCGCCTTAAGGTTGTTGCAACCGACTCAACGGTAGAGATGGGGGCGGATATGGAAATGGAGGTAACCTTTGAGACACCGTCCTCTCCGAAGTCAACGTCGTACTCTCAATTCATACGGTTTGGAGACCGTTCCAACGGTAAGCAGTTGTTGCAGATCACGCTGAGTTGCGAACTGACCGGCGTATTGGCTCTTCCGCAATCAAGGCACTTCGTGTCGCTGCGAGAAGCGGGGGAAGAGGAAGGAACGTTTTCGATGCCGTTGGTGATCAGTGATCCGGTCCGCCCGGAGAATCTGACGGTTTCCATGAGTGAATCCATGTCAGGCGTTCTGGCAACGATCAAGCCGGTGGAAGACAAGGGGATCGAACTTGAGTTTGCGATTCCACCTGGAAACGTTCCAGATGAAGGAATTGGCGGTGCCGTCTTCGTCACGGACGCTGTTACAAAACAGAAGGTAAATGCCTACATCAATATCGTGAAGGATGCGGCAGTGAAGGTTGTGCCGCATGCGATTCAGTTTGTTCCCGACGGAGAAGGGTTCGCAAGAGCGAGTGCGATGATCCTTTTCTCAGATCGCTCGGACGAGAGTGACAATCTAGCAATCGTTGATGCCGCAATTGGCGATTGGCCAGTTGAGTTATCAATGAAATCAATTGGGAAACATGCGGCGAGGATTTCGCTCAAGTTTCCTGAAGAGAAACTGGAAGACATCGCTGAAGCGGAACGGGAAATCAATTGGGTGATCCGTTCGGATCGTGGGGTTGATTATTTCGCTTCGCTTCTTGCCGAAGATCGAGTTGAACAGCCCGAGAGTTCTTCGATGCAGGGAGCTAGCTTTTTGGAAGCACTCATCGTCAATAACGAAGCGATCCAAGAGTTCGATGTTGGCATCTACATGAAGCAGTCAAACGAATTGGCTGGCGGTGCGATTTCAAGTTTGACTCGCAGGACTCGGTTGCAGCGAAGTTCACGAAATGCCGTCAAGCCGCTCCGCAATCCTTCACATGCAAAATGGGGAGGACTTGAGAAAAGTGGCGTCGAATTTTCGATGGATCGAAAAGGAGGGCATTTGGCTACCTAGCTATGTAAGTCGTGCCCAAGTGACTTCGACGATCTCTGATCATGGGACTCCGGTCCACCTCATGGAATACACCGATTGCTGGATCACGTGGTTTGCGGTGGAGACCGAGAAGCCGCTTTCTGAGACGCCATTTTTCGATCCGGAAAAGTTGTCGACGATGGATCAATTGAAGGAGTTCCTCGATCCAGTGAAGTCGATGGCGGACTCGGAGGAGCCTGGGCTGCAAAACACATCGAACTGATGCTCGCCCGCCCGGTGAGTTGCCCCGGTCGTTGCCGTGATCGCATCGTGATTTCACTCGGCGAACAACGCCAGGGTGGGTTCGGTACACTGAAGGAAATGATTTTGTTTCCTTGTAGGCGGGGTGGTCCGAATGTCGTCCGAGCGTTTTCGTTTTGGTGTCGCTGTTGTTGTCGCTCTGGCTTTGAATTTGGGGGCCGCGAGTACTCGCTTGTTCGCTGAAGAGCCCAAGGCGTTGTTCATCGATGAATTCGATGGCAAAGCGAGACCCGAGTGGAATCCGGTTCGGCCTGATCCGGATCTTGTGTCGTTCTCCAGCCATCCAGGCAAGCTCACGTTGACCACTCAGCTTGGTGCGATCGGTGGCGATGTTCGGAGACGTCGCACTCCGCTGACGAAGAACCTTTTCTTGATTGCTAATCCGACTCAAGGTGACGGCGATTTTGTCGTCACGACTTGCGTGGAATCATTTCATCCGACGATGAGGTACCAGCAAGCAGGATTGTTGATCTACGACGATGACGACAACTATCTCAAGTTCGATTTGGAATCGAATGGCAGCGAGCCCGGATTCAAACACATGCGAGAGAAGGACACTTTTCGCTTGGTCGACACGGATCCGAAGATCAAACGCGAGGATCGCATTTGGTTCCGTTTGATCAAACGCGGGAATGTCTACGAGCGAGCCTACAGCACAGACGGCAAAGAGTTTGAGGTCTTGGGCGAAGCGGTGTGGGGCGACGGCAGCCCGCAGCAGGTGGGACTCGTTGCGTGCAACGGTCCCATGGAAGCCGGTGAAATCGAGGCTCAGTTCGACTTCTTTCAAATTCGTGAATTGACACCTGACGAACGACAGGACCCCGTCTATCTGCAACGCCTGGAGCTTGCCGGTGCATGGGATGTGGTGTCAACAAAAGTGAATGGCGAAGATTTGGCCGAAGGTCCGATCACGGAGTTCAACTTTGATGGCGGCAACGTCTCGTTTGTGATCCAGAGTGAACTCACCGAAGTCGACTATTCGTTGAACGTCGATTCCGAACCGAAAGGTTTCACGATGTCGTCTCTGACCGTGGGGGCCAAAGAACCGGTCAACGGCAACTATTCGATTGACGATGACCAACTGATCCTGTGCCTGTCACTGCCACCGGGCACCCCCGCACCGGAGAAGTTGGAAACGCTCGAGAACGACGGGCACATTTTGCTCACCCTTCAACGTGCCGATTAAAAAGGTGTCAGGTACCTTTTTGGAAGAATGGGTAGTTTGGCCGGGGGCGGTTTCGTCTCAATCGAGTCCAGCCAGATCGATTTGTCCCGTTGTTTCCTTCGCCCTGATCGAATGAAAGTCGGTTTTTAGCCTGGTTCTTGCGGTGGCAAGTGTTTTACCTACTTTGCCAAAAAGGTACCTGACACCTTTTAGAGAGTGCCGATGACTTCGGCGAGGGTGGTGGCGTTGAGTTCGGTGAGGGCGGCGGGGAGTTGGTCGATCAGCCGCATGGAGACCGTGGGGTCGTAGTAGTTGGCGGTGCCGATTTGCACGGCGGAGGCGCCCGTGACAAGGAACTGCATCACGTCGTCGATGTTGGCGACGCCACCGATTCCGATGATCGGAATGTCGACGGCTTGGCGGACTTGATGCACGCACCGCAACGCGATGGGTTTGATGGCGGGACCGCTGAGCCCGCCCATGCCGTTGCCAAGGATGGGGCGACGTTTTTTCCAGTCGACGACCATGCCGAGGACGGTGTTGATCAAGCAAACGGCATCGGCGCCTCCATCGGCTGCGCCTTGAGCGATGTCGGCGATGCGAGTCACATTGGGTGTGAGCTTGGCCAGGATCGGAACGTCGCAGGCATTGCGGGCAGAGGCGACGACTTCGCGGCAAGAATCGGCATTGGTGCCGAAGTCGATCCCGCCGCTGACGTTGGGGCAGGACAAATTCAGTTCAATCGCCGACACGCCATTGCACTGGCTGACACGGCGAGCGAGTTCGGTGAAGTCCTCGACCGTTCGCCCGGCAACGCTGACGATGATAGGCGTTCCGAGGCCAGCCAAGTACGGAAGATGGTGTTCGAGGAAGGCGTCCACACCGTCGTTGTCGAGCCCGATCGCGTTGAGCAAACCGGCCGACGTTTCCACGGTCCGCCACGGTGCGTTTCCGACGCGTGGTTCAGCGGTGATGGTTTTGGGCAGGATCCCACCGAGACGAGTCAGGTCAACGATGCCTTCCATTTCTCGCGCGTAGCCAAACGTTCCGGAGGCCACCAAGATTGGATTGGGAAGCGTCAGGCGACCGAGGGTGGTTTGCAGGTCAGTTTGCGTGGTGGTCATGAGGGATCAGGAAGAAAGCAGACGGTGATGAATTTGGTGAAGGAGTCGCTCGGCGACGTGTTCTTTGGTGCCGCGAATGTGTTCGATCACGACGCCGGACGGATCCAGCAGTTCGACTTGATTTTCGCTGGAGTTGATCGCTTCCGGTCCATTGCTGACCATCAGATCGCAAAGTTTGCGTTCCAGTTTGACGGTGGCACGAAAGCGGCGGTCATCGGTTTCCAACGCGAAACCGACCACCCATTGGTCCGCGCGTTTGCTTTGGCCGAGGGTGGCGATCACGTCGGGGGTTTCGATCAATTCCAACTGCAGGGGCTCTCCCGTTTTGGAGAGCTTTTGCGTCGAGACGTGGCGGGGCATGTAGTCACAGGGGGCGGCCGCACCGATGGCACCGTCGCAGTTTTGGAAGGCTTCGCCGGCGGCTTGAAGCATTTCTTGTGTGGTCAGCACGTTGATCAGTTCGACACCCTCGGGATAGTTGACCAACACCGGTCCCGAGACCATGACCACTTCGTGCCCGAGGGCCAGCGCGGCACCAGCGAGCGCCGCACCCATGCGTCCGCTCGACGCGTTGGTGAGATAGCGAACCGGATCGAGGTACTGCCGAGTCGGTCCAGATGTGATCAAGATGCGACGACGGGGGGAGGTGAAAGCGTCTGTCACGTAGGGCGGCCCAATTCGAGCTGAACGGATTGAATCAAGGTTTGCAGTCGTTGCCCGGTCAGCCCCATCTTGGCGGCTGCCAAGGCGAACAATCTCTTTTCGGCTTCGACAAATTGGCCATCGGCGGCCATCATGCGGATCAAGTCTTTCAACGTGGATTCACACACCTCGGGCTCGGTGGGCAGTTGCAGTTTGGCGCTGTCGCTGATGCCAAACGCCAAAGCGGCTTCGAGCTCGGATTCATGCAAGCCAAGTTCTTCGCAACGCGTGGCAACCAAGTGAACTTCGCGGTGGCTGAGCGATCCGTCGGCAAACGCCATCACCACCAGGTTGTGCAGGTGTTGTTTGCGTTGAGCAGAAATCCGCTCGTGGTCGGAGACCACCTCCTCCGCGGATTTCGATTTCATGGGGTCCTGGGAAGGCGATGGTTCGCTCATCGTTCGATCTCGTATTCCGTGATCTTGCGGTAAGCGGTTGCGCGGCTGATGCCGAGCAATTTGGCCGCTTCGGGGACACTGCCATCGCAACGATTGAGTGCTTTTTCGATCAAGCGTTTTTCCCAGACATCGATTCGCAGGGTATCGATCTGCGTCAGGCCTGCGTCCCGAAGGCCGAGATCGTCTTCTTGGATCATGGGTTCGTCGGCCATCACCACCGCACTGTCGATCACATTGCGGAGTTGGCGAACGTTGCCCGGCCAGGCGTAGCTTCGCATGCGTTGGCGAGCGGCATCGCCGAGCGACAACTTGGGCCGTCCATGTTGACGAAGGAAATGATCCAGGAAGTGATCGATCAGAATGTCGATGTCTTCGCCTCGTTCTCGAAGCGGTGGCACCGCCAATTCGAACACGCTGAGACGATAGTAAAGGTCTTCGCGAAAACGGCCGTCGCGAACGAACTCGGTGAGGTCTCGGTTGGTGGCGGCGATCACGCGAACATCGACGCTGACTTGCTTGGTGGCTCCGACGGGAAGGAACGGGTGACCTTCCAAGATCCGCAGCAGTTTGGCTTGTCCTTCCAAACTCAATTCGCCAATTTCGTCCAGGAACAGCGTGCCCTCGTTGGCTTGTTGAAACAGACCGTCGTGATCGTTGTCGGCGCCTGTGAACGATCCCTTTTTATGACCGAACAGTTGGCTCTCCAGTAGGTCGCGCGGAATCGCGGCGCAGTTGACGGTCAGCATGGGACGATCGGTTCGCGTCGAAGATCGATGAACGGCGCGAGCGACCAGTTCTTTGCCCGAGCCACTTTCACCTCGGATCAACACGGAACCGTTGGCGGCACCGACCCGTGAGATTCTTTCTTTGAGTCGCAACATGGATTTGCTGCTGCCGATCAGTTCGCCTTGGTCGGCGTTGCGATCGGCGATGCGTTGGTTTTCCAGACGCAGGTTTTCCGTCAGCGTTGACTGGGCGATTCCTTTGGTCAGCAGGCTGCCGGCGCCCACGGTCAGATCGAACAAGCGTTCGTCGTAAACCGCGCCGCTGCGATGCAGGACCAGCACACCGAGTGCGGTTTCGCCATCCAGAATGGGGACCATCATGCAAGCGTCTTGGCCCGATTTCCCGTTGTCCTTGGGATGGTCGCTGACGTAGGGTTTTTGCTCCTTGCTGACATGACGCAGGCGACCGCGGTCCAGTTTGATCGGTTGCGAATCTTTAGGGAATTGCCGGCGGATCTTCCAGCGTCCATCGCCCTGGTCGGCGACGAACGTCACCGTTTCGGACGCGGTGCGATCGAGTAACAATTCAAGCGTCGTGTTGATGACTTCGTCGGCGCGTTTGCCACCCAGCAACGAAAGGCTGAGCTGATACAGGTCCAGCAGGTCGTCCGGATGATCGACCAGTTGCCCTGGTTCTCGAACGCGATCGGGTTGCCGGGTTCGGTAGGACTCGAGTTCTTCGTAAACGGTTTGCGACAGTGCATCTTCGTTGAGCGAGTCTTCGTCCAGATTGATCATTTGCATGACCGTTTTTCCGATGACGACTTGCGTGTCATTGTTCAGTCGAGCGGTGCTGACTTTTTTTCCGTTGACGAGTGTTCCGTTGCGGCTCTCGGTGTCCCGAAGTTGCCAGTTGTGATCTTCGAAATAGATGACTGCGTGAAAGCGACTGCTGTTGGGATCGGTCAACATGATTTCGCAACCCGCAGCACGGCCGATGTGCATGGGGCGTTCCGGATCCAAAGGGAATTGGGTTCCCTTTTCGTTGCCGCCTTGGATGGCGAGGTAAGCGACCATCAATTCAAGCCGTATGAAAGTTGGTGGATGGATCGGAAGAGTCGTGTGCGGACAATGCGGCCGCAAGTTGTTTCAAGGCAATGGGCGTCGGTTGATTGGTCAGCCCCACCTCGTTCCACCATCGCTCGACCACAGGGGCCTTGGACGAGGGAAGGTCGGGATGCCACATCGACAACGCTTTGGTCAGTGCAAAGCCATTGCTTGGAATCATTCCCGCATCGGCGGCCTTGGATAAAATCAACGGCGTGATGGCGGTCGTCCATGGCAATTCCGATGATCCGCTGGTGTCGCCGGTGGCGGTGTCACTGCTGGATCGTGTGCCGCTGCTGCTGTTGTGTGTTCGTGTGTGCGAGCTGATCGCCATGCAACTGAGCTGGTAAACCAATCGCAGCCACTCGGGGACATCCGGATCCATGTCGGTCAGAACGGCTTCGATCCACACACTGGCTTGTTGAGTGCTGGCGCCCGCGGCACCGTTGGCGATCGGTTGCACAGCATGAACGCTGACCCGAGAAGGCCACCAATCGGTTGGAGGGTTGCCGTTCCAAATGGCTTTGCCGACCGAGCGAATCAATCCGGGGCCGTAGGATTCGTAGGCCTGTTTGAGGGGAGCGTAGCGAAGGCGCAGTTGATCCGCCAAGCGAGGTGAACGTGTCGTGATGGCTCGCCGGCATGTTTCCAGGCTACGGTGGATCGCGATCGCCGTTTGGTCGGATTGCAGGTCGGAGTGCCCGCCGCGAATCAGTGCGATCTCGCACAGAGCGGGCGACAGATCCACATCGCTGTCCTGGGCGATGACTTCATCGATCAGGTATTCCCAGATCACCGCAGGGTCGATTGATGCGTTGATCAACCGAGTCGAGACGGACTGGACCGCGGGCTGGATCGCTTTCTGTAGCGATGCATCTTTCAGTTCGCGTTGTCGACTGACCCACTGGACCATTCGCAAGAGGCTGAGGGTGGTGGACGGGATCCACTGCAATTTCACGGGGTCAGTCCTCTTTGAGGTGTTCCGCGATCCATCGCTCCAATTCCTCGACGTCGACTGCAGGAACCTTCGACAGGTCCGGCCGCAGCTTCACCGCGTCACGAATGTAGACGTGCTGGATCTCGGACTGGGACTTGGTCGTGTTCCAATGGAGCAGAACGCGAATGCAACGTGGCAGAGAGCCTTCCACGGAGACTTCGTACCCGCACAGCAACGGAACTTCGAGCCACCCGAGTTGGCGAGCCGCGAGAGCAGGGAATTCGCTGTGCAAATCCTTGGTGACCGTGAACGTCGCGCTGGCCAAGTCGGTGGAATCAATCTCATTGCGGCGAATCATGAGCGCCAGCAACTGAGTCGTTGCTTTGAGAATCTCTTTGCGGTCATCCTGCTCGACGGTGGTGGCCCCGCGAACTCCCCGGCACATGGTCATTTCGTTGCAAATCCTGTTTTGAGACGAGCCTCTTTGTTCCGCTTACCATAGTCGCAATCTCAATTTGCGACTACTGGGGTTGAGTTCATCAAACCGCGAGAATCCCGTGAAACGCCACCCAGTTTGGCTCACTGAAGGCGTGTTTTCACGGTAAGTTGTGAAAAACCATTTCGCGAGGTTCGCTCGCCACCACGTTTCACAGGCAAACATCGTGTTTTCAAAACCGGCACGGAAGTCTCTCAACGCACCAGGACACTTGTTTGCGACCCCAAGTCGCAGGCGTTTCGGTTCGCTGTTCGGCGTTCTCTGGGGGGCCGTTTTGTTGAGCGTCGCTGGGTGCGGCGGCTCGACCGCCACGGTCGAGCCCCCCGTGATCGAAGATTACGCTCCGACGGGAGAGGTCACGTTCGACTTTGTGATCGACGATGAAACGACCAAGTCTTACGTCGTGGACAACGTCGCGGCAGGATCGACCTTGGAGACTCTGATGCGCAATCTGAGTTCTCCCAAGATGGAAATCGGTGGCGAAGGCACGACCGCCTTCGTCAACTCCATCGAAGGAATCGCCACCAACGCAACGCGGGGATGGACCTACACCGTTGACGGTGAGTTCGCGACGAAGGGGATCGGCACGATGGAACTGAATCCGCCGACCAAGATCGTGTGGAAGTACACGACCTTCGAAGAGGCGACTGCCGAGAAAGAGTGACCAGCGTTTGAAAGGCTGTCTGTTGAGCCCCATCACCCGAATGTGGCTGAACGCTTCGTTGGGCCCGTCCGTCCAGCTTCCAGGTGTTGATCCGGCAAGGACTCACCAGGTCACTTCACTTCCCGCCGCATCATCGACGACGGCCCCTGCCGGGGCGGCATCCTGATCTTCATCCTCGTTCTCGGGGCTTCCACCCCGAGCTAACAATGCCGGCCCCTGCCGGGGCGAGTTACGCGACTGGATTCGATGCTGGACCCTCTCCTCGCTTCGCTCGACCCTCCCGGAGGTCGTGCAGTTTTCTGGTGCTGCATTTTGGCGGGTTTTCACGCGGCGCACCTCTCCCGAGACGAAGTTTGGGGAGTGGTCGAGCGACGCCGTTCAGGCGTACGCGAGGGTGAGGGCCGAGCATGGGAAGTGGCTCGGAATGCCCTCCCCCGGAAATCTCGCTGAACGCTCGCTTTCCGACCCCTCCCGCTGCGCGGGCGGGGTTCTCAAGGCGTTCCTGGCACAGCACTTCAAAACTGCACGACCTCTGCAACGGGCGGGGGTCTTAAGGCATTGCAAGCACTGCACTTCAAAACTGCACAACCTCTGAGGAAGAGGTTGTCGATGCACCCTGCGACGATCAGCGTTGGACGCGGGCGTTGCCCTTCCAGATGCTCCAGACTTGGTCTTCGTCGGCAGGTTGGCCGTAGTCGGTGTAGAGCGTTGCGGTCAAAGCACCGGTGGCCCAGCCGAACTGCGAGCTCTTCTCGGCGTCCCAGCCTTGGAGCACGCCGTAGAGCAGGCCGCCGACGAATCCGTCGCCGCCGCCGATGCGATCGATCACGCCGATTTCGCGAGGCTCGATGACAGCGAACTCGGTGCCGTGTGAAACGATCGCGCCCCAGTGATGCAGGTTGGCGCTCTCGACTTCACGCAGCGTGGTTGCGAACAGCGTTGTGTCGGCGTATTCCTTTTTGACGCGATTGATCATTTCTTTGAAGCCATCGATCTTCGCGGTGATGTCACTGCCGCCGGCTTCAGGGCCTTCGACACCCAAGCAAAGTTGGAAGTCTTCTTCGTTGCCGATCAGGATGTCGGACAGGCTGGCGATCTCTTTGAACTGAGCCGCCAGTTTTTCTTCGCGACCTTTCCAGAACGAAGCACGGTGGTTCAGGTCGAATGAAATTCGCGAGCCATGTTTCTTGGCCGCACGAGCGATCTCCAGGCAGAATTCGCTGGTCTCTTCCGAGAGTGCAGCGATCAAGCCGGACAGGTGAACGATCTTGGCGCCTTCAGTTCCGAAGATGCGATCGAGGTCGAAGTCTTTGACGTTCAGTTGTCGGCCAACTTCACCGGCACGGTCGTTTTGCACGCGAGGTCCACGCGAACCCCAGCCGCTGTCGGCCATGTTGATTTGGTGACGCACGCCCCAAGGGTTGTCTTGAACGAATTCAGGACCTTCGTAGTCCATGTGACGGCCGGCCAAGTCATCTTTGATGAACCGGGCGACGGGGCTGTCTTTGACAAACGCGGTCAAGACTTTGACGGGCAATCCCAGGAACGAAGAGATGCTGCCGACGTTGGATTCAGCGCTGGTGGCCTGCATCTTGAACGTGTCGCTGCAGTGGAACGGTTGGTGGTCCACTGGCGTGAGGCGAATTCCCATGCTGGTGGGGATGACCATGGCGTATTTGGCGTCGCTACGTAGTTCAATCATGGGACAGTGCGGATGTGGAAGGGGGAATCGGGAATGGGCTTGAACCACTGGTTCTCAGGCTCTGGCCTGGGAATGCACTGCACCGCAGGCTGGGCCTGCCGGGATCGGAACAGGAGGCGGAGCCTCCAGAGCAGCGTGTTCCCAGGCAGGAGCCTGGGAACAAGTCTTGGTTCACATGTTTACTTCTGCATGGGTGTTTAGATCGTGACGGATGCGAATCCGCCGTCGATGGCAATGTTCTGACCGGTGACAAACGAGGACGCTTTTCGCGAAGCCAGCCAGATGGCAGCGCCGGCGAGTTCGTCCGGTTTTCCAAAGCGAGCCATCGGGGTGTGGCCGATGATTTGGCCACCACGTTCGGTGTAAGAGCCGTCGTCGTTGTAGAGCAGTTTGCGGTTTTGTTCGGCGGGGAAGAAACCGGGGCTGATCGCGTTGACTCGAACGCCGGTGGTTGCCCATTCGCGAGCCAGCCACAAGGTCAGGTTGATCACCGCGGCTTTGGCGGCCGAGTAAGCCACGACGCGAGACAGTGGGATGATGCCCGACATCGACGCGATGTTGATGATGCTGCCGACGCCGGCTTCGATCATCGCGGGCGCGAACACTTGGCTCGGCAACAAAGCTCCGCCGACCAGGTTCAGGTCGAACACGTGTTGCCACGCTTCGCGAGGCAAGCCGCAGACATCGCCGCCGGGTGGAATCGTCGCGTCGGGATGGTTCCCGCCCGCGGCGTTGACCAGGATCGTGGGCGTTCCGGCCCAAGCCGTGATCGCATCGCGAGCTTCGGCCAAGGAGTCCGCTTGCATCCCGTCAACGGCGAAGAATTTGGCTTCGCCACCGCCCGCGGTGATCGCTTTGACTTTCGCTTCGCCGCGTTCCGCGTTGCGTCCCAAGACGGCGGTGCGAGCCCCGGCCGATCCGAGTGCCTGGGCCATGTGGCCGCCGAGCTCGCCTGTGCCGCCGATCACGACCGCGACATCATCGTTCAATTCAAAAAGAGTATTCATAGTGGCGGTACTTTACTCGCAACGCGACGCAGAGAACAGCACGCGAAACAGGGAAGTTTTGCCCATCGAACGACGCAGGGTCTATGGAGGGCGGGCTCTGATTCTCGCCCGTCTCAGGTTTGTTTTCGCCAGTCCACCAGGTGGACTTCGACACTGCGGTAGCCGTTGAACTCGTTGATGACGGGCCGGTAAGCGATCTCGATCGGGCCGTTGTGCTGGTTCAGCGGTTCGCACCAATCGGCGGCACCAAAGGCGACGCCGCGAATCACGCGTTCGCCTTGTTTCAGACGCACGGACAGGTGGTTTTCACCCTTGCCCATCTTTTTGGCCGGTTCGCTGAGCTGGATGTCGCGGCCCATCAACACCGGTCGCGGGTTGCCGGCGCCAAACGGAGCCATCGTTTCGATCTGCTTCATCGTTTGCAGATTCAATTGGCCAAGCGGCGCTTCCGCATCGATTTGAATGGCCGGCGCCAACTCTTGCTCGGACCACTGCTTCGAAACCGCTTCGCAGAAGTCGCCACGGAAGGCTTCGATGTCAGATTCGCGAATCGTCAGGCCGCCTGCGGCTGGGTGACCGCCGTAGCGAATCAGCCGGTCGTCGCATTCTCGCAGGGCTTCGTAGAGGTTGATGCCGGTGCCGCCGACGCGTCCCGATCCGGTCGCGTCGACTTTGCCCGCGGTGTCGAGCGAGAGAATGATCACGGGTTTGGCGTATTTCTCTGCCAAGCGACCCGCGACGACTCCAATGACTCCGGTGTGCCAGCCGACTCCGGCCAGGACCAGCGCGGGATCTTTTTCGGGATCGAAGTCGGCGTTGGCTTGTTTTTGTGCGGCCAGTTGAACGCTTCGTTGCAGCGTGTCGCGGGTTCCGTTGAGCTGATCGATGTACTGGGCCAACGCGACGGCGCGGTCGCCGGCTTCGATCGTCAGCAGCTCGATGCCCAGTTGGGCTTGGCCGAGTCTTCCAGCGGCATTGAGTCGCGGGGCCAAGCCGAAGGAGATGTTCTCGGTTGTCAGTTCGCTGGCTTGATCGAGTTTGGTCAGCTTCATCAGCTCCCACAAACCCGGCAGCGGTTCGGTCTGCATCACTCGCAGGCCGTGATTGACCAGCACGCGATTTTCGTCGAGCAGTGGGACCACGTCGGCGATGGTTCCGATGGCGGCCAGCGACAGCGATTGCATCAAGAATCGCTTCATCGGGGGCGTGACTTTCTTCTGCCCGCATTTGGCTTGGCACAGCGACCAGGCAAGTTTGAAGGCCACGCCAGCCCCGCAAAGTTCGCCAAACGGGTAAGCCGTTCCGGGCAATCGTGGGTGGACAATGATGTCAGCGTCGGGCAGTTCGTCGCCGATTTGGTGGTGATCGGTGATGATCAGCGTCACGCCGAGTTCGCGGCAGAGTTTCGCGCACTCCAGGCTGGCGATGCCGCAATCGACCGAAACGATCATTTGCTTGCCGCGAGCAACCAGTTTGCGAATCGAGTCCTCGTTCAGGCCGTAGCCTTCCTCGAGTCGATTGGGCACGTGGTAGCTGACCTCGGCCCCGAGCAATCGCAGGCAATTGACCAGGATCGCGGATCCGGTCATGCCGTCGGCGTCGTAATCGCCGTAGATGACGATCGGGGTTTTGGCTTCCGCGGCCGCCAGAATTTTTTCGGTGGCGGCAGGCACACCGGGCAGCAACTGCGGATCACGCAGGCTGGTCAGTTTGGTGTCCAAGAACGTGGCCGCATCTTCTTGCGAATAAACGCCGCGACTGACGAGCAACTGAGCGACGACCGGAGGCAGTCCCGTGGTGCGAATCAGTTGTTCGACCAACGGAGCATCGTGCGGAGTGATCCGCCATTCCCGCTTCGTCCCGGAATCAACAAGCTGGTTGGAATCGGAAATCGAGCTGGAATCGGTACTCAAATCGACCGTCGTCCTTGAATGGGTGCTGCGCTGAGAAGCTTACTTTTTCTTTTCAGCGTGCCAGGTGTGCTTGCGCAGGTTGGGGTTGTACTTCTTCAAACGAAGTTTTTCCCCACCAGGCTTTTTGCGGAGGGTGTAGTTGTACTGTCCGGTTTCTTCGCAGACCAGGAAGATGGTTTCTGCTTTTTTCTTGCTCTTGGACATCAGACGTGCCGGCGTGGTTTGTCGAGGAAATGAGATTTTCGAGCCCCAGAGTATGACTAGCCCGATGCGATTTTGGCAAGTCGTACTTTTTTGGGGCGAATCAGGGGGAAAGTTCGTTGATTTGGTTGGGGAGGGTGATGCTCCTTTGGTCGACATCGTTCATTGAGTGGACGCGGAAGCATTGGGAGGACGCGGGAGTGGAAACGCCCGCTACATCTCCCCGTCGACAAATTCTCCGTCGGCTCGGTGACCCAGGTAGGTGAAAATCTGTGGGTCGGTGTTCTGAGACAGGAATCGGACGGAGCCATCGGCGAAGCCAAAGTTGCCGCCGCCGGGATGTTCGCTGGCAAAGCCGCCGACAAACTCGGGGGGATTTTCGTTCATGCCCGCGGCACCCAACGCTCGAATCCCGCCGCCAATTTGCGAACCGGTGTTTCGTAGCGAGCTTCGTGTCCCGGACGCCCAGCCAAGTGATTCGACGGTGGGGATCATTTCGCCAATCAGGATCGTGTGGCTGCTGCCGTCGTAAATGTCGCTGTAGCGAACCTCACTGTTGAGAAACAGCAGCCCGTTGTTGTCTTCCTCGATTGGGGCTTCGACGTCATGATGGCAGCCGGCGTAGTTGGACAGGCCAGCCGTCTTCTCATCGTTGATGCCAAATGGAAACGAAGGGCAGAGGAACGCGGGAATTTGGTAGGAACGGACCTTGGCGTTGACCGGAGCGTAGACGCTGGCGGTCAAATCAAAGTCGTCGGCAGCACCTTGTTGTTCGATGTAAGGCAGCAAGCGAACCAGGAATCCGATGTGTTCGCCGTTGGGTGTGTTGACGATGGGACCGGTCGGGTTGGTGGTTCCTGGCGGCAAGTGCTCCATCGCGAATTCGTAGTTGTGAGTGGCCAGGGTGATCTGAGCGATGTTGTTGGCGCAACTCATCCGCCGCGCCGCTTCCCGTGCGGCTTGGACCGCCGGCAACAGCAGGCCGACCAAGACGCCGATGATGGCGATCACCACCAAGAGTTCGACCAGCGTGAACGCGCGCCGTGGCGAGGAGGAGAATGTCGTGGCCATGGTAAATTCCTGGTTTCAAGGTGTGGCTGGTTGGAAAGGGCAGGGTGGGGCGATGTGGGGGCACGTTAAAACGCGGCGGCGATTTGCCACGTGTGGGAACGCTGGATGCGACGGGGGTTTTCGGGTTCTTGCTGGCCCAAACGAGCGGACACGCGAACGATCAGGGAATCCTCCGAGGCATCGTCTCGCGTCACTTCGATTTCGATTTCAGCGGGTTCGTCACCGCGAATCGCATCGCTGACCGACCAGATTTCTCCCGTGTAGGTGCTGTCGTCGCGGAGTTGTCGGTGAGCTCGGACCAATCCGGCTTCCAGCAACCAATCGGTTTGTTCCACGCGAAGGAGGTGGCTGGTTTGTCGGCGGTGAGTCAGGCTGCTTTTCAGAGAGGTCATGACCAGCGAAACCGAAATGCCCAGGCACACCAGCACGTAGATCAGGGCGGCTCCTTGATGTGGCGGCCTGGGGGATTGTGTGCTGAGTTTCTGCTTGGCCCTCCCCTCGCTTCGCTCGACCCTCCCAGAGGGAGGGGGGAGAGCGGAGGTGATTCGCTCGATCCTTTCGAAGGGAGCGTGAAGTGCGGGTGTTTGTCTCATGGCTTCACTCCAAATCGTGCGTACCGATTCAGTTCCATCCGCAGATGCAAGTCGTTGCGATTGGTCGTGTCCGAGTTGGGCGAATTGGATTCGTTTGTTTGCGGCAGTCGACTTGGGATGGGAGTTCCGCTGGAACGTTTGATCTGCAGCGTGATCGCTTGGGGCAGTTCGGTGTCGTTCCAAATGACACGTGAACCCGGTTGCAATTCAAAGACATCCGTTCGCGTGGTGCTGGCGTCGATTTGTTCGGTCCGCTGAATGATCGGGCCGTTGACTTGGTACACGACGTTCAAAGAAGCCAGAGTCAGTTTTGACCCATCGACGGAGGCTTCGCTGGCGGCGCGAGCGTCGTCACGAATCATCCGTGTTAGACGGGTCAAGTTGGTTTGGTGAGCTTGCCGGGAGTGCATTTGTTTGGAGAGTTTCATGGATTGGTGGATCCAGCCGACGGAAACCGTGATCAGTGATGAAAGCACTGAAAGCACGATCATCAGTTCCACCAAGGAGTGCGCGTGGCGTTTGGGGGAGCGATTCATGGCGATGTTTCCTCCTCGGTGTCCGTGCTCAAAACCCAACCGACCAATTCGAGCGGGATGCCTGGATGGCGGCGTTTCCAGTTCAGACGCAGGGCGACACGCGGGCCGAGTTCGTCATCGAGAAACTCACCTGACCATTCGGGTTCAGGCAACATGTTTTGGAGTTCCGCGGAGGCTTGGAGTTGGTCGAGAGCGGTCGCGATTTCATCAGTTGGAAGCGACGTGATGCGTTCCAGTTCGCTGGACACCGCCCAGGTTGCGAGGCGTTGTTGGTTGGTGTCTTGCCAAACCCCGTGAATGCGAAACGTCAATGAGGTGACCACGGACATCAGCGCGATCATGATCGAGGCGGCGACCACCAATTCGATCATCGTGAAGGCATTGCGAGATGGCGACGTTCGGCTTGTGGAGCAATGGTTCATCACGCGAGGGCTCCGATCAGGCTTGTGAGGACAAGGAAGACCGCGATGCAAACCCAGGCCACGACCCCGGCTAGCAGAAGCAGACTGGCCAAGGAGACCGCTCGCGTCAGCAAGTGGCGGTGAATCGAACGCTTGTCAAATCGCGATTCTGCCAGCCATTGCAGCAACCAGGCTTGGACGTCGCTCGAGCCGGCTACCGACAAAGCCTGGGATTCTCGTTTGGTCAGGATCCTTTCGTTGGCCAGCGTGGTCCAAGGATCTTCGCCTCGTTCCACTCGTTCGCAGGATGCGGCGAGTCGATGTCTTGTTTGGGGAACGTGGTGACACTTGGAGAGTGTTTCCAGTCCCGAGGCGATGGGACGGCCGGAGCCGACCACAATTGCCAGGAGTGACAGCAGGTTCACGGACGGTGGAACGAAGCGTTCGTGCCAACGAAACGGGTTGAATCGCTGGGGGCGTTTCTCGCCGAAGAACAGCAGACGCCCCAGGAGGAGCATCATGAAAATGGCGATCCCGAAAAAGAAAAACTCGCCACCGCGATGGCTGACCGAGATCAGCGAACGAGTGATCGCAGGGAGTTCCAGGCCAAACTCCTCGAACATTTTCTCAAAGGTCGGCATGATGAAGATCATCAAGAACGAAAGGATGAACCAAGCGAAGACAAAGCCGAGGGTCACCCGTGTGAATTCCGAGCGAGGATTCCGCCAACTGGAATCAGTGGACTCGGATTCCAGTCCTTGGTCGGAGATCAGGGCTTCGTAGGTTTCATTCAGCGTTCCGGTTTCGCTTGCCAATCGAATCGCCATCAGGCCGGAAGGGGCCAGGATGCCTGGGGTTTGTTCCAAGGCATCCGCGACGGGGGTGCCCTCTTTCAAGAGCATGGCCAGGTGATTCATTCGCATTCCAATCGGGCCGCCGAATTCGGCCGCGAGAAGATGCACCCATTTGGCTGGGTTCGTGCGTTCTTGATGAGCGACCAACAGAGTCCGAATCAAGGCTCGTTGCGGGATCGACGAAAGAGCCAGCAAGCCATCGGGTGTGTTGTGCGTTGGGGCGGATGGCGTGCTCATGTCAAACCACTGATGAGTTGGACGAGGGGCATGAAGAGCGCAACCATGACCCAGCCGATGGTCATCCCCAGCATGCAAACGATCAGTGGCGACACCCAAGTCAGAATGTCACGGCGTTGGTGCCGTTCACGATCACGATAGATTGCGGCGACATCTCGCATGCAATCCGCTTGCTGGGGAACCGTTTGGGTTTGCACGGCATGGATCATCAGGTGGCATGGTTTGCCATGGATGTGTGTGGGGCCAGAAAGTGGAACCCTGCCGTCGTCGATTGACTGAACACATCCCTTGCTGAGCGTGGACATCCAACCAGATGGGCTGCTTTCACCTGCGATTTGGTAGGCCTCTCTTCGGGTCAGGCCGACGTCCAGCATCATCGCGACATGCTCGGCCCAGGAGGCCCAAACCAATCTGGCGGGCATGAACAGTCGACGGCCCAAGCGGACCCACGGTGGATGTTGGCCGACGCGGTGCGCCTGATAGCGAACCAGTTGCGAGACCAGCACGATGGCAACCAAGGCGGCGAGGAGCCACAAGCCATAGTCGCGAGTGAAATGGGAAACGGCGAACACAGTTTGAGTGGAGTAGGGCAGGGCTAGGCCAAACTCATCCATCATCTCTTCAAAGGATGGCACCAGCAGCACGCAGATGACCATCAAGATTGCGATGCTTGCGAAGGCGAGAACCAACGGGTAGACGAGAATGATCCACAGGCGGTTTCGAGTCGGTCGGCTCGATAGCGTGCTTTCCCAATGTCTGACAGCGTCTTCGAGTCGGGTTTTCTCATGGGCAACTTCGGCGGACGAGTGCTCCTTCGAAGCCACCAGCAACGGTTGGCAGATCGCCAGGGCGTCAGGGTGATGCAGCACGTCGTCCGCGGTGATTGGTTGGTCGAACCACCGGCTCATCCATTCCATTTGCTGGGCCACGGGGCCGACCGATTGCTGAGCGGCTTGGTGCAATTGCAATGCGATCATGGATCGTCGCAGTAGCAACTGTTCGATCTGCTGTTGAACGCATTGCAATCCAGGTGCTCCCGGTGCAACCAGTTCTGGGATCAATTCGTCGTCAGGAGTGGCTGTCATGATGTCACTCCTGGCGTGAATCCCTCGTTTGCGCCTCGGGTTGGTGTGGGATCAACGCGTCCTTCCGCGATGGGTGGAGGAGCAATCGGTGGTTTCGGAGCCCAGTTCGTTGGCAGGTTGCCAGTGGGAAGCTCGCGAGTGGGTTTCGACAGGTCATGGATGAGCGACACCAGCGGGTTGAACAACGCCAGGCTGTATGCGAGCGCACCGGTTCCGCCGATCAAGCACGTCAGCGCGATCGGCAACGCGACTTTCAACACGCTCATCCGGTTGTTGGCGCTGGTTCGGAAGTGAGTTCCCAGTCTCAGCAGCGTCACCTCGGACGCTGCGTTGAGCGTTCGGCCGCGAAGCGTGGTTTGCACTTGGTTGCGTGCCGCCGGACTGCTGCCGAGCAGATCGCAGCTCAAGTTCACCGCTTCTTCAGCCGGGACACCGGTTTTGGCCATCGCGGCGATCGATCGCATGGCAACGGCCGAGGCGTTGTCACGGATGTACGCGGAGCCACCGAGTCGGGTGGCCCATCGGGAGACGCCGCCGGTGATCCAAATCAACAGACAGGTGCCGACCAAGATGAAAGGCGCGACGACGAGCACTGTCGGCAGGAAATCAATGATCGGATCCGAGCGAGGGACCATTGGTGTGGAAGGAACCAGTTCCATGTCGGCACGCAGGGCATTGATGCTGGGCCCAATGAAGTGGGTGAAGAATGCCAGTCCCAAGTAACCAACCACCGCCAAGGTCAGCAAGTAGATGCACGATCCCCACAGCAAGCGAGACAGCGTTCGTTCGGAACGCGTGTTGTGGGTCAGTCCATCCAAGACGATCTGCATGTTTCCAGTGCGGTCGAACACTTCTCGTGCCGCCCGGTATCGGGTCGGCCATTCCGCCGCTGGTTGCCGCTTCAACAAGCCGACTTTTTCCAGCGTCAGCTTTCCACTCACGGACCCGCCGGTTCCCAAGTGAATGGGGACGCGAGCCATCACCGCGGCCGCGAGTCCATCGTGAAAGGCATCGGCCTGAGCAGCGGTGGTCGCAGGTCCTGAAGAGAAGCGAGGTTCGCTCATGGTCGGCGTCCCGCTGCTTGATTGGATTGGACGTCGTGTGAGCCCTGTTTCGTTGGACGTTGGTCATCCATCACTTCCATCAACGCCCAGTCCAACGATTGGTTCGTCAGCGATGATCGCAGCACGGCTTTTTGCTCCACTTCCTCGCTGCTCATCCGCGGCAGCGGTGGGATGGATTGCATTGACTGTCCCACCCAAACGAAAGAAAGCATGGCGGCCATGCCCAGACCAATCATTCCCAATGCGCCGCCGGTTTGTTTTCGCGTTTGCTTTTGTTGGCGAACGGATTCGAGAACCCGTGGACGAAGCTCGGATGATGGTCGCACGTAGCGACCCGCATCGCGGATCAAGTCTTCGATGGATTCACCGTTTTGAAGTTGCCAATTGTCCAATTCGTAGCCGTGGTTGCTGAGAGGTGGGTCGGGCAATGCCGTGCAGCGTCGCTTTCGGTCGGCGTCGTGCGTTCTTTGCGTCGCGAAAGTCGTCAAGACTTTCGGTTTCCGGCGATCGTCGTCGAAACTCTTGACGAGTTTCGCTACCAAATCCCGGAAACTCTTGACGAGTTTCGCTACCAGGTGCTTTGCAGTGTTGAGGAACGAGTTGCGATCAGCCATGCGTGGGGACCTCCGAGTCGACGTCGCCGCGCAGAAGCTGGGTCATCTTCTGCATCCCATAGCGATAGCGACTGGCCGATGTGCCAGGAGTGATCTCCAGGACGTCGGCGATTTCAAGGAACGTCATTTGTTCCCAGATCTTGAGCACGATCACTTCGCTTTGTTCGGTGGGAAGTTTTCGAAGGGCTCGCCAAACCTCTCGAATCGTTTCTTCTTGTTCCAGTTCGTCGACTCGCCGGACGGTCAGCAGGTCCGCCAGGTTGTCGATCAGGCTCCAACGAGGTTTTCGTCGCGCGATCAGCAATGATTCGTTGCGGACCATTCGCAGCAAGTAATTCCAGGGCTGGTCGGCATCGCGGACCAACCGTGGCCGCTCAGCGACTTTCACCAGCACCGTTTGCACTGCGTCTTCCGCGTCGTGCTGGTTCCGCGTGATCGTCGTGGCAAACCGCACCATCCGGCTCGACGTCAGGTCGATCAGGCCAGCGACCGCGTCTCCGCCGTGAACCACCATGTGGTCGAGGCTCTGAAAAACGCGTTTCGAAAAGGGGATGGAATGGCTCATCAAACAACAGGATGCGCCCCGGCGAGTCATTTGTCTAAACAATTTGAAAAAATGTTGGCTGCCTCGCCCTCGCCCTCGCCCTCGCCCTCGCCCTCGCCCTCGTGCTCGTGCTCGATTGCTCGATTGCTCGATTGCTCGATTGCTCGATTGCTCGATTGCTCGATTGCTCGTGGTTTCGATTACGAGCACGAGCACCGGTCTTCGACCTGAGCACGAGTTTGGTTGCGAGTGCCAGGTCTTCGACCTGGAGCACGATTTGAAATTCAAGAAAACAGTTGACTCGCCGCCATGACAGTTGTATTAATGAGTTAACACAAGGGGTCAGTTGTGCAGATTCATTTATCCGACGACGGCGTGCCGCTCTACCAGCAAGTGGTCCAGCAGATTCGACATCGAATTCTGTCGGGCCAGCTTTCCGGCGGAGACGAGATGCCCGCCATCCGAACGTTGGCGGAGCGATTGCGGGTCAATCCGAACACCATCGCGCGAGCCTATCGCGAACTCGAACAAGCGGGCTTGGTCGAGAAACGTCGCACCCGAGGCACGTTTGTCTCATCATCGCCAACGTCGATGTCCGCGAAAGGAAAGCGGGAAGCGATTGAGCCCGCGATCGATCAATTGCTCGTGCTCTCGCAAGGGCTGGGCGTGGATGCGAAAGAATTGTCGCAATGGATTCTCCGTCGCGATGAAGAGTTGCAACGCAAACGGGGGGAATCGTCATGAACGATGTTCAAGAGTCGTCGGTGCCGGACGCCGTGGTGGTCGAAAACCTAAGTCAACGATTCGGCCGGACGGAAGCACTGGACGATGTTTCGCTGAAGATCCCGCAGGGAACCGTGTTTGGGTTGCTGGGACTCAACGGTGCCGGCAAGACAACTTTGCTGCGTCACTTGTTGGGTTTGCATCAACCGCGAGTCGGCAGGGTCCGCGTGCTGGGATGCAACCCGATCACCGATCGGGAAAAAGTGATGCGGCGAATTGGGTACCTTTCTGAAGAAGACAGCTTGCCGACTTGGATGCGAGTCCGTGATCTGACGGGATTTTGCGAAGCGATCTATCCGAGGTGGGATCGAGCGTACGCGTCGGAACTATGTGAATGGTTCGAGTTGTCACCGGACACCAAACTTCGTTCGCTCTCCAAGGGCGGTCGAGCAAGAGCGGGTTTGATTGCCGCGATCGCTCACAAGCCGGACTTGTTGGTTTTGGATGAACCCGGCAGCGGGCTGGACCCGATCGCTCGCGATGACATTTTGCAAGCGATCATTCGGACAGTCAGCTTGGAAGGCCGGACTGTGATTTTCAGCAGTCACTTGCTCGACGAAGTCAGCCGAGTGTGTGATCAAGTCGCGATCATGCATCAGGGCAAACTGATTGAATCCATGCCGATGATGGCGGTCGACGAACGCTACGAAGAATGGATCTTGCGATCACGTGACGAGACGATCACGACGCAGCACGCTCGGAGAGATTGTCCGGTGGAAGCAGGTTTGGGCTGGCATCAGGAAGACGGTGAATGGTCGCTGTTGGTGCCCCGGCAATCCGATTTGTCGCCCGCAACACTGCCGCCCGAGTGGCAATGGATCGAAAGTCGTCATGTGACGCTGAAGCGATTGTTCGAAGCTCATGTGCGAGCCCCGCGGCAGTCAGCGACGGCTGGGGATCATTCGGACAAAATGTCAGGCCGCGAAGATGCCTCGATGGAGTCCGTGTCATGAACGCATCGACCATTCAGCCATCGACGGGGGCTAGTTTGCCCGCGAATGACACGTTCGACAGCGACCGTCGGAACGATTGGCAAAAGGACTGTCTTGCTGCCGCGCGGTTGCTTTGGGCTCGCTGGGGCGGGACGTGGAGAAAGCTTTGGTTGCTGTCCTTGGTTGGTGTCGCCCTGGCCGCGTGGATACACCGATTGTTTGGGACGGATGTTTTGTTGGCGTCCAATGCGATCGCGGGGGTCATGGCGGTGACGCAAGCCCCGTTGCTGTTGTGGTCAATTTTCGCAATTGATTGGTCGGGACCGGACGTGGAGCGGAAAGCCTCTGGATTCGACGCATTCCTGCTGCGCAGTCCGGTTCCATCGAGCCGATTGGTGTTGGTCGCCGCTGTGGCTCGGCATGCGGCGATTGCGATCTCGTTGTTGATGATCGCGTCCGCGATTGAGTTGTCGATGGTGGACCGCAGTGAACATGAGCGTTGGATCTATCCTGCCTTGTGGATTTCACTCGGCACCGGATCCATGGCGGTGTTGGCGTTTTGTTGGCGACCATTTTCTTGGAACGGGTATCGAGTCCTCACTTTGCTGGTGCTGATTCCGACCGGATACATGGTGATGTGTTGGCCGTTCGTCGCCTTGGATACGGATCATCCGAAATGGATGCTGCTTGGGTATTTGCCATGGCCGTTGCTCTTGCTTTGGGGTGGAACTCTTTGGGGCACGTATCGATCACTTGAGCTTGCCCGAGCCAACTCGTATGGATTGGATGATGCGGGTTCGATCACGGCGAGGATTCGTGAGTCTTCGTCTTCGATTGGCGAGCGGATTCTCGGTGTGCGGGCGTCGGTTCGGAAGAGTGGGCAAGCATCGACGCTGGCCTGGTTTGACGGTCGTCAGTCACGTGCCATGCGGTGGTCCATGATCGCGTGGGTCGGTGTGCCCACACTGGTCTTGCTGGCTTGTTTGCCGCTGAATTTTGCTTCCGTTGTGATCGCTGGTTTGATCGTGTTGACGTACACCGCGGTGTCGACGGCGGGCGGTTGGGGAGAGAGCAGCGGTGTGAAAAGAGGTCCGCAGGGCAGGGCGATGCCGTTGTTGTTGGCGGTCAGCCCGGTTTCGCGAGAGGTCTTAGCGGCAATCAAAGTGTGGCGAACAACACGGTTGGTGTTGTTGGCGTCGTTGGTCACGTTTGGCGTGCTGGGGGTCTTTTCGGTTCCTGCCAATCAGCCGGTGTGGAATCAATGGTCCGAGTCGATGGCATCGGGTACCGGAGTGAGTTCTGTTGCGATGGGAGTTCGGGTCTCACTTGCGATTGCGATGTTCTCAACCGTGATTTTGGTTGGGCGAGGCGTGGCCATGTTGTGGTTGGCGTTGATGGCCGATCGCCGAGTCACGGCCTCGGTCACGTTCTTGGCCAGTGGGCTGTTGATTTGGGGATCTTATCGCTTGGGATCTTGGTTCGTCAGCCAAAGTGAGTGGGAGGTCATGCTGCAGGAGTTTCGACTTGGCGTTTTGCAAATTCCAACTTGGGTCACTTGGTTGCTATGGGCGAAGGTGGCCACGGTCTTGGTGGCTTTCGTGCAGGCCATTCGGCAACCGGGGACACCCAAAACTTGGATCACAAAATCAGTCGCGGTGTGGTGTGTCACCGTTGGGTTGCTTTCCGCTGTTTTGCTGGGTTTGTTGCCCCAACAAATCGTCTTAAGCGAATCGTGGGGAACTTGGACACCAACGTTGCTGCCGATCGCGATGGTGATTGCTTTGGTGATACCGCTGGCGAGAGTTTTGATTCTGCCATGGGCCGTCGGACGTGACCTTCACCGATGAGAGGTTGTCGGTGCAATGGACAAGGACACGGGTAACGTAGTGGATGAGGCTACGAATCCTTGAGCGAGGGACTCCTGTCCTCGCCCACTACCGAGATGACGTGAGAGTGAGCTTCAGTTGGTAATTTCTTCGAAGGGAAGATTGCCGATTCGATACTTCTGCCAGCCGTCGAAATCGAAGTGCCACCATTCGTACTCATACACCTGAAAACCGGCGGACTCCATCGCTCGTCGAAGCAGGCCGCGGTAGTAACGTTGTCGCTGGGTGCCACCGGGATACAGCGGGAAGGAACGTTTGCTGAACTCGTCGTACCCGGAAACCATTGGGATGGGATCGCGAGTGGAGCGGTCGAACAAGGTTAGGTCGAGCGCGCAGCCTCGATTGTGCCGTGAACCCTGCGCCGGGTTGGCGACAAAGTTCTTCATTTCGCTAGGAGTTGCGTCCCAGAACATCTTGGTGACTCGCCACGGTCGGTAGGCATCGTAAATGAGCAGACCCAAGTTTTGCTTTGCGAGTTCCTGGTGCACTTTCACAGCGGCTTCGGCGGCGGGACGTTGAGCGAACGCTCGCGGTTGCTGGTAGAAAACCGTGTCCATGAAGTTGTTCGTCGTCGCGTACCGAATGTCCAGTTCGATGCTGGGGTCAAGCGAAGTCAGTTCGGTCAGATCCGACGGGCGGAAGTTGCCTTCTTCATGAGGAGGTTTCGCGGCATCGGCGAGCTCACGCAGTTTTTCGACCGGAAGTTCCCGCTTGATTTTGAAGGTCTCGCCAGCTTTGGTTCCCACCTCGCGTTTTTGAAAGGCGACCTGGGCGGCAATGACTTCTGTGATCTCGCCTGATTCGTCACGTTGAAAAACCAGCTCTTCGCCGTGGTAAAGGCCGTGGTCGGGGAATGCGAAGCGATCTTTACCAACCGGGGTGAGCGGGTAGTAATAGAACCACTCGATCAAAGCGTGGAGTTGGCCGTGGCGTTCGAGGATGTAAAGCGTGTTGTGGTCCCAGCCGTGCTCCCCGATGAGGTCTCGCCATTCGTCGCGAATTTCTGGCGGGGGAGCATCGGAAAGTCGCGTGTAGGTCGCATCGTCGATGACCAGGTATGACTTGTCTTGTCGGATCGTTGTGCCGAACCCAAAGCGATCGTCCAGGACCAGTTCGCCCGTGTCCGAGCGGCTGCGGATTTCTCGTTGGAACGTTCCCTTCCACAGCAGCAGGCGGTCGCCGATCCAGTCCACCGTCACCGTTCGAGAGGCGTCGCCGGGCCTGGAGGAGTAGACGCCGGCCAAGCTACGAGCCCGTGAGCGGGGCACTGGCTCGGTGGAGACGGAGGGTGGGATTTCTTTGCCGCTTCGGACGGCGAGCATGCCCGCAAGTGCTTGATCGCAAATGCGAGTGATCCAGTTGTTCGTTCCGTCGAGTGAGCTGGCAGCGATGACAGCGATCTGTTCAGCGGGCAAGATTTCGAGCTGAGTTGAAAATCCATACACGGCCCCTCCATGACCGACACGACGATGGCCGTGAAAGTCGCTGATTCGAAAACCGATTCCGTAGGGCAATGGCTTCCCATCGGGGGTCTCACCGGGTTGCAGCATTTCGGTGAGCGAAGCGTCCTCGAGAATTTTCTTGGGATGCTGCCCCATCACGAACAAGCTGAACTGGGCCAGGTCTTCGACGCTGGAATACAGGTTCCCTGCGGGACCGGTGCCCAGCAGGAATTCAGGGGCGGCAAACGCTGGGCGGTCATAGCCCCACATCCAACCATCGGCGGTGTGCTTTGCCAGGGCTTTGTCTTTTTCGAAGCTGGTGTGTTTCATCCCAAGTGGTTTGAGCACCTGTTCTCGGACGTAGTCGGGATGCGGCATCCCGGCGGCTCGCTCGACCGCCTGTCCGATGACGGACACGCCCGCGTTGGAGTACTTCGTTCGACTGCCCGGAGCATAAACGGATGGCGTGCTTGCAAGGCTGGCGACAGTTGCTTCGAGGCTTGGTTCAGTGGGGTCGAAGTAGTTCCCCACCGGTGATTCACGGACGATGCCGGCGCGGTGCTGCGTCAGTTGCCGAAGCGTGATTTTCGAAGTGTGTTCGGCATCGGCAATCTTGAATTCAGGCAACACCTTTTGGATGGGTTGATCCAAATCAAGTTCACCTTTCTCGACCAGTTGCATCAAGGCGACGTCGGTCAGCAGCTTGGAGATCGAGCCGACTCGATAAACCGTTTGCCCGGATGCTGGGACCGTTTTGCTGGTGTCTTGGAATCCAAATCCTGCGGAGGAGACAACCTTCCCATCCGCCACCAAGGCGATCGAGAAGCTTGGGATTTGTTTCTGTCCCATCTCGGAACGAATCGACTGGTTCAGCTGCTCGATGAGTTGGCGGTAGTCATGCTCCGTGGCGTTTGCCGCGGGTGATTCGTCGGCATGCAGGGAGGTCGAAGTCATGAACACCAACGCAATTCCTGCCAGCCAGCTCGCTGAAGCTGCTCGGCTGTTCCGTCCAACGAAGGGCGTCGGTGGGACGGGGGATCGTTTCGGAACGATGTGACCGGAGAGCTGTTCGTGGTTCATGATCGTGCGTTGTGGCTGGGTGAAACGAAACACAGGAAGCAGAGGATTGCTGAGTGGTTCACTGGATCAGGAAGTGGGGCAGGGCGGTGGGGACCAATTCCGCACCGGTTCCCAATTGGACTGGCAGCTTCAGGTGCCCACGCATGACTTCAACGCCATGGGCGGGGCTGTCTGAGATCAGATTCGCCCCATCCAAATCGGCGAAATCGAGCAGCGGCGCGAGCTGGGCGGCTCCGCTGATGCCGATGGGCGATTCCACCATGCAGCCCACCATCGTGAGTTTGCCGTGCCGTTTGGCTTCGGTCAGCATCTTGCGAGCCGGGGTCAGCCCGCCGCACTTGCAAAGTTTGACGTTGATTCCGTGGAAGAATTCGAAGCAAGTTTTCAAGTCGGCTTCGGTTTGGCAGTCTTCATCCGCGATGATTGGAAGCGATGATTCTTCGAACACGCGTTGCTTGTCAGCGGGATCGGCGGAGCGGGGCAGGGGTTGTTCGATGAATTGAACGCCCAAGTGCCGAAGTTCTTTTGAGTAGTCGATTGTCTGTTGAGCCGACCAGGCGCAATTCGCATCGACGCGAAAAGTCGCCGTGGTGCATTGACGAAGTTGGCGGATGATTTCCAGGTCGTATTCGGTGCCCAGTTTGATCTTGTAGAGGTCCCAGCCGGAGTCGGCGTCCAGCTTTCGCCGCATCTCTTCCATCGAATCGATGCCAATCGTGAAGCTGGATTGCAGATCGGGGTTCCATGTCAGTCCCCAGTAATGCCAAAGCGTCGATCCGGAACTTCGTGCGTGCCAGTCGTGGCTGGCCATGTCCAGTGCTGACAGCGAGAACATGTCACCGCCGAGTTGCTCTGATAGACGCTGCCAATGGTTCTCCGGCGGGTGCTCACAACACATCGCCAGATCGTCCTCGCTCAGGCTTTTTAGAGCATCGCTCATCGCGGAAAGCGTGTGCCCGTAGTAGTCGTTGGCGGTGACTTCGCCGTAGCCCGTGATCCCGCCATGTTCCAACGCGACGACCAGGCTGTCTTGGTGCGTGATGGTTCCTCGCGAGATTGTGAACGGGTCTCGCAGGGGCAAGCGAATTGGATACATGGTCAGTGTCACGCGTCGGTCTCCTGCAGGGCGCTGGGAACGCATGCGGTTTGCAGTTCCAACGCGGCTTGAACCAGTTTGTCAGCACCGTCGCGGTAAACGTCGCAGGCCGGCAAACCGAATCGATGTTCGGCTCGTTCCACTTCGCGTTTGGCATCTTCAAGCGACAGGTTTCGAGTGTTGATTGAAACACCGATGAACTTGGAAGGTCCACGCAAATTCGCGAGTTGTTCGATTGCCTGCATCTGTTGCTCGAGCGGTGGGATGGCACAACCATCGAATCCTTTGACTTCGCTGCGACCGGCTTCGTAGCAGAACACCAATCCCTGTGGGGCACAGCCATGCAGCAAGCCCAGGGTGACCGCGGAATAGGCCGGGTGGGAAATGCTGCCTTGTCCCTCCACGATCAGGAAATCCGCGTCGTCGTTGTCACGCACCAGGTATTCGACGGCACCGTTGACGAAGTCGGAGACGACACAGTCCGCGGGAACGCCGCGGCCGGAAATCATGATTCCGGTTTGGCCAGTTGCGAGGAAGCGGGACGATTTGCCTGCGGCTTGAAGGCCTCGATCGATTTCGATTGTCGTGACCATCTTGCCGATGCTGCAATCGTGCCCGACTGCATGGATGCGAACGCACTCTTCACGGAAGGGTTTCCCGGTGGCAGTTTCTTTCCAGTGGTTCTTGCGGACATCGATGATTTGAGACCCCGACTGCTTCGCGAGGTGACACCATTCGCTGTCTTCGGAAAGGAAGTCGTGAAGTCCTGAAACCACATCGACGCCCGCACGAATGGCGGCTTCCAGTTGAGGACGCCAGGCGTGGGGGAGTTTGCCTCCGGGAGGGGCGATGCCGATGTAGATCGCATCGCAGTCCAATTCGGGCGACCACTGAGTGACGATGGGGGCGTCGCCTGCACCGAACAGTTCCGCTGAGGTTTTGCCCGCATGCTCTTGGTCGATCACCGCAACCATGTCAGGGCTGCGATAACGCAACAGGCTGATGGCGGTCTTGGCCAGGAACGGCGTGGAGGCACCATCGGTGAGCAGAGCGATTCGTCGATGCTGGGTTAACAACTGGATCTCCATCGATCACGAGTTCGTGAAAAGGGGGATCGGATCCACAACCGTCTTGGGGTGGGGAGGTCTGTTGAGAGAGACTGTCCCAACCCAAGGCAATCGTCGAAGCCGTGTGGGATTCGAAATAGGCTAGCAACCGACTTGGATCGAGTCTTGCGCCGCTGCGTAAATCTGTTTCGAAAACGCGCACGGCGGAATTCGAGGAAATCACGCACGCCGCATCATTTGTTGCAGTCGATCGAGGGTGAGCACCATCTGGTTCCACTCCGCGACGACTTCCATGGTCGGCATCTCGGCGCAGTCGTTGCGATCGTAACCGCGTTCACTGATTCGGACTCGGCCGTCCAGGACCGCGACCGGCGTGGATCCAGCGGGCTGGCTGGCGGGGGACTGGCAGTCTGGCGACTGGCTGGCGGGGTTGTTGTTGGTCCCGGATGCGGGCAGTGAGTCGTTGTCTTCGTCCGTCGGCAGGACTTGCTGCATGACTTGGTGGACCGCCCACAAAGCGGCTTTGCGAGCCGAGTCAGCGGCGACAACACTGCGGAAAGTACCTGATTGCACGTAAAACTTGGCCATGGGAGGTGTCCTGGGGTGTTTCGAAGGGGGGAGAAGCGGCGACACCCAAGACATCGGACGGAGGCGTGACACGTTTGGTCATCGGGCGGGATCTCGCTGCGGGCCCTCGACCCATTCCCCGCGTGGTAAACTGCTGCGGTGATGTGACGGACCGCTCGCGTTGTTTCTCCTTGTCTTGCTTCTGATGTCGCTTATGAAATTGGTTCACCACGGTGCACACGACGGTGTCACTGGTTCTTGTCACCAACTTTGGGTCGATGATTCCAAGAGTTTGTTGGTTGACTGTGGCTTGTTCCAAGGCGAGGACGCTCGGAAGAGGCCCAACCCTGAGATCGAGTTTTCGCTCCGAGGGATCCAGGCACTGTTGCTGACTCACGTGCACATCGATCACGCGGGCCGGATTCCCTATTTGTTGGCGGCGGGATTCAGCCATCCCATCCTGTGCAGTGTTCCGACGGCGAAGTTGTTGCCGCTGGTGATGGAAGACGCCTTGAAGATTGGGTTCACGCGTTCCAAGCGGCTGATCAAGCAGTTTCTGGGGAAAATTCGAAAGCTGTTGGTGCCGCTCCCTTACCATCAGTGGCATGACTGTCCCGGCGGGGTGAAGGTCCGGTTGTTGCCGGCCGGTCACGTGCTGGGGTCGACCATGTTCGAGATCGAATTGGCGGACGGTCGGCGGGCTGTTTTCAGTGGTGATGTGGGAGCGGGAACCAACCCGCTTTTGAATCCGCCGGTCAGTCCAGAGCGAGCGGATTTGTTGGTGCTCGAAAGCACTTACGGGGATCGGTTGCATCCACCCAAGGCCGATCGGCAAGCGGAACTGGAGGCAGTCATTCGGCGAACACTGGATGATTCGGGCGTGACCATCGTGCCGGCCTTTTCGCTGGGGCGTACCCAGGCGTTGTTGTATGAGCTCAACGCCATCTTTGAACGCATTCAAGAGACGGAACATCGAACGCTGATGAAACGAGTCGATGTGATCGTCGATTCGCCACTCGCCTCGCGTTTCACCGCGCTGTACAAGGAAATGAAATCGCACTGGGGCGAAGAGGCTCAGGTGACACTGGAAACCGACGATCAACCGCTGGTGTTCGAAAACCTGACGACGGTCGGCAGCCACACCGAACACAAAGAAACAGTTCGGTACTTGTCCCAGCACAAACTGCCCGCGGTGGTGATTGCCGGAAGTGGCATGTGCACGGGAGGGCGGGTGGTCAATTACCTCAAAGAGTTCATTGGCCAAGAAGAGACCGACATCGTGTTTGCGGGCTATCAAGCGGGAGGCACGCCGGGAAATCACATCTCTCGCGGGAGCGACTGGGTGCGTTTGGATGGTCGCCGATACGATGTGCGAGCCAAAACGCATCAGTTGACCGGTTATTCAGCGCACGGCGATCAGCAAGATTTGATCGCGTTGGTCGACGGGATGGCCGATGCACCCAAGGAGATTCGATTGGTGCACGGCGACTACGCCGCCAAGCGAGCGTTGACTCAAAAACTGACCGCCAAGGGTTACCACCTGATATGAGTGATTCGGAATCATTCACCGACAAATCATTCACGGAAACGTTGATCATCGGTGGAGGATTGGCTGGGCTGACGTGCGGTCGCGTGTTGGCAGAGGCGGGCCGCGAATTTCGGATTTTGGAAGCGACCGATCGGGTGGGTGGTCGCGTTCGCAGTGACGTGGTCGACGGGTTCACGCTGGACCATGGCTTTCAAGTTCTGCTCACGGCGTATCCCGCCTGCCGGCGTTTTCTGGATTATGACGGGCTGCGGTTGCGTCCCTTCGAACCTGGGGCCTTGATCCGCCAAAACGGTCAGTTTCGGGTTTTGGGAGATCCCTGGCGAAGACCGGGGCAAGCGATCCCGTCGGCGATGAATCCCGTTGGTTCCTTGGCGGACAAGCTGCGGATCGCGAAATTGCGTCGGGACAGCTTGCGTGGTTCCTTGTCGGATTTGTACGAGCGACCAGCGTCATCGACCATGGATCGCTTGCAAGCGGAGGGTTTCAGTGAACGAATCATTGACCAGTTCTTCCGTCCGTTTTTGGGCGGGGTGTTCTTGGATGAGTCGCTTTCGGTGTCCAGCCGGATGTTGGAGTTTGTGTTTCGGATGTTTGCCCGTGGCGAGATTGCCGTTCCCGCGGATGGAATGGCGGCGATTCCCCGGCAGTTGGCAGAATCGTTGCCGCGAGGATCGGTGCAATTTCGTACGACCGTGAAATCCATCGAGTCGCTTTCGGAATCGGAGCGGGCCGCGGTTGGGAGTGAGTTGCCAGGTCATGCCAGGCACCGAGTGGTGTTGTCCGATGGGACGGCGGTGATGTGCCGGCACCTGGTGATCGCGACGCCTGCGAGTGCGGCGGCGAGATTGTTGGGGATGGAGTCCATCGCGACGCCCTGGTTCGGAACGACCAATTTGTATTACTCGGCCGAACAATCACCGGATTCGCATCGGTTGCTGATGTTGCGAGGCGATGAGTCGGGGCCGATTCAGAGTGCCGTGGTGTTGAGCGATGTGGCGCCGTCGTACGCGCCGCCTGGCAAGGCGTTGGTTTCGATCAGCGTCGACAGCGATCATGAGCCAGCGGACGGTCTGGACGACGAGGCCCTGGATGCTCGAGTGAGATCGCAATTGAAGGATTGGTTCGGGGAAGAGGCGATGCGGTGGAGACTGCTGCGTGTTTTTCGAGTTCCCTATTCGCTACCGAAAATGTCACTGGACACGGTGGTGAAATCACCTGCGTGGGAAGATTGGCGGCGGGCGAACTTAGGAGACGGCAATGTGTCTCTACCCGAAATGTCATCGGGTGCAGCTCCTTCCGCAGACGACAGCGGGGCAGGGCAGGGTAGGGCAGGGGTGTGGATCGCGGGCGATCACTGTCAGACGCCCAGCATTCAGGGGGCCATGGACAGCGGACGAATCGCTGCCGAGCATCTGCTTTTGAATCCGTAAAACCCCGCGAGAATGGACGCACCATGAGTCAGAGATTGCATACAGGTATTCCCGCTTTGGATGAGATGCTGGGAGGAGGCCTGTTGCCCGGAACGATGACGGTCGTGCTGGGAGCAACTGGAATCGGTAAAACGCAGCTCGGGATTCAGTTCGCCAAGCAAGGGCAAACCCAGGAAGGCGAACGCGGCATCGTGTTTGACTTGACCTCAAGAGGGGATTCGCAAAACCACTCCGAGTACGCCAAGCGTTTGGTCGAGTGGCAATTGTCCGAGGCTTCGGCAGACGAACCGGTTGCGTTGAGTGAAGTGTGGAACCGCGAAAAAATGCGTCGCGACAGCATGCATCTGTTTCGCGATTCCGGCCGCCGAGTGACTTCCACGGACATGGACGCCGACGATTGGCGTCGCTGGTCGTCCGAGCGGGCCAAAAAACTGGACCGCGCGATCGCGTTTTTCTATGGCAACTTTGCCCATGGGGTCCGGCGAGTGGTGATCGATGGGGTGGAGCCGGTCGATCGGGCAGCTGAATCGATTCAGTTCGAGTTGATCGAATACATTCAGAATCAGATCCTTCGCAAAGAGCACGATTGGCTGGCCCGAGATCTGTTTCGCGTTCATTTTCGAGAGAACGCGGAGTCGATCCAGGCTCATGGATACGACCATCAGGAGCTTGGCAGTCTGCTGCTAGCGACCTCGCACGAGGTGATGTTGGATGATTTGATCTCTCGGCCGATCCAGAGCGGGGATGTGTTGTCCAATGCCAACACGATCATCCTGATGGGCAAAACGCGCGACGGAAACAAGATGGGGCGGGCGCTCTGTGTCGCGAAACATCGTGGCAGTTTCTGCGAGGAATCGATCGTTCCGTACCGAATCACCGAAGCCGGTTTGGTGGTTGGCGACGCCGCCTGAGCGTCGTTGGCGGCCTGAACCGAGGGTTTCTTGGGTTGGAAATGCCTGCCTGCGCAAAAAAAATCGGCGAGCAACCAAGGTTGCTCACCGATTGAAATTCGACTGTGACAGCGACGTCTACTTCAGCAATTTCTCGATGGCGTCATCCAGTTCGGCGGCACCGATGTTGTGGTCGACCACGCGTCCTTTGGAATCGATCAGCATCGTGGTTGGTAGCGTTTGCACTCCAAATTGCTTGGCCAAGGGGCTGCTTTCCAGTCCACCATCTTCGTGCAGGTGAACCCACGGCAAGGCGTTGGTCTTCAGGAATTCGGACGCTTGTCCCAGTTGGTTGTCGATGTTGACGCCCACGATTTGCAGGCCGGCGCGTTGATAGCGAGCTTGCAGGCCACGCAGCAATTTCATGTCGTTCTTGCAGGGTTCGCACCAAGTCGCCCAGTAATGAAGCACGACCGGGCGGCCGCGAAGAGCACTCAAGCGAAAGGCTTTGCCTTGGACCGTGCGGCCTTCGAGGTCGACTTCTTTGCCTTCGGATTCCAGTCGACGAACCGCACCAGCGGCGCGCTCGGCGGCTTCGGTGCCGCGGAAATCTTTGGCGACCTCTTTGTAAAACCGAAGGGCTTCGGCTTCTTTGTCCTCAAATTCTTTGCTGAGTGCCAATTGCAGTTTCGCGGCGGCCGTTTCCGGTGCTTGGGGGTACTGATCGGCAAATTCGGTCAGTTGTTCCAACCACCAAACCTGGTTTTCCGCGAAGTCGGCGTCCCCGGTTTGGCGAGCGATGTACTCGGTTCCGATCAATTGATACTCGGTGTACGCCCGCATGGCGTCGGACTGGGCGCCCTTGGAATCGCGGAACGAAGCGGCCAACGTTTTCAGTCGTTTCAGGCCACCTGGGTAGGTTCCGCTCTGGGTCGCCACGCTGACGGTGTCGACCAATTGTCGCGTCCAGGTTTCGCGTTCGGCGGGAGTTTCCGCGGCAGCGATCAGTTTTTCAACGATGTCGGCACGGCGTTCGTTCAGCGTTGCGAGGGCTTTGGGATCGCCTTCGCCAACCATTTGCGAGTCAACCGCTTCGAGCGCACCGACCAATTCTTGTGTCTTCGAGTTCCCGGCCGATGAGATGCCAGCGCCTGTGTTGGCCATGCCACCGGGGGTGAAGAAATTGCCGTTGGACTGGGCAATTGGCTCGCCTGTTTCGGCCAGGACGGGCAGGTCGACCAATTTCCATGTGTCATCGATGCGGATCACGGTGCCGACCAGCATTTGGCCCGATTGGCCATTGGACTCGTACATGGCCACGGCGTTTTCGTATGCCATCACGTCTTTTTTGACCCCGATGTCATCTGCGGGAACGATCCCGGGAGTCGCCGCGGCGAACTGGATCCATTGCGATTTTGGGCCAATGGCACGTTGGGTGGCAGCGAACTTTTTGAAGTTGGAAGCGGCTCGCGAGGCCTTTTTGACCAAGCTTTCCAGGCGTTCGCCGGTCAGGCCGGCGGATTGCAGTTCTTTGGGGGACGCCAGCAGTGTGACAAAGCGGTTGCCATCGGAATTGGCCAATGATTCCACCAACTCTCGGGTGGTTTCCTCGGCTGAGATCATCTTCCAGCGATCGATTTGGCCATCTTCGTTTTCGTCGATGCCCCAGCGAGTCCCTCCGGTTCCCATCCAGCGGTATTGGTCCGCCTTGCCGTTGAAATTCGCATCGACATCGCGATAGACCTCGACGCCGAACTGGAAATAGCACCACAGATCGACCTTTTTGTCGCCGTTGGTGTCGGCGAAGCGTCGCAGCACGGTGCCATCGCCGGCGATGACTTCCCATCCCGACCAGTCATCTCGTTCGATGTCGCGAACCTCACATTTTTCGACATCGCCCGATTCGACTTGTTCGAATTCCACACCGTCCTGAACCGGTTTCAGCCCCAATGCGGCGGCGGCGGAAGGAGGAGCTGCGGATGCTGTTGTCGCCAATAGGCTGGAAAGGACGAGCGAACCGCCCCCGAGGACGAAGCCTCGAATCGACCAGGGCGCGGGAAAACGGTTGTGTTTACTCATGGCAGCTAAACAAATCCTTCTGATTGACTTGCACATCGAAATGGAGTGTTGGATCCGAACGACACGGACCGCGGACAAGCATTTTGGCTGAATTTGGCCGTCTGGGGGAACGTTGATTCAAGACTTCCTGTGGATGAAGCCGAAAAAAACACTCGCGGAAATGAAGGAATTGGTCAAAAACATGGCCAAAGTGCGTTTGACAACAAACCAAAACTTCCTAAACTTCCGACCCGCCTCACGAAAGCGAGGCGGAAACCATCAGGTCCTGTGGGCCTGACGGGCGTGTAGCTCAGTTGGTTAGAGCGCGTCGCTGATAACGACGAGGTCCCAGATTCGAGTTCTGGCACGCCCACTCGAGGTTCGAGGTGGCAGGGTGAGGTTCCCGTTCTGAAACGGAACGTCACCCTTCCTCCTCGGAGCTCAACACCACGGGGGTATAGCTCAGTTGGGAGAGCGCCTGCTTTGCAAGCAGGATGTCGTCGGTTCAAGTCCGTCTACCTCCACTTGGTTGAAATCACAAACTGACTCAAGTCAGAGGGTGAGGAAAGCCGAAAGTTGAAAGACACCCGCTCACTGCGGGTGACTGGAAACAAGCAGGGATGAGAAGTCCCGGTTTGCTTCTGAGACGCTTCCGTCTGAAACACTTCACGAAGAATCAAAGTTTTCTTCAGAAATGAGACAAGACGGGGTTGACCAGAATCGCCGGCTCGCTATCTTTCCTGTCCCGCCGCTGAGCAAGTCTCTGCGACACTCTTTCAAAGGGTTGAGCAAAGGTCTGCAACGCGGCAAACAAGTTGAAGTCAGCTTTGAAACTTTTTAAAAATTCATCGCTTCTTCCCCTTGACTCGAAGTTAGCAAGTCGCTAACTTCCTCGCTCGCTTAAAAGCGACCGGCTGATCTCTAACGCTCAACGCAAGAGATTGACCGGCTGTTTTTAGCAGCGTCTCTCGGGTCCTCGCCTAGCGAGCATCCGGGAAATTGATTTTTGAAAATTTGGTTGTTTGGTAGTTGGCATCTGAAAAGAGCACCATGCGACGGATGTGAGTGAACCTTTTTCCGGGGTTCAGGAGCATTTGTCAGTAGGGTAATAAGTTCTTCGGAAGCGTCGCTGCAAGAGAGTTTCGAAAGAAACTGACGGCAGTGATTTGATTCTGATTGGATTCTTGAGCGGTTCAGCAGCTTCTCGATGAGAAGTGTTGAGCCACTGTGTGATATCGTTAACTAGATAGCACTGAAGCTTGAAACCAAGATGTTGTGCCAGTTCGATGCTCTCGCAAGAGGGTGTGGTTCGGGTCTGCGTTTTGAGTTCGGGATTTCGGTGGCCAATCTATTAAGGGCACATGGGGGATGTCTTGGCGTTAGAAGGAGAAGGGCGTGGAAGTCTGCGAAAAGCCTGGGGAAGTTGACACACAAGCGATGATCCCGGGGTTCCCGACAACAGCACACTGAATACATAGGTGTGTATGTAACAACCTGGTGAACTGAAACATCTAAGTAACCAGAGGAATAGAAAGAAAAATCGATTCCGTCAGTAGCGGCGAGCGAAATCGGAATAGCCCAAACCGAGAAGGTTTCCTTCTCGGGGTTGTAGGACTTCAATATGGGATTGAGACGTGTTAGTGAAACGACTTGGAACGGTCGGCCACAGAGGGTGACAGCCCCGTACGCGAAAATATTGTCTCACCTTAGAAGCACCTGAGTAGGTCCAGTCACGTGAAACCTGGACTGAATCCGCGGGGACCATCCCGTAAGGCTAAATACTCTCTAACGACCGATAGCGAACCAGTAGCGTGAGTGAATGGTGAGAAGAACCCCTGCTAGGGGAGGAATGTGAACCTGAAACCATGTGCCTACAAGCGGTCGGAGCACTATTTTAATGTGTGACGGCGTGCCTTTTGCATAATGATCCGGCGAGTTGTGGTAACCGGCTTGGTTAAGTTCTGACGGAACGAAGCCCAAGGGAAACCGAGTCTGAATAGGGCGTTGGTCGGTTGCTGCAGACGCGAAACCTGTGTGATCTACCCATGGGCAGGTTGAAGCGCGGGTTAAACTGCGTGGAGGACCGAACCCACTTAGGTTGAAAACTGAGGGGATGACCTGTGGGGAGGACTGAAAGTGTAATCAAACCAGGAGATAGCTCGTTCTCTCCGAAATATCTTGAGGGATAGCGTCGAGCCACTATTTACCGGGGGTAGAGATACTGAATCGGATGGGGGCCCTTCCAAGGGTACCCCACCGAACCAAACTCCGAATACCGGTAAAATTATCTCGGCAGTCAGTCCCTGGGGGATAAGCTCCAGGGTCGAGAGGGAAACAACCCAGATCGCCTGCTAAGGTCCCGAAGTACTACTTAGTCACTAAGGAAGTTGAAGTGCCGTGACAGCTGGGATGTTGGCTTAGAAGCAGCCACCATTTAAAAAGTGCGTAACAGCTTACCAGTCGAGCATTTCTGCGCCGATAATGAACGGGAGTAAGTAGTACACCGAAGCAGCGGATTCTAGATTTATCTAGAGTGGTAGGAGAGCGCCGATGACCAGATACGAGCCGTACGGTAACGAGCGGTGTCGGGGTCATCGGGTGATTATGCCGGAATGAGTAACGATAAAACAGGTGAGAATCCTGTTCGCCGAAAGCCTAAGGTTTCCTGGGGAAGGTAAATCCGCCCAGGGTTAGCCGGTACCTTAGTCGAGGCCGAAAGGCGTAGACGATGGATAGAAGGTCAATATTCCTTCGCCACAAGGGTACTTCGATGCGGGGACGGCGTCCAGAAAGTGAGCGGTACGAATAGAAATGTCCGTAGCGAAAACTGAGGTGTTGGGGGATAAATGACCTGACATAAGCCAAGGTTGAGCTCGAGAGCATCCAAGTTCTCGAAGTCATTGGAAGGACGTCCAAGAAAAGCCGCTAAGTTATGTGCCCTGTGACCGTACTAAAACTGACACAGGTAGGCGAGATGAGAATTCTAAGGCGCTCGGGAGAACGGTGGTTAAGGAACTCTGCAAAATGGCCCCGTAAGTTCGCGATAAGGGGCGCCTCCGACGGTTCACGCTGTTGGAGGCCACAGAAAATCGGCTCTAACGACTGTTTATCAAAAACACAGGTCTCTGCTAACACGCAAGTGGATGTATAGAGACTGACGCCTGCCCGGTGTTGGTAGGTTAAGGAAGACGGTTAGTCCTTCGGGACGAAGCTGGCGACCGAAGCCCCAATAAACGGCGGCCCTAACTATGAGGGTCCTAAGGTAGCGAAGTTCCTTGTCGGGTAAGTTCCGACCTGCATGAAAGGCGTAACGATTGGAGCACTGTCTCAACCACCGACCCGGTGAAATTGTAGTTGTGGTGAAGATGCCACATACCCGCGGTTAGACGGAAAGACCCCGTGAACCTTTACTGTAGGCTGCTATTGGGTTGAGATATGTCTTGTGTAGGATAGCTGGGAGACTTTGAACTTTGCACGCTAGTGTAGAGGGAGTCGTTGTTGAAATACCAGCCTGGTCATATTTTAATTCTAACTTTGATCCCCTGAAACGGGGCAAAGGACAGTGTCAGTCGGGCAGTTTGACTGGGGCGGTCTCCTCCCAAAGAGTAACGGAGGAGTGCAAAGGTACACTCAGCCTGGTCGGCAATCAGGCGTAGAGCGTAAAGGTATAAGTGTGCTTGACTGCGAGACTCATAAGTCGAGCAGGAACGAAAGTTGGCCTTAGTGATCCGGTAATCCCGAATGGAAGGGTTATCGCTCATCAGATAAAAGGTACTCCGGGGATAACAGGCTTATCGCATCCGAGCGTCCACAGCGGCGATGCGGTTTGGCACCTCGATGTCGGCTCATCACATCCTGGGGGTGTAGAAGCTCCCAAGGGTTTGGCTGTTCGCCAATGAAAGTGGTACGTGAGCTGGGTTCAGACCGTCGTGAGACAGGTCGGTCCCTATCTGCCGTGGGCGTTCGAATCTTGATGGGATTCAACTTTAGTACGAGAGGATTTAGTTGGACGAAGCTCTGGTGTACCAGTTGTCGCGCTAGCGGCATGGCTGGATAGCTAACTTCGGAAAGGATAAACGCTGAAAGCATCTAAGCGTGAAGCCCGCCCAGAGATAAGGATTCGTAGACATTAGTCGAAAGCCCCCTGGAAGACTACCAGGTTGATAGGTTGGACGTGTAAGTGCAGTAATGCATTAAGCAAACCAATACTAACGGGCGAAAGTTTGGCCACCGATATCCCGCACTCATGCGGTCCAATCGGATCGGCTTCAAGAAGTTAACTTGTTCAACTACCAAACAACTGGCCTTACGGCGGCGAAACATTCGTCGTGAGGTCTTTCCGGCGATCATATCTGAAAGGTTATACCTGTTCCCATTCCGAACACAGTAGTCAAGCTTTCAGAGCCGATGATAGTGCCCACCAGCGTGAAAGTAGGTCTTGCCGGATTTTTAAAAACCCTTCTGAGTTTTCTCAGGAGGGTTTTTTTATGCGCGCACCGAATGCGCGAGTTCCGTGTCCAGTTGTCAGTTGTCAGTTGCCAGTTGCCAGTTGCCCGTTGCCCGTTGTCAGTTGTCAGTTGTCAGTTGTCAGTTGTCAGTTGTCAGTTGTCAGTTGTCAGTGGCTAGTGGCTAGTGGCTAGTGGCTAGTGGCTAGTGGCTAGTGGCTAGTGGCTAGTGGTCTGTCACGACTTGTTTTTGGGTAGTGGACGAGGCCAGGAGTCCTGAACTGGCGTCAAATCCAAGGACTCGTGGCCTCGTCCACTACGACTGATCGGGCACGCTTCGCTGAGGTGGCTTGATTTGAGTTCGGCGGTTTCGGGATCGCTTGGACCCTGGATGCACGTTGCGGCGACCTGTTTTCCCCTTTGGGGCGTTGAATCGGGCGGAGCACGCCAGTGTGGTTCTTGTCTTTCGATTGCTCGGATAGCCTGGCCGCGTTTGATTGTCTGGTTCGTTGCGGCGTTTTGCTTGGATTGATGCCTGCGTCAGTATTCTGATTCTGATTGCGCAGCAAAAACGCCACGATCATCGGGTTGATGCGTGGCGTTTTCGGTTTTCAGTCAGTCGAAAGACCGGTTTCAGTCTCCGCTTCGTCCCCAGCGTTTGGGAAGGGTGATGGCGTAGAGGATGACCACGGCACCGACTGCGAGCATCACCCAAGGAAATCGCTCGGTTGGGGTCCAGACCTTGGTGGTTTGGGCGGGAGTCACTCCCGGATCCATGAACTCAGCAGCACTGGATTCGGCAGCTGCGTAGACGGTGGCGGAGTCGATGAGCATGGTTTCAACGCCCAGGATCACCATCATGATTCCGACGGCTAAAAAGAGACTTCTCCACATCCGATCACGCTCCGTTTGACTTGTCTTTTGGTTTGGTAGACATCCAAAGGAATCGGCTTTGGGAGTGGGTGCGGATGAGGGAGAGAGATTTCGTCGCCTCGACCGCCGTTTCTGTTGCGTTTGTTGCAATCGTTAGAGCAGGTGTTTGGCTTTGACCTGCAAGTATTGGTTGACCATGGGGGCGCTGAGTTCGTCTGGGAAGGCGTCGACGACTAGAACTCCTTTGTGCCGGAGCCCTGAGAGGACTTCTTCCCGCCAAACGAGCATTTCGGCCGCGGCGGCGGCACGGTAGGTCCGAGTTTCGTCGAGCATGTTGGAGTGCTGGACGTTTCCAGCGGTCTGCAGCATTTCCGCGGGGTAGTCTGCCGCATCGAACATTTCTCGGTCGCGGAGCACAACTGCGAGGGGCAAGTGGGTGCCGGTCAGGTTGGTGAGATGGTCGGCGACCACTTCTGCGTTGACTTCGTCGACGATGTTGGTGGTCAGGGTGACGAGAGAGCGTCGTTTGCAGTGGGAATTGAGGTACAGAAAGGCTTGGTCGTAGCGGGATTCAACCATTCGCGGGAATTGGTCAAAACCGGCTTGAAGCAAGCGATTCATCTGGCTGGCCCCGCCCTTGGGTGGGAGATAGGCGTGGATCGTGTCACTGAAACAGATCATCCCGACAGAATCGCCTTGATGGAGTGCCACGTATGACATCATCAAGATGGAATTGAGTGCGTGATCGAGAAGGGAGTAGCCGTTTCTTTGGTTGGTCATCATTCGGCCGCAATCGAGCAGAAAGATGAGGCGTTGGCTTTGATCGCTTTGAAATTGTCGGACGGTGAGTTTGTTTCGGCGAGCGGTGCTGCGCCAATCGATGTGGCGATAGCTGTCATCGCGTGTGTAGTCGCGAAGTCGTTCGAAATCGCTGTCTTGCCCGATTCGACGAGTTCTCCGAACTCCGATCAGGCTCAAGCGATCGGTTCGAGCCAACAAGGCGTAGTCCGACAGTTGTTTCATGTCGGGAAAGACATTCAGCGGGCTTTCGAGGGTGCGAGAAATATGTCGCTGCCACAGTCCCAGAGGGCTGATGAGTTTGAGATCGACGCGATCCATCTGGAAGGCACCTCGTCGGTGAGGCGTGAGTTTTCGACGAAGTTGCAATTGCAATCCGGGGGGCAAATCCAACTGGTGTTCTTCGGGATCTGATACGAAGGAGTTTGGAACGTCGTCACGAAGGACGCCTTTCATTCGCATCTGAGTGTGGTTTTGCAGCGAGAGGGAGCTGTCCAGCGGGACCCCGAGCGAACCGGTCCGAGAGACGCTTCGTTCCACGGTCAAGCCGTTTCCGAGCATCTTTTTGGTGGCAAAGAGATGGAGAAGGCCGTCAATTGCGGTGACTGTGACGACCAATCCGTCGAACAATCCAAGGACGACCAAGAGGCTAGGAAAGAAGACCACCGCGACACTGAGGACAACACTCGTACCCAGCAGAGCCACCCAGCGACGGGTGGGGTAGATCCGCAACCAAAATGCCGCGACCACCAATGGCAAACTCACCAAAACCAGCAAGAGCCACGGCCATTGGCTCGCGATTTGGAAGAGAGCTTGAAAACGGTTTCCGAAACCCATGGAGACTCGGTCGGGTTGGAGAAAACAGAGGCGTGTTTCACGGTAGCCACCAGTCTATCACGGAGGTGGCTGGATCGTGGTTGTCGATTGAGTCAGCTGTTCCTCAGGCGAGCGATGTTGCGTGAGCATAAAAAAACGCGTTGTCGACTTGGAGCAAGATTCCAAGTCGACGACGCGTGCGTTTGTGTGGAGAGGCGTTGGATGCCGTTCCAAACGGAGGTTTGCTGTTATTTCACTTCGCCGGCTTCGGTGATCTTGATCAATTGGCGAGTGCGACCGGATTGGCTGCCTTGGGCTTCGACTTTCTTGACGACGTCCATGCCTTCCACCACGCGACCGAAGACAACGTGTTTGCCATCGAGCCAGGGGGTGGCGGCAACGGTGATGAAGAATTGGGAGCCGTTGGTGTTTCGACCGGCGTTTGCCATGCTCAGCAGACCCGGGGTGGTGTGTTGGAATTTGAAGTTCTCATCCGCAAACTTTTCTCCGTAAATGCTCTCGCCACCGGTTCCGTTGCCTGCGGTGAAGTCACCGCCTTGCAGCATGAACCCGGGAATGACACGGTGAAACGCGCTGCCTTCGAAATCCAAGGGGATGCCCGCTTTCCCTTCGCCTTTTTCGCCTGTCGACAACGCACGGAAGTTTTCGGCTGTCTTGGGGACATCTTTCCCGAACAACCCGATCACGATCCTTCCCGCTGGTTCATTGCCAATCGAGACATCGAAATACACTTTGTGAGTGACCTCTCCTTGGGCGGGATCCGCCGCAAAGGATGGGGAGGCGGGGCCTGCAGTCAAACCGAAGGTTGAAATTCCAACCAGCGACAAAACGAAAGCACGAACAGTCATGGCACACTTTTAAAGGGAGAATGGAGGGAGCCGCTCGCGGAGGGGCAGCTGACTTTGCTCATATTGAACCAAATCCGCCGGACAGTCTCCAACCCCACAATGCAGTCTTCGGTGCATCGAAGTTGGAGGACAACGATCGAAGAGCGTCTCGAGAATTTCTCTTGATCGGGGCAGGCATCGCTCTGAGCGCGAGTGGTTCATGAGTCAGACGCACGAAAGCTCGGTCTGGTTTGTTAAAATCGGTGGTCGTGTTCCAGTTCTCACGTGAATCGCGAGGGCACGGTCGATTTCATTGGATCCCAAGAGCGATGCCTTGATTGAATTTCCACAGTACGGGATTTATCCGCGTTGGCCGGAAGACGGTCAGGGGTGGATTCATCCGGACGATCTCCCCGTCGTTTCGAAGCTTTTGCCTAGCGAACGCGTCATCCGACGCGATTCTTTCGATGGCACCTACTACCACTGTTGCTATGGGAAATGGGCGTTTCGGTTGCGGCCGGCCCTGTGGTTGCAAATCAAGGCAGAGGACTTGGATTTGGGGGATGAAGTCGAAACGATCGGGCTCGGAATGGAGCGGGATCTGTTTGTGGGAGAAGTGATCGGCATGTACTTCGTTCGCCGCAAAGGGCGAATCGCTTACCGATTGAGACGGGCGGACCAGAGTTTGCCGAAATTGTTTCTGAGGGAGCACCTGCGGTTGCTGTCGGAAAAACAACGTGTTCGGCAGGGCGAGATCGAACACCCCACGCCCAAGTGGGATGGATCGGGGGAGCGAATCGACTTCACGGATTGATCGCAGTCGAACTGGATTGCTGGGAATTCGATGGTCTCCGCCTTAGCGGTTCATTTCTTTGACAATTTGATGACGCGGTCAAACTGCTTCTTGGTCACCGGTTGGACAGAAAGTCGGCTGCCTTTTCGCAACAACATCATGTCCACCAGGGGGCTGCCCGCCTGAGTGGCTTCTTCTCGGAGTTCAGCCAGGGTGACCGGGCGGTCCAGTTTCTTTTCAAGTTGAATGTCGACCATGAACCAGGTCGGTGAGTCGGGGGTGCTTTTGGGGTCGAAGTAATGGCTCTTTTTGTCCCAGGCATGGTGGTCGGGATAGCCGCCGCGAGAAACGGTCGCCAGTCCAACGACCGCAGGCGTTTTGCAAGCGGAGTGATAGAACAGGACTCGATCGCCTTCTTCGATCTCGTCCCGGAGCAAATTGCGAGCTTGGTAGTTGCGGACGCCTTCCCAGCAAGTGATTTGGTCGGGTTGCTCAGCCAAATCATCGATGTTGAACGTGTTCGGTTCCGTCTTCATCAACCAGTACTTCATCGGTTTGCTCAGTGTGTTGTTTGGGGGCGGGTGTTCGGTTGAGTCAATTTGTGCGGGCGCGGCGATTTTTCATCGAATTGTTTCGGAGCCATGCCGATAACTCAAGAAGACACACTTCCATTGTGTGTCGATGAAACGAATTCGTCTGCTTCCGCATGATCGCGGCAGCTTAATTCAGGCCATGGAAACGGCCTTGTATCCGTTTTCCATGCGCGGTCTCGTGTTTCACGCGAGATCACGCCATCGGCTTGAGACAAATATGAACGTTGACGCAATTCACACCGCCTTGGGCATCGCATTCACCGCCGTTTGGCTTTTTGTCGGCCAGATCATCGTCGATAGCCATTGAAAAAGCCTCGGTGGATGAACACCGAGGCTTTTCGGGACTTTGGAATTCAGGTGGCAGAAACTCACTCCGGTTTTGCCAAGTTGTAGGCGACGATTTCCTGGTCGTTCCGAATGAAAACGGTTTGGTTCGCGTAGGCAGGGTGAGTCCACGCCACTGAGCGGCCAAAGGCTTCGCCGGTGGGTTCGATCGCATGGAAACGCCCATGTTCTTCGAAACCATCTTTGGACAGAGTCGCGACCATCAAGTCGCCATTTTCGGAGAAGATGAGGAAACGGTTGGAGTCACCCAAGCGAGTCAAAAATGCAGTGCCGTGTTTGATGAATCGTTTTTCGTCTGGTTTGGTGGCTTGGAAGGTTGACCACAATCGGTCGCCGTTGTCCGCATCAAACGCAATCAGTTCGCCGACATTGCAATCAGTCCCGTAGACCACCCCGTCCATGAACACGGCGGGGCTGTTGCTGGAAAAGACCGAGTGATCTCGTTCGCCACGCCAAAGTTCCGTGGCGGCAGTCGCGTTTTCGTTCAGTTCGAACATCACCGATTCGGTACGGATCCCGCTGGCGTAGATCCGATTGCCCTCAACCGCAGGGACCGCAATCGACATATCGAACATCGGGCTGAGTTCAACATTCCAGATGGGGTCGCCGCTGATCAGGTCCAAGCCGTGCACACCGGTGGGGGAGAACACCAGCAGTTTTTTCTGACCGCCCTGATTCAAAATCGAGGGTGCGGCGTAGCCCGCGTTGCAGTCGAGTTGTTTCCAGCGAACTTCGCCGGTCATTTTATCGAACGCGACCACGCCTTGTCCGTCACCGCCGACCATCGTGTAGAGCAGGTCCCCTTCGATCAATGGATGCGAAGAGAATCCCCAAATGGGCACTTCCGCACCGAAGTCGCTGGCAAAATTTCGGCTCCAGATCAATTCGCCATCGGTGACCGACAAGCATCGTAGATCGCCTTCGCTTCCGAGGATGTAGACTCGGTCGCCATCCACGGTGGGGGTGCAGCGAGGTCCCGCGGGATAGGAAATGCTGTAGGGACGTTCGTATTCATGCCGCCACAATTCTTTGCCGGATTCAGCGTCCAAGACGATCAGTCGTTCGTCACCGGACAGGTCCGCTCGCTTGCCAGGGTCGTTGAAAGCTTCGCCTTGACGGCGTGCGTAATCGAAAACGAACACACGCCCATCCGCAACCGAGGGGCCTGCGTATCCACCGGCAATTTTGGCTCGCCATTTGAGTTTCAGCCCTGATTCCGGAATGGAGTCCACAATGCCGGATTCGCGATAGACCCCATCGCGTTGATCACCCATCCAGCCGGACCAGTCGTCGGCGGATGCCAGCGACGAGGTGGTGAAAATCAACCCGAGTGTGAGCAACTTGGATCGAGCGAAGGAATCAAAATCCAAGGGCAAGAACTGGGAAAGAGAAGCTGCACGCATGTTTTGAAGTCCGAAAATTGGGATGGGAACCTGTGCGTACTATATGTTCTTTTGCGGGTTCAAACCGCTTTGTCTTCCCTCCGACTGATCGAAACCGAATGCGATTGATTTTGATGCGTCACGCGAAAAGTGACTGGGCCGACGCCAGTTTGTCGGATCACGAACGGCCCTTGAATGCTCGGGGACGACGCGATGCGCCGAGAATCGCCGGATGGATGGAGGAGCAGGGCTGCCAGCCCGATTTTTTGCTGTCCTCTGATTCCAAGCGGACTCGCGAGACGGCCGCGTTTTTGAATTCTCGCTGGGGGACGCCCGTTCCAAGCTTTTTTTCATCGGATCTTTATCTGGCGACGGCGTCCATGATTTTCCAGATGATTCGATCGACGGAAGAGTGGTTGCCGGAAACCAATCGCGAACCTGGAAACGCACCAGAAACCTTGCTTGTGTTGGGACACAATCCAGGGATCAGTTCTGCGGCGAGCGAATTGTTGGACCACGCTTGCGGATTTCCCACGGCAGGATTGGCCGTGTTTGATTGCCAGATTTCTTCGTGGGCAGAGGCACTGAGTCCGAAGAACTGCCAAGTGTGGAAAGAGATCCGGCCGAAACAACTTCCGTGATCGTTTGTCAGGATCGTTTGGGTGCCCCATCGGGTTGACGATGTCTCCCGGTGGTCACAATTCTTTTCCTTGGACGAAGACATTTGATTTTGTGCCACAGATGGCAACCGTGTTTCACGGGTTCGTTTCTCGAGTTCAATCATCGGCCAATCGCTTGGACAGTTTTTTCTCGGACCCGTTTTCACGCATCGTGCTGCTGGCCGTTGTCTTGTTCTGTCACTTGGGGCTGCGGCTGACGTTTTACAACCGGCTGAATTCTCTGGGGTGGAAGAGAGCGACGATCAAGCGAACCGAAAAGATTGCGTTTGCAGAAACGTGGGTCACGCCGTTGATCCTGGGTGCAATCTTTTGGCAGCCCATTTCCAAGTGGGTGCTCGGTCAGTCGGACTCGGAAGTCTTGCCGATTGTTTTGCTGGCCTATGCGGCCTTCTGTTTGGTGATGGGCGCTATGTTTGGATTTCTGTGGTTGTTGTGGCGACCGATTTGGAGATTCCAGCATGTGCCTACGAAACGCGATGTCGAGGTGCATGACGTTTCAATACAAACTGGACTGACGTTGGCCCGGACGCGCAAGTGCCGATGGGCGGCGAAGGTTCCGGTGAACCAGATCTTTGAAATGGCGGTGGAGCAGATCGAGTTGCCCGTGGTTGGTTTGCCGGAGCAACTGGACGGTTACAAGATCGCTCATCTGTCCGACATTCATTTGACTGGGCAAGTCGCACCTGACTTCACGGCTCACGCGGTTTCGATCGCCACGCAGTGGTCGCCGGACTTGATGGCACTGACCGGCGACATTGTCGACAAGCAACCTTGTGTGGCTTGGTTGCATGATTTGTTTTCGCCCGCGCGAGCGAAGGACGGTTGCTACTTTGTGCTCGGGAACCACGACACTCGCATTTCCGATCCGAGCGTGGTGCGGGACCGAATGACGGAAGCCGGCTGGATCGACGTTGGTGGGAAAATCGAAACGGTGTCGCTGCGTTCGCTCGATTGTCAGTTGCTGGGGAATGAGTGGCCCTGGTTCACTCGGCCGAACGACCCGTTGATCTCTGATGAAAGCATTGGCTTTCGATTGTGCCTGTCTCACAGCCCCGATCAATTCGATTGGTGTCGTCGGAACGGAGTGGATCTGATGTTGGCCGGTCACACGCATGGCGGCCAAGGTCGATTGCCGTTAGCCGGTCCGATCTTGAGTCCCAGTTGGCACGGCAGTCGTTGGGCATCGGGCGATTTTTATCGATCGCCAACAACAATGCATGTTTCGCGAGGACTCAGCGGAGTTCACCTGTTGCGAATTCGTTGTCGGCCTGAGTTGTCGCTGATCACCCTGCGCTGCCCAAGTTCGTGATCCGGAACGCAATCTCCGTAGCCGGATTCGCCAAGAATTCGGATCCTTGAATCAGGCTCCTCCCACCCACCTCCATTATGAGCGATCCTTACGAGTCTCCCCGCACTACCGAGGATTCGCGGAAGACTTTGCTGCGAAGTACCTGAAACAGTAGTTTGTAAGGCAGCACATTCGAACTGGTTTTATCGTCGACCCGCGTCATCTCTGATTTTTGCTGAACCACAACCAAGACCATCACTAACAAACCGAACGCAACACAATCACCTTGTGATCACTGACGACGAGCTTGCTGTCTTTGGTTCGTTGCGCACCTGACTCTTTTCTCGACTCCAGATTGATAGGCCGCTCGATGAAAATACAGAAGTTCATGGCCGGAGTGCTTGCAATTTTGGTTGTATGCTTTGGTTGCACTTCGGCTTTCCTGTGGTTAAAAGTCCGCGACGCAAAAAAAGAAATTGACTTCCTCAGCAGGCAGAACGAGATATTCAGACTGGATAGGGCTTCCTTTGCTCACCGGTATTTCGCGTTGACTTTGCTGCTTGATCCTGAGCTACGAGCCCACGTGTATCTGCCGACAGAAAACCTTCCAGAAGAATTGGAAGACGAAAGCATCCTCCGGATCAGTGATGTCTACGAAGACGCTCTGGCGGCGGTCTCAATGTACCACGAAGGAAAGAATCTCTCTTATCCAGAGATAGTCGCTGTGCTCACCGACGAACTTGCCAAGGCTGAGCAGCGGTTGTCACGGGGGAGTGAAGAGGGCCAATGACATCCGGACGGTGTGCGCGTTCAGGCGATCGAATCTGCTGGTCATGAAGCTTTGTGATCCACTCATTGCTTCGTCCACTACGGTTCGATTCTTACTTTTGCGAAACGAACTTCTCGAGGGATCGGTCGAGCAACTTGATCGCAGCGTCGATGTGTTCGGTGGTGGTGATCATCGGTGGCGGCAAGAAACGCAAACGCGCCGGTTCGGCTCCGCAGAGGAATCCGAGCAAGCCTTCTTCGAACATCAAGTTCATCAGCAACTTGGCGTGATCGAGTGTGCCTTTGCCGGGTGTGAACACGATCATCATGCCTTCGCCGAACGGACCTGAAATCGAACCGGGGTATTTCTCGGCCAGCTTTTGAAGTTGCTCGGCAAAGTAGGCGTGGCGTTTCATGTTTCCGCCGTCCGCACCGAAGCAATGGGTGGATTGCAATGCATCCAACGTCGCCAGTCCGGTCGAAATCGCGGACGTCGATCCGGTGAACGTTTGGCTGAGGATCGGTGCCTTGGGGTGGAAGTCGTTTCGGTACAGCGTCGCGCAGACCTGAGTGATTTTGCCAACGGTGACGATGTCCGCGAACTGGTCCAGGCCGTAATGTTGAAACGCAAATGGTCGGCTGGTTCGCGAGAACGTTTGCACCTCGTCGAAGATGACCGGCACACCGGCTTCTCGCAGTGGCTCGCACAATGCCGTGAAGAAATCGTGGCTGCCGGGGTAGTAGCCGCCTTCGCCTGCGATCGGTTCGGCCCAGAAAGCAGCGTGCTTGCCTGGGTAACGTTGGAGCAATCGTTTCAATTCATCGACGGCCCATCGCTGAGATTTCTCGGGATGGTCTGGATGCAGGAAGGGCAAGTAGTCGACTTGGATCGCTTCGGGCAAACCGTTTCGGTAGGCGGGTCGGTCGGTCAAGGCTGCTAACGCAATCGATCGCCCGGCGAAGGCATTGTCGAAGGCGATGATTCGGTCGGCGGGCTGTCGGTGGTGGAACGCGAGTTTCAATGCGTTTTCGTTGGCCATCGCGCCGCTGGTGGAAAGCAACACGTGTTCGAGTGGTGCTCCCGATTCGGAGGCGAGCGAGACGAGTCGCTGCATCATTTCGACGCTGGCCGGGTTCTGCTGCAGATTTCCCTGCATGACCGTGTCTTCGATCGCCGCATCGATGCTGGCCGAAACCAGGTCGGGGTTGGAGTGACCACCGCCGTGCACGCCGATTCCGCCGATGAAATCCAGTTTGACGCTGCCGTCGGCAAGTTCGACGTAGGGACCGTTTCCGAGTCCGGACGCGAAGTAGGGCCAGATGGGTGGGCCGCCTCGGACCGAGGTGAACCCGTCGATCAGGGATTGGTAGCTCGCCGATTGGTCGGGATCGCTGGGCGAAACATCCGTCATGGAAGCGGAATGATCACGCATCGCCTCGGCAATCAATTGCTTGGCTTGTGCGATCCGGGGGTCCTGACGAAGTGATTCGGCGTGAAGCATGTTCAAAAGCGATTGGCGAAAACGGTATCAAACGAGGGGGGCCCCCGAGCTACAACAGAGAGCACGCATCTTGGTTCCCGGTTCGGTTCTTGGCAATCACGGGGGCACCGTGTAGCCGGATTCGCCAAGAATTCGGACCATCACTGCCACTTCGTGCTTTTCGCGTCCTTTGTGGCCTGAAAACGACACCAGAGTAGGACATTTGTCCCCAAATGTTTGCGTGACGGGTGAGTGCCGTCGAAGCAGCGTGACGCGAGCGGTTGGCAGTGGGATGGGGGGCAACAAGGCTTGGCGTTGGAGAAACGCTCGACGGAACAGTTGGGGACAACTGTTCTACTCTGGTGCCGTCGGTCCAGGCCATGAGGCGACTATCATTGTTTCGTAGTTCCTTCGGTGAGTATATGAGCGAGTGCACGAGGTTTTTCTCGTCGTCGAAGATGGCTTCGACATCCATCTCCAGGCCGGTGATGACATTGCTGACCAGGCGTCCTGAGGAGGATTTCATTCGCAAATGGTAGGTCTCCTTTTCGAGAACAAATTGTTCGATGGTCGCTTCTTCGGTGTTGATGATCCAGTATTCGCCGACCCCGTTGGCTGCGTAGTCTTCGAATTTGACCCCGCGATCACGTGATTCGGTGGAGGATGACAAAACCTCCACGGCTAAATCCGGTACCGGGAATTTCATCGTCTCGGGTTGGAACTGGGAGGTTTTTTCAGGGCCGAAAAAGACGATCTCTGGTTCGTAATCGTTTCGAGGAAAAACGCAGAGGCACTTTTCTGTTTTGACCGTCCCTAAACGATGACGCGACACGAAGGTGTGGATCAGCTTTGCGGCATTGAGCGTGGCGTCCAGGTGACGATTGCGAGCGGGGGAATGCAAAACGACCTCTCCATCGATGAACTCGATCTTTTGTTCGGGCGTCATCTCGTCATAGAAACGCTCTCGGCGTCGCGTTCTGCTTGAAGTTGCTGCGTCAAACGATCGACCAACAACGGCAGTTGCGGTGAATGACGGATCGGTTGAATCAGTTCCTCGAGGGGGTCCATCGAAGGTTCCGGTGATCAGGGCTGCAGCGGCGGTCGAACCTGAATAGTTTAGCCTCGCTGTCGGATTGCTGCTACTTTTGACCCTTCGGAGTGACATCCCTTGAAAAAACCGTTCTGTGGTTGGTCACACACTTCCGACCGTTGACCCGAAAAACTAAGCTTTGCGGATTGGATTTTGTTCACCTACCTGCCTGAAAAGCTGCTTTTCCATGCCTCAGCCTCGCGTTCTTGTCCTGCGTGCTCCCGGTACCAACTGCGACGTCGAAACCGCTCACGCTTTTGAGTTGGCCGGCGCGGTCGCTGAACGCGTCCACGTCGGGCGATTGATGGAAAACGCGGCTTTGGCGAGCCGCTACCAAATCCTCTGTCTGCCCGGTGGATTCAGCTACGGCGACGACATCGCGGCCGGCCGAATTCTGGCGACTCGGATGCGGCGGCACCTGGGTGACTTGATGCATCACTTCGTCGACAGCGGCGACAATCTTGTGCTGGGGATTTGCAACGGGATGCAGGTTCTGATGCGGTTGGGCGTTTTGACCAGTGGCGTCGGGCAATTGCAAACCGCAGGCGGACCCGCCGAATCGGCGGACGACTCGATTCCACCCGCCACATTGACTTGGAACAATCACGGTCGATTCGAAGACCGCTGGGTGAATTTGGCCGTCGACAAAACGCCTTGCGTGTTCCTGCGAGACATCGAACAGATGTACCTGCCAATGGCGCACGCCGAAGGCAAGTTCATCGCTCGCGACGCGGAGGTGTTGGAAGAGTTGCGATCGGCTGGACGACTGGCTCTGCGATACTGCGAACCATCGGGCGAGATCCAATCCGAAACGTTGCCGTTCCCGATCAACCCCAACGGTGGTGATGCCAACGTGGCCGGAGTGTGTGATGCCAGTGGCCGCGTGTTCGGTTTGATGCCGCACCCCGAGCGTCACATTGACGCGACTCAGCATCCGTTTTGGACTCGTCGCAAAGAGCAGCCTGAGCACGGCGAAGGATTGCAGATGTTCCGAAACGCGGTGGAGTGGTTTGCTTGAGTGAGCCTGTGACGCTCGTCGAAGAGTCGGAAACTCGGTTCGCGTTTGGCAAGAACTGGGCGTCGTTTCTGGATCGGTTTGACACCGAACGGCTGCAGCACGCAACGTCTTCTTTGAAGGCGCTCTTGCAAGTGGAATCGCTGGCAGGCAAACGGTTCCTCGACATTGGATCCGGCAGCGGTCTGTTTTCTTTGGCGGCTGTTTCGATGGGTGCCGAAGTCGTCAGCGTGGATTTGGACGATGACAGCGTGGCTTGCACTCGAGAGCTTCGCGATCGAGCGGTCACGGAGGACTCGGCTGTGGCTGAGCAATGGCAGGTCCAGCAAGGCTCGGCGCTCGATGCGGAGTGGTTGACTTCGCTTGGGACGTTTGATGTTGTCTACTGTTGGGGAGTGCTCCATCACACCGGCCAAATGAACGCGGCGATCGAGGCAACCTCATCGGTGGTCGCACCTGGTGGTCAGTACGCGATTGCGATCTACAACGATCAAGGTGGCGGGAGCCGACGATGGTTGCGGATCAAGCAAGGTTATCATCGCCTGCCTGCCTTTTTACGTCCGGCGTATGTCGTTCTGGTCGCAGGTTGCTACGAACTGAAGTTCGCACTGGCGAGGCTGGCTCGAGGCCGCAACCCGCTGCCGTTCGCGGATTGGCGAGCGAAGAAGTCTGACCGCGGCATGAACGCCTGGCATGACTGGGTCGATTGGATTGGTGGCCTCCCGTTTGAGGTTGCCAAACCAGAAGCCATCGTTCTGCCACTGCGTGAAAAAGGGTTTGTGCTCGACAACCTGACGACGGTTGGATCGGGCTGGGGATGCAACGAGTACGTGTTTTCTCGTTGCGAATGAGGCGATGGAATCATCGCCGTAGGCCAGGTTCCACCTGGCGATGGTTACTGGCTGGACGATTTACCACGTCAATGACATGCCCGACCGGGAACACGCCTCGCTTTGTTCCAAAGCATCGGCGTGGTTGCCAGGTAAAACCTGGCCTACCGATTTACGACTCGTCGGAGAGCGGGTTTCGTGGAGGAATGAGCAGACCCGCGGCGATGAACGCGAATTGGGTGACGAAGAAGATCGCGAGGTTGCGAAGCATGCCTTCGGTGAAACCATAGCTGTGCAGACCAATGCCCAGTTCGTTGGTGCCGAACCAGCTCCAGGCGGTGATGATGTTGCCGCCGATGGCCAAGATGGCGAACCCGCGTGCTTTGACCATGCCGTCCCAGCGAGCGTGGAGCATCAATGCGTTCCAGATCACGATCAACAGCGCTCCGTTTTCTTTCGGGTCCCAGCCCCAGAATCGGCCCCACGAGTCATCGGCCCAAAGCCCACCGAGCACGGTGCCGATGAAACTGAACAGGATGCCAAAGCAGGAGGCCCCGTAAACACAGCGATACAAATCGCGGCGGGCTCGATCGCTGGCGTTGATCCAACCGGAGATCAAGTACCCGATGCCGAGCAAGCCAGCGACCAGCGTCGCGACGTATCCGAGCGAAACGCTGATCACGTGCGTGCTGAGCCAGAACTGGGTGTCGAGCACCGCTTGCAGCACGCCCATCGTTTCGGCTTGGCCGACGTTCAGCGTGAGGTTGTAAGCGACTCGCAAAGTCATCATGCCAGCGACGGCGGCGAGCATGTTGCCAGTGCCGTAGCGGAAGATCCGTTCCACGACCAAGCCGAACAACACCGCTGCCCAGCCGATGAAGATGGCCGAAGAGTAAAGGTTGATGACGGGGGCACGACCGGTGATGTACACCCGAGACAGAATCACGATCGTGTGAATGACAAACGCGATCGCGATGGTGCCCCAAACCGCATTGCCAAGTCGAGGCGAATCCACTGCGAAGTAGATCAGCCCCAAGATGATCGCCAGGATATAGAGCCCCGTGGCAATGGCGGTTGGGTTGGCGGCACCCAGCCATTGTTCCAGCGACACGGCAAAGTGATCGTAGCCGGGCACCTTGTAAGCTTGCACCGCGGCCAGGTGCGCGTCGACGGTTTCGTTGAACGCAGCGGGGTCACCGTCACCGTAGTCGCGAATCAATTCGCCAAAGGTGCGAATGCCAGGTTGGCTGTCTTTGGGAGCGATGCCATTCTTGGCCATGTTGAAAAAGGCGGGTGCGAACGCGGTCCAGTCGGCTTGTTGTTCGCTGTCGGTGGCTTGCTCCATGGAAGGCGGAATGATGGCCGGAGCCGGCATTTGTGCCAGGCTGTTCATTTGCCGTTCCAGCTGACGGAGCGCGAACAATTGGCGAGTTTGTTCATTGGTGCCCTCAGGGAAGAACTCCGCAGGAATGTCTTCGGGAACGGGCAACCGCATCGCGGCGGCGGCAACGGTGTACTGCCGGGTTCGCATGTCGAGTTCAATCGCCTTCTTGTCTTTGAAATCTTGGTCCAGCGATTCTTTTTCGCGAGCGTCCTTCACCATCTTGGTGAATCGCTCCAGGTTTTCGCCGATTTCGTCCAACGAATAGAGTTTGCTCTCGCGGCGATCCAGGTCCAGTTCCGCACGAATCTCTTCGGCATCGATGCGGAACATTGGAAGGTAACGCAGTGCTGGTTCGTCGATGGCGACTTCCATCAGCCACTGCACCGCGGACAGCTTTTTGGTTTCGACTCGATCTTTGATTTCACTTGGGGCGGCATCCAGTGGCAATGAATCCTTGTTGGTCATCGCTTTCATTGTCTGCCGGGCATAGGCGTCCAGCGGCATCACGCGACCCCCGTATTGAACGGGGATTCGTCCGAGTGCCGCCAAATCGAATTCGCTGGCTCGGTCAACGGGCTTCAGTTTGTTCTTCAGTGAGACACTGGGGGCGAGGATCACGGTGACCAATGCCGCGATTGCCGCGAGATAAATGATGACGGGCAGGTTCTTCCGAGACGCGGGGGTGGCGGAGCCCTCCATGCCTTCTGCAAATTTGGAATCGCCATCCGATTCTTCGCTGCCGAATTCGGCCAAGGCTCGTTCGTTTTCACGTCGGCGACGCGAGATGAATCGCGTGAGTGTTCCCCAGAAGTGGACCAGCATTCCCAGCCCGGTGATGCTGCAGGCGACATACGGGATCAGCCATCCGGAGTTGCGGACGACTTGAATGCCGGTCAGCTCCTTGCCACCGGGAAGTGGCGTGTAGTTGGATTGATAGAACGTTTCGCCGCGATAGCGAAGCGGGTTGTTCATCCAAACGCGTTCCTTGCGATCTTCACCGGTTTCGCTGTCGACGATGCGGATGAAGGAAGAGTAATCACGCGGTGTGTCGGTGTTGCTGTAGTTGACCCGACGAACGTCTTCGAGCTGAACCCAGTACGGTTTGACTTCGCGGTGCAAACGCAATCCGATTTCGTATTCTTTCTCACCGACGGTGATGGAATCGAACATGTCTTTGGACGTTCCATCGGGGACCAACATTTCGCGGTCGTTGATGGATTGACTGACCAGGAAGACCCCCAGCGATTCGTCGGATTTGGGGTCGAGCAGTTCGACATAAGCGGCGGGCAAGTTCATTGCCATGTCGGCGCCGCCCGATTTCGGACGTTCCACAGCGGAAACTTCCAGCCCGATTCCCTTGGTAGCGGGATCGTCGTCCTGACGGTCTTGGATGCCAGCGTTGTCGAAGTAGTCGAGCACCTTGATTTTGACCGGCAGCGAATCGTTCTCGATCGTCGACTTGGCCGACGCGGCGTCGGCCAATCTTTGAGCCGGAACAGCGACGACGTTTTGGAATTCCTCTTCCGTTTGGATGAACTGCAGTTCGACTTCGTCCAAGTTCACAAACGTGTTCGTTGATTGCCCTTCGACCAGGCTGAGGCGTTGCTCCATTTGGCGGTCACCAAACGCGAACTGCCCGAACATCAGCAACCCAACGCCGAGGTGCAGCAGCACGTTGCCGCCTTGTTTGCCAAATGCCAATTGGCATCCGACCAACATGATCAAGCCAGCTCCGACGCCCTTGGCGAGTTGCCAGACGATTCGCAGTCCGGGATCATCGATCCGGGTTCCGGTGAACAAGCAATACAACACCGTCAACGCCAAGGCTCCGGTGACGAAGTACGTCAGCCAACGCAGGCTGGGGAGTTTGACCGAGGAAGCCATCACGCCCGTCGCGACCGCACTGATGGATAGGATTGCCAGGACCACCGCCCACAGCCGATCGTAAGACAACCAACTCGGCGGCGTGCCTTGCAGACCGTCGTCATTGTGTCCGGTGAAGACGATGACCCCGGCGACGAGGATGCCGGCAACCAAGAGTGCGAGCCCTGCCGCCAGGCGTCCGCCGCTGGCTTGCAAGCGAAACCGGGTGATCTTGGCTGCAATCAGGTTGACCATCAGCAGCATTCCGATCATCGCTCCGCCGGGAAATGGCAGGATGCCCGGGATCGGCTGCGCGTGACGGTAGAAGGCTTGCGGGAAAAAGTCGTCCAAGTGCAACGGAGCGACCCACGAGAGGAAGTACCGTTGTTTGACTTCCTGCATGTTCATTTCGTCTTGCGCCAACGTGCCGACCAACACCAGCACAATCGACATCGCGAACAGAGCGACGGTGAATTTGAGCGATCCTGCCAAGGCGAGCAATCGCGTTGGTGTCAGCCAACTCATCAAGGATGAGGTGCGATCGTCAGTGACGTGAGTGTCGTTGGTGACGGATGCCATCGGAAGACTCTTGAAAGGTGGGTTCGCCGCGGAAGCGGTGGGGAGGGCAGGGCGGTTGTTTTGAAGCTCAGTACTTCAGGGACTTCAAAAAACTTCGCATCGCTTCGTCTTGGTCCGCGATCACATCAGCGGGGCCGACCATCTTAATGAACAGACTGAAGTCATTTTCAAGCGGCACGATCGTCGCATCAATCGAGGATGCTTGGTTGTCGTCGCTCTTGTCTTTGGGATGCAGGATAAACCGTTGGGCGTCGCGTCCGGCAACGGTCAGTTTCTCGGCGGATTCGAGGGCTTCGTCAACATCGGTGTCCTCGGGTTGGCCGCCCTCGACCTGGCCCATCCAACGTGCCACGTTGCCACGCAGGTCGCCACCGGCGGAAATCACGGTGATCTCTGCGGAAGCTTCTTCGGGACCGGCGTTGAAGGCAGCCATTCGCATCATGCTCATCCGTCCGTCCCGCCATCCTTCGGGACGGTCAAAGTCGAGAGCCGGGTCGGATTTGGGGGCGTCATCGCTGGCGGACTCTTTCGGGAACGCTTTTTCCTTTTCTGCCGGCATCGCTTCGCCACTGGCTTTGGCTTGTTCAATCGCTTCCTGTGCATCGCGTGGCAAACCAGCGTGCGGGTCGGATGCGGGAGCTGCACTGGAAGGGCCACCTGTCATGGGGCCACCCGCCATCGAGGCAAACGGTGCTCCGCCAGCCATCATCGGCGGCCCGGAATCGGCAGGACGCCCGGTGACATCGACCCAAATCGCGGGAGCGTCGGCCAACTCTTCCGAGTCTGAGTCCGACCAAGTCATGGTCTCGGCGGAGGCCCATTCTTCTTTGCTGTCCGACAGCCCGACCTGTTTTCGCCAGCGATTGACATTCATGACGACTAGTGCGGACCAGTCATCCATGCGAGAAAGTTGGGAGACGCTGAGGTCGAGTTGTTGAGCGGGGGTGTTGATGTCGAACGAAGCGAAACGCATCGCTTTGTCCGCGCCTTTTCGCCAGTCGGCTGGTGCCGAGTCCAAGTTGGGTTTGCCGTCTTCGAACTCGATGTTCTCGACGAACTCCCGGAAGGTGTCCTCGATCGAGTCGACCGCCGATTGGCGGCCCATGATTTTGAAGAACCAAGCTTGGTCCTTTTGCGGCAAAATCGCAGCGATCATGCGAGTGTCTTCGGCGGCCAAGACCGCGGGCATTTTGGTCGGCACCTGGTAAGTGATGATCGGTGCTTCTTGCGAGCATCCAGCCAGCACACTCAACCAGCCAAGGCACAGGATGCTGGCAAGGATCGGGACGCATGACGTCCGGCGGAAATCAGGCATGCGACGAATGGGGGACGACATAGGTGGGACGACGAAGAGTGTGGGGAGGCGGGGAGCAGCGGCAAATCGCATTGGAATCGCTCAAAACTGGCAATTTCACCAGAAACGTTGTCTGAAAACCGCCATCCATCATGGTGACTGATTTTCACGCGAATCCAAGCTCAGATTAGCTGCTATGACTATTGAAACGCGACCGCAGTCCGATTTGTTCTCATCACGAAGTCAATGGATTGCGTGAGCGGGGTGTTTTCGGTGGAGGGGGTGGCAAAGCGTCGCGGGCTCGGGGGCTGCCACGGTTTCGGGAGGGAAGTCGGAATTCCGGCGAATTCGGCCGCAGGAGAGTGGGACGGATGAGCGACCTGCCGTCCCTTCAGGACTCCATCAGATTGTTTTTCGCGTTATCCATTGGCTGACGCCAATGGCTAGAACCTGCCGCCACTTCGTGGCTTTTGCGGCTGTCGTCGCTCAGGGGGCTGGTGTGCGGAGGTGCAGCCGCGGAGCGGTGACAGGTTGTCGCCCCAGGCGTCAGCCTGTGGACACGAAATCACGGGCAGCCGGGAAACCCCGAAGGGGTGGCAGGAGCGGATTGGGGTGTTCGACCTGTCGTCCCTTTCGGGACTTGGGGAAATGGTTTGCTGCGTTGTCCATTGGCTGACGCCAATGGCTAGAACCTGCCGGCACTTCGTGGCTGTTCCGGCTGCCGTTGCGCTCTGGGGCTGGTGTGCGGAGGTGTAACCGCGGAGCGGTGACAGGTTGTCGCCCCAGACGTCAGCCTGTGGACACGAAATCACGGGCAGCCGGGAAACCCCGAAGGGGTGACAGGAGCGGATTGGGTTGTGCGACCTGTCGTCCCTTTCGGGACTTGGGGAAATCGTTTGCTGCGTTGTCCATTGGCTGACGCCAATGGCTAGAACCTGCCGCCACTTCGTGGCTGTTTCGGCTGTTGTTGCGCTCTGGGACTGGTGTGCGGAGGTGCAACCGCGAAGCGGTGACAGGTTGTCGCCACAGGCGTCAGCCTGTGGGAACGAAATCGCGGGCAACTGGTAAACCCCGACGGGGTGACAGGGGCGGATTGGGGTGTGCGACCTGTCGTCCCTTTCGGGACTTGGGGAAATCGTTTGCTGCGTTATCCATTGGCTGACGCCAATGGCTAGAACCTGCCGCCACTTCGTGGCTTTTGCGGCTGTCGTCGCTCAGGGGGCTGGTGTGCGGAGGTGCAGCCGCGGAGCGGTGACAGGTTGTCGCCCCAGGCGTCAGCCTGTGGACACGAAATCACGGGCAGCCGGGAAACCCCGAAGGGGTGACAGGAGCGGATTGGGGTGTGCGACCTGTCGTCCATTTCGGGACTTGGGGAAATCGTTTGCTGCGTTGTCCATTGGCTGACGCCAATGGCTAGAACCTGCCGCCACTTCGTGGCTTTTGCGGCTGTCGTCGCTCAGGGGGCTGGTGTGCGGAAACGGGGCTGGTATGCGGAATCGCGATCACTCTGGTACAACGCGGACGACCACGCCTTTGAAGGCTGGCGTTTTGCTTTGCGGGTCGGCGTAGCGAGCGACCAGGACGTTCGACTCGGGGTAATACATCAGTGCGTTCCCGGCACGGATTTTCTCGTAGCCACGAGCCAGAATGCCGGGCATCGATCCAATTTCGTTCATGACTGTCACACGTTGGTCGTGGGTCAGCCCGAGTCGCTGCAGGTCATCGGGGTGCATCAAGATGATGTCCCGGCGATCTTGGTTGCGATACAGGTCCTCTTCTTCATAGACGACGGTGTTGAACTGGCCTTCACTGCGGACGGTCATCAACCGCAGTTCATTTTCGGCGGTTCCTTTGAGATGGGGGATCGTGTGGCAGTGCAGCACCGCTCGTCCGTCCTCGGTTCCAAATTCGGGATCGTAGAACGTGCGTCCGTCGATCTGGAATTCTTCTTTGGTTTGATCGATCGAGCTGATCTTTCCGTAACCCGGCACGACCCGGCCGATCCAGTCTCGGATCGTCGAAGTGTGATGCATTTGTTTCCAGTCGATGCCTTTCGCATCGGGAAGCAATCGCTCGCCTAGCGTCGCGATGACCTCGACTTCGCTCCGCGGTCCTGGCAATCGGCGAGGCCCGCCGTCACTCAGTCGGACGAAGTTGAACATCGATTCTTGCGTGGTCGGTTCGGGTTCTTCGTCCCGAGCGAGGACGGGCAAGATAATCGTTTCTTTGGCCAGTCCGTGAGCGTGTCCCGTGTTCATCGTGGTGTTCATCATCACGTTGAGATCGAGATTCGACAGGGCTTCGCCGGCGAAGGTTGCATCCGGGTTGGAGCCATACAGGTTGCCGCCCAGGCAGAACCCGGCTTTGATTTTTCCCGATGCGGCGTCTTCCATGCAGGCGAGTGTGTCGAGACCTTCGGTGGTTGGAAGTTCGACGCCGAAGTGTGCTTGCAACGCATCGAAGATTTGTTGCTTGAGTTTGGGCGTGACGCCGACGCTGCCGATGCCCTGCACATTGCTGTGCCCGCGAATCGGCATCAAGCCACTGCCTGGGCGGCCAAGCATGCCGCGACACATGGCGAGGTTGGCAATCGCCTGGACATTCTCAACGCCGTGAGCGTGGTGGGTGATTCCCATTGTCCACGAGAACACAGCCCGCTCGCTCTTGGCGTACACCGCTGCGATCGACTCCATTTCGGATCGATTGATGCCAGATTTGTGTTCGAGTTCTTCCCACTCAAAGGCCTGCAGCGCGGCGAGGTATTCCTCGTGACCGCGGCAGTGTTTCTGCAGGAATGGCAGATTGATTTGGTTGGTTTCTTGCAGGGATTTCGCGATGCCCCAGAGCAACGCCAAGTCACCACCGATGTGTGGCTTGACGTAGTGCGTCGCCACCTTGGTGCCTTTGAGCAACGAGATCGGATCGCTGGGGATTCGGAATTTGACCAGCCCCGTTTCTTCGACCGGGTTGATGACGATGACCTTGCCACCGCGACGGCGGACGTGCATCAGGCTGGTCATCAGCCGAGGGTGGTTGCTGGCCGGGTTGCCGCCGATCAAGAAGACGCAGTCGGATTTCTCCAGGTCCTCGAGCTGGATCGTTGCCGTCCCGCTGCCGATGCTGGATTGCAGCCCGACACCGCTGGCTTGGTGGCAGTAGAAGCTGCAGTTGTTGACGTTGTTGGTGCCATAGACACGAGCGAGCAACTGCAACAGGAAACCGGCTTCGTTGCTGCTGCGTCCGCTGAAGTACCAGAACGTTTCTTCGGGTGAGAGCGACGCGAGCTTGCCCGCGATGGTGTCGAAGGCTTCTTCCCAGGTGATTGTTTCGTAGTGCGAGTCACCTTGGCGGTAGCGAACCGGATGGATCAAGCGGCCGAGATGTTCGAGCTCGCGGGGTGTCATGGCCGCGAGCTGTTCGACTGAGGTTTTCTTCCAGAATGGCGGTTCAATCCCGGGCTGCATGTCCGCGACCATGGCCTGCAAGCTCTTTTTGCAGACCTCGGGGAACGAGCCCGTTTCGTTGACCATGCCGCCTTTTTGGCCTCCCATGCCGACCGCACAGGTCTTGCAAGAGTTGCGAGTCCGCATGGCTTGGTAGAGCTTCCAAACACTTCCGGTCTCACGCCCTTTTTTGAACGTGTACCAAATGGCTCGGAAGCCACCACCGCTGCCAACTTTCATCGAATTCGTCTTTCAAGATTGAGGGAGGAGTGAATTCGTCGAGAATGACGGCCTTCACAGTCATGCCCCGAAAGGCTTTTCTCCACGATGCCCCGAAAGTCTTGACGACTTTCGCTACTTCACTCGTCGTTCCCGCGATGGCGAGTCGAAGATCATGCCGAGTCGGGTGAATACCATTCGTCCAGCAAGGACTGCAGTGCTTCGACCATCTCGGGCTTTTGGTCCGCCAAGTTTTGGTTCTCGTGCGGGTCCTTCACAACATTGTAGAGCTCAGGCGATTGGCCCGTCATGCGACTGGATGGATCGATCAACTTGTAGTCGCCTTGGATGACCCAGCGATATCGCAAACTTGGGGAGGGATCGTCCATGGATTGGATGTCGTGTTCGAAAATCTCTCCATAGACAGCGTCTCGCAATTCCAGTTCGTCGGCGTCAAGGACATCGATCCCGGGCAGGCCTTCGGGGACCTCGAATCCAAGCAGGTGCTGAACCGTTGGGACCACGTCGATGGTGGATGCCAGATGAGTGGTGTCCATACGGGGTTCGATCACGCCGGGCAAACGGTACATGATCGGGGTGCGGGTTCCGCCTTCGTTGGGGCTGCGTTTGCTGCGAGGGGCGTATCGGCTGGCGGCGGTTTCGTTGATCCAGCCGTTGTCGGTGACATAGACGACCAGCGTGTTTTCGGCGAGCGAATGTTTGTCGAGCAGACCGAGCAGTTCGCCGCAGGTTTCGTCGAACCACTCGCACATGGCCCAGTACTTGGCCATTGGCAGCGAGTCAGTTTTGTCGCGGTATTTGGCCAGCAAACGCTCGGGTGGATTGTGCGGCGTGTGTGGCAAGAACGGTGCGTACCAGAGATAGAACGGTTGTTTTTTGTCTTGCGTGTCAGCCAGGAAGTCATCGATGACTTGCATTCCTTCTCGGCCAACCTTCAGGCCCTCGTCACCGTGGCGACCGTTGCGGGTGAAGTCACCGTGGGTCATCGCGTCGGTGAAGCCCGCACGAGCTGGTTTGCCCTCCCACCACTTGCCCGTTTGCAGGCTGCGATAGCCGTGGGGAGCGAGTAGTTCGGGTTGACAATCCAATTGGTCCACGTGCTGCAGGTAATCCATCCGGGCTTTGACGTAAGCCGGTTCGTTGTGCGCTGGTCGACGCTTGCCGTCTTCCATGCCAGCCCATGGCGGATCGTTTCCAACAATTCCATGTTGGTGGGGATAGAGGCCACTGATGATGGTGGCGAGCGACGGACGGCACAGGCTGACCGGCGAATAGCCGCGGGTGAACGTGAGGCTTTCCTTCGCCAGACGGTCCAGGTTGGGTGTCTCGATCTGGGGGTGTCCCATGAACGAGTAGTCGGTCCAAGCCTGGTCGTCACTGAGAATGACAACGACGTTCAGTTGGTCGTCTTCAGCGGAGGTGGGATCCTGGAACAGAAGAGCGAAGCAAATGGCTGGCAACGCCAGCAGCAAACGGTGGGGAGCGTTCATGTTGGGTGGGGTTTGATGGGGGGTGGGAGTCACTGGTCCGAAAAGTATTCCTTCGGAAAAGTGGCTTGGGGAGATTGGTTCGGATCGCGAAGCGGGAACCGAGGGCCGTGATCTTCCAGCAGAGGCATCTCCATGCCAGTGCTGTTTTTCAACAGTTTCCAAAGTTGCTGATTCAGCGATTCGACGTGTTCAGCATACCTGGAATCATGGATCAAGTTTTGCATTTCTGCTGGGTCAGACTCGAGGTCATAGAGCTCGTCTCGGTCCCACAATCCGTGGCAACGGATGTACTTGAAACGGCCGCCGATGACGGCATGCAGCGTGGGCGTGTGCGGGTAGTTTCGTTCCCAGTAGTACTCGTAAAGCAACGTGCGATCCTTCAGGGACGACGCGTCGCCGGAACAGAGGGCTTGCCAAACGCTTTGCCCGTTGATGTTGTTCAGCTTGGGGGCTTGGGCAGCTTCCAAGAGTGTGGGGGCAATGTCGATGTTGCCGACCAAACCATCAAACGGAACGCCCGCGGGAACTTTGCCAGGGGCGACGACCAGCAGGGGCACTTTGGCACTGGCTTCATACGCGGTGCGTTTGTCGATCAGCCCGTGATCGCCAAATTGGAACCCATTGTCGCCCATGTAGACGACGATGGTGTTCTGATCGAGGTTTTGTTGCTTCAGGAATTCACGCAGGCGGCCAACCGATTCATCCACCGCCAACAGGGATTCGCAATAGCGACGGTAGTAAACCTCGGGGCTGAATCCCGGCAGGTTGTACCCGAAGTCGACGCCGTGGCGACTGTTGCGTTGGTTGCGAACCCACATGGGTTTGTTGCCGGCTTCCATCGCTTCGGTGGTCGGGATCTCAATCGGCAACGTCTCGTTGTCGTAGCGACCGCGGTGCCGGTCGGCAGGAACGAAATCGGCATGCACGGCTTTGTGGCTGACGTACAAAAAGAACGGCTTGTCCGGATCGCGTTTGTTCAGCCAATCCAGCGAGTAGTCCGTCAACTCATCGGTGATGTAACCGCGTTGAGGAACCCGTTTGCCATTGACGTTGAAGCCGTCGTAAGTGGTTTGGGGGACTTCACGCGTGGTCCCGTGACCGTCGGGCCAGTAAGTGCCTTGGCCTCGGAAAGAGACCCAGTGATCAAAGCCGCGTTGCGGGTCATCAATGTCGCCACCCATGTGCCACTTGCCGATGAACGCGGTTTGATAACCGGCTTCTTGCAAGGACTGTGGGAAGAAAACCAGGTTCGGGTCGACCGCGTGGTAGTTGTCGACGACGCGGTGATTGTGAGCGTACTGGCCCGTCAGGATCGAGGCCCGACTGGGAGAGCATAGCGAGGTGGTCACGTAGGCACGTCGGAGCATCGCTCCATCGTGAGCCATGGCATCGAGATGGGGTGTTTCCAAGAACGGATGCCCCGCGGCGCCCAAGCAATCAAAGCGATGATCATCGCAGAGGATGAACAAGATATTGGGCTGGGATTCAGCGGTCGCCGTCAGGGGCGTGCCGAGGCACACGGCCAGCAGCAGCGACAAAAACCCAATCACAACACGAGTTTGTGATTGGGTTGTGGAGGCATCAACTTGCATTGGGATCAGGAGTCGATTTCGACGCGTTCGCCGTGCTCGTCACGGCAATCCACTTCCAGGTGTTCCGGGAACAGTCCTTCGCTTCCGAGGATTTGAACGGTCATGTTACCGGATTCTTCCATCTCGCTGACGGTGCGGCGTTTCTTGTTGTTCAAGAACGCGGAGACTTCGTCATTGACCCGAACGGTGACGCGAACGATGTGTTTGTTCTTGACCGCCAGTGCCAGCATGCGGACGACTTCGATGGACATGCTCTCGGGAGTCTTGACCAATCCACGGCCTTCGCAGCAAGGACAGTCTTTGTAGATGCTGCGTTTCAGGCTGGGGCGAATCCGTTGGCGAGTCATTTCGATCAAGCCAAACGGGCTGGTTCGAAGAATTTTCGTGCGAGCGCGGTCGTTGGCCATCGCATCGCGAAGAACGCGTTCGACTTTGCGACGATAGCTTTCCTTTCGCATGTCGATGAAGTCGTTCACGATCACGCCCCCCAAGTCACGCAGGCGAAGTTGGCGTGCGATTTCTTTGGCCGCGGCGATGTTCAGTCGGAATGCGTTTTCTTCCGCCGAGGCGTTGCCGCGGAAGTTGCCGCTGTTGACGTCGATGGCCACCAAGGCTTCCGTCGGGTCGATCACGATCGAACCCCCGTCGGGCAACGCAACTTGGCGTTGGTTGATCTTCACGATCTCCTCTTCCAGGTTGTATTTGTGGAACAGGGGGCCGGGGCCGTCGTAGTATTTCAAGCGATCGACGACGCGAGGCATGACCATTTTTAGGAAGTCACGAGCCTTTTCGTAGGACTCCTTTTGATCGATCAGGATGTGATCGATGTCGTCGCTGTAGATGTCGCGAATGGTGCGAATGATCAGATCGCTTTCTTCGTAGATCTCACCGGGTTCGGTGGTGTTTTCGACTCGGCGGACGATCGCTTTCCAGAGTCGCAACAGGTAATCCATGTCGCGTTGCAGTTCGTCTTCGCTGCGTCCGGCGCCGGCGGTGCGGACGATGAAGCCGAGGCCCTTGGGTGGGCTGAGCGACAGCAGGCATTTTTTCAAACGTTTGCGATCATCTTCATCTTCGATCTTTCGGCTGACACCAACGCGTGAGAGCGCGGGCATGAGCACGAGGTAACGACCTGGGATGGAGATGTAAGTGCTGAGCGTGGGGCCTTTGTTGCCAATGCCTTCCTTGATGACTTGCACCAAGACTTCATCGCCGCGTTTGAAAACCTCTTGAATGGGAGGTTTGTTACGGGGGCGTCCCCCTTTGAAGACTCGCGTGCTGCCTCGTCCTGATTCGCGATTGCGTTGGGCGGCCGCTTCGGCCATTTCGTCCGATTCCCGCATGATTTCTTCGGGATCGTATCCGCCTTGGCGGAAGTATTGCGGCTCGATGTCGCTGATGTGCAAGAAGCCATTTCGGCCCACGCCAAAGTCGACAAACGCCGCTTGGATGCTGGGTTCGAGATTGACGATCTTGCCGCGGTAAATGTTGCCGGAGTAGTTCTCAACGCTCTTCCGTTCGACGTAAAGCTCTTCCAGTCGATTGTTCTCGACCACGGCGATACGGCTTTCTTCGGGCTGAAGCACGTTGATCAGCATTTCACGTTTCATCTAAGTCACCTCTTCTTCTGTGTTAAGCCGGCTTGATGTGATTGCCAACAAGGACGGTCACATGGACGCCGACGTTACGAAAGTATGTGGGTGCTCCTGGGTCAGGAGCGTTTAATTCGGGTTCGGCCCTTGGAGTTCAACGCCGGTGCGAACGATGGTCGCGCCGCGTTCGGGCCAGTCGCTCAGGTCCAGCAGGTCGAGCAAGTCCTGCATTTTCAGGGACGCTCCGTCGGCCAGGACCATGCGAGCAAACAGTTGGTTGTCCTGCAGTTCGATCGTGGGCAAGTGTTCCTTCACGATCGCAGTGACCGTCTTGCCTTTCCGTTCGACGGAGACCGATTCTTGGAGTTGCAGTGCTTCGATGTTTTGATTGACTTGGTCGCGATTGGATTCGTCCCAGTCGTCTGGCAAGGAAACCGTGTACAGGGTCGCGGCGATCTGAGCCTTTTTTACTCCATCGGGAATCTTCTCGACGGAATGGATTGTGAGGCCGGGTTGCTCATCGCCCCGCAAACGTTGCAGCAAATCGTCCGCTTCGAGGTCTTCGCAAAGATCGATTTCGGCCACTTCGTCGAGGCTCTCGATTCCCAGCGGCAGGGCCGAGGGGAACGCGATTCGAGGCGTGGGGTGAAAACCTTCTGTCATCGACAGGGGCAGGGCCACTCGTCGTGCGACACGCTCGAACAGCAATGCCAAGTCGCGGTGGCTGATCCATCGCAACAGGCCTGTTTTTGCAAAGCGGACGCGATAGCGAATCCGCAATTGATCCAGCGGATGCAGGTTGGGCGATTGCCGAGAAGGCCGTGTTCTCATTGCATCACCAGTTCGGGAGCCAGGTCGGCCAGTCGATCCAGCAGATACAGGTCGACGTCGCGAGCTGCTTCTAGCTTCATCACACGTTCGGCGATCGCTTGGCATTGTTCGATCGAAACGTTTCGAATGACCTTTTTCACCCGAGGCAATGCCGAGGGCGGAACGCTGAGGTTGCGAACGCCCATGCCCAGCAGCAGCAGCGCGCGGCCGGGATTGCTGCTCATTTCGCCGCAAACGCTGACTGGCGTTTGGCTTTGGGCAGCCACATCAATGCTGCGCTGGATCAATCGCAGCACCGCTGGGTCGCTCGATTGATAAAGGTCGGCGACGTATTCGTTGCTGCGGTCGACCGCCAAGGTGTACTGAGCCAAGTCGTTGGTGCCGATGCTGAAGAAGTCCACTTCTTTGGCGAAGTGTTCCAGCATCATCACGGCGGCGGGAACCTCGACCATCATTCCAACCGGCAAATCACTGCGGTATGGGAGGCCGGATTCGTGCAAGTCTTCCGCGACGACGTTCAGCAGCATGCGGGCCTGGCGAAGTTCGTTGATCGTGGTGATCAAGGGGAACATCACACGAACATCGCCATGCACGGCGGCTCGCAGGACGGCCCGGAGTTGGGGCCGGAACACATCCAGGTTGCGGAGCGACAGCCGGATGCTGCGGAGCCCTAAGAAGGGATTGTTTTCGCGATGGGCCATGTTGCCGCGGCCCATTTTGTCGGCGCCCAGATCGAGCGTTCGGATGACCACGGGGCGGCCGTCCATCTTCTGGACGACTTCGGAATAGGCCTGGTAGTGATCTTCTTCCGACGGTTCGTCGTCGGAGGACAGGTACAGGAATTCCGTGCGATACAGTCCGATTCCATCGGCCCCACGTTCGATGCAAGCGGCTGTTTCGTGAGGGAACTCGATGTTCGCATTGAGCTGGATGCGGACGCCATCGGTGGTTTCGGCGGGCAGTTGGCTGAGTTCTGCCAATCGCACCGCGAGAGAGCGACGGTACTCCGCTCGTTGAAGATAGTTTTCCAGAACGTCGTCGTCGGGATCGACAATCAGTTTGCCGCGGTCCCCATCGACGATCACGCAGTTGGATCCGGCGATTTGGTGCAAGAAATCCCCGATGCCAACCACGGCCGGGATCTCCAGTCCTTTGGCGACGATTGCGGTGTGCCCACCGGGGCCGCCGATTTCGGTGCAGAAACCTTTGACGTATCGGCGATCCAGGTTGGCTGTTTCGCTGGGCGTCAGCATGTGCGAAAGCACGATGACTGGTTCGCTGAGATCCGACAGCGGTTGGCGAGTGACAGCGCCGAGTTGCATCAGCAGTTGACGCTCGATGTCCAGCACGTCTTGGGCACGATCGGCCAGAAGCGGGTTGTCGAGTCGGCGAAGAGCAGAGGCGTAGTTGTGCAGCACACCACTGACGGCAAAGGCCGCGGATTGCCGGTCGGCACCGATTCGACGTTGCAGTTCGGAGTGCAGTCGCGGGTCGTGCAGCATCTGCAGTTGAGCCGCGAAAATATCGCCGGTGGAGCGTCCGGCGGTGGCGGTGGTTTCAAGCCGGCTGTGTTCCAAGTGGGCGCTGACCAAGTCGACTGCTGTGTGCAGACGCGCGAACTCATCCTCGACGTCAGACGCCGGGACGATGCAACGCGGGATGCGGTATCCATCGGCGTCCAGCACCAGGGCTGGACCGATGGCGACACCCGGTGAAACGGGAATGCCTTGCAATTCAAGCATCATGCTTCGATGCCGAAAAACTCGATCCGATTGATTTCTTCTTGTGCGTTCAGCAGTCGGTTTGTGTGGGACACAAGCCAAGGTTGCCAACCAATGATTGTCATGAATTCCCCGGCGGTGGGATTTTGCCCACCCAGGAGGTTCGCGGGGGCGTGTGAATCACACCGGTCGCGACGGTCCCCGCGGTTCCTGAGTTGGGTTCGCGGGGCGGGAGGGGGCTGTGTCGAAACGGAACATCAGGAGCGCCATTGAGGGGCGGGTGATGAGCGGTTTCGGCGGGACGCTTCGTGCCGGATGTTTCTTCGATGGTTGGGTGAAAAACTGCTTAAACGCGAACCGGCACCACCGGGCAATGGGAAAAAAGGATCGGGAAAAACGACATTTGGATCTCTCTACGAGGGTGATTGGTCAGGAGAATCGCTGGTGCCGCCGGCCGAGCAGGCAGGGGAACCAGTGGTCTCATCGAGTTCATGGAAGCCGAGGTCGAACAATCGAGCGACGGCTTCGAGGGCTTGTTCGGCGTCTTGTCCTTGGGCGGAGACCGTGAGGTCGGTCCCCTCGGTGGCTCCGAGTGTCAACAGAGACAGGATGCTTCGGCAGTCCACCTTTTCAGATCCCTTTTGAAGGAAGATCTGAGATTGGAATTCCGATGCGCAGCGAACCAGCAAATCCGCTGGACGGGCATGCAAACCTTGGCGATTGAGGACACGAACAGAACGCTCGTGTAGGGGGGCACTCATGCGATCACCGCGGGGCGGGTGACAGTGGAATCAACAGTGCGAACAGGGGCATCAAGCACAGGGCCACCCAAAAGTGGAACTGGCCGTGAGTTGCTGCCTCGGTGTTCGTTCATGATGAAGGATTGGTTCAGCAGGAAAACGTTCAACCGGCGGCAAACTGGTTGTCGTCGGCTTCTTGCAGCAATTGTTGGATGTCGTCTGGGGTCTTGCTCTGTTTGAGAAAGCGGCAGAACGATTCATCTCGCAATTGACGCGAAATGTTCTCGAGAGCTCGCAGGTGATCGCCGGGGCGTTCCGGCGGGCTGATCAAGAGGAAGAACAGTTGAACGCGTTCGCCATCGAGCGAGTCGAAGTCAACGCCTTGCTCACTGACACCCACGGTGCCAACGAGTTGTTGAACGCTGGGGTGTTTGGTGTGAGGGACGGCGACGCCGCGGCCGATGCCGGTGCTGCCGAGTTCTTCCCGCTTCATGATGGCAGCGACGATATCGTCGCGCTGGTCAGCGGAGATTTCGCCAGCATCGAGAAGCGATTGGACCAGTTCGTCGATCACCGCTTCTTTGGTTGTGGCGGTCAATTCGGCGCGGATGGCGCCAGTTTTTACAAAGTCGGAGAACTTCATGGAACAAATTGTCTGAAATGCGAATGAATGGAAGCGTTTAGGTGAAATGCCGGCACGGATTCGCAACGAGGACGGGCCGAGGGCTCATTCCTCGTTGGTGTCGACGCTTTCGATGTGTTTGTGGGCGGTGGCGCGATGTTCGGTCTTCTTCTCTTTCAACTTCCGCAATTGCTGTTCAGCTTTCGGGATGGCTGCGTCCAAGGCAGCGATGACGGTGGTCGCCTCCGCGTGCGCGATCAAATCATCCGAATGCTCGACGGAAATCCGAAATTCGACATGAGGTTTGTCGAGGTTTTCAAGGTCGATGGTGACGTCGATCGCATTCACTCGATCGTAAAGACGTCGCAGTTTGAGGGCCTTTTCTTCGACCAAAGCTTGGTCGCCGGGTTGCAATGCCCCGTGCCGGGCGGAAACGTTCACCTGCATGCTCAACCTCTTGCTGTTTTATTATTTGAGATTCGTGCGACCGAACCGCGACCAAACCTAGAAAGCTAATGATAGCCGTGTCGGGTCTGTCGTCCACAAAGCCAAGCGTAGCCGACTTTGTCGCAGGGGAACAGCGATCCTTTTTGGCAATTTTGAACATTGCTCGCAGCTTTACAGCCTAGCCCCGTGACAAAACGCCTGCGAATGGATACGCTTCGCGGTTCGTCCACTGGTTTTTGATTGTCCACCCTCCAACCCCCACAGCTTTGATTTATGGCTCGAAAGGTCATCAGCCGTCAGGAAAAAGCTGCCGAAGCAGAAGCCGCTGAAAAGTTGGCCGCTGAGGCCAAGCGGAAGAAAGCGTCCAGCCGGAAAACCAAAAAGGCAGCCGCCGATGTTCGCTTGCGCCTTTATTGGGGCGTCTTTAGTCAGAACTTGAAACGCGTTGCCGTGTTTGAGTTCGACCAAAAAGACGAGGCGCTCAAGCGATCTGAAGAACTGAGCAAGGGGGGCAAGGCGCCTCACTTCGTTCAGAAGGTCAAGGAAGAGATCCGAGTCGAATAGGCAGTCGCGAGTGAACGTGCCGGTTTCCCAGTCTGCAGCCGGTTTGCCATCATCGGCCAGTTATCGCTTTCCCGCCGAATGGGAGCCTTGCAAGGCCGTTTGGTTGGCTTGGCCTCACAATCGCGACACTTGGCCAGGCCATTTCGGGCCTGTGCCAGCTGCTTTTGCTCGATTTGTTCTCGCGATCCATCAGTCGACCCCGGTGCGAATTCTGGCAGCGGGTTCGGTTGCCGAGGATTGTCGCGCCCGCCTGTGCGAGATTGGGCTTTCTGAAGGTGATTCGTTGCGGATCGTCGACGTTCCCACCAACGATTGTTGGGTTCGGGACTACGGTCCGACCTTTGTCTTCGACTCGCAGCAAGGAAAGGTTGCCGTCAACTGGCGATTCAACGCTTGGGGCGGGAAATACGAGCCTTTTGATGCCGACGCTGCCGCGGGAGCGGAAATCGCCAAATGGGCTGGTCTGCGGCGAATCGACGGCGGTTTGACGATGGAAGGCGGGGCTCTGGAGACGGACGGGGCAGGGCGTTTGTTGGTCAATCCAGGGTGTTTGATTGACCCGGCTCGCAATCCCGGGGTGTCAAAAGAGGAGATCTCGCAACGTTTGAATCAATGCCTTGGCGTTCATGAAATTGTGTGGGTCGATGGTGGCGCTCCGGCGGGGGATGACACCGATGGGCACATCGACCAGATCGCGCGGTTCTTGGATCCGGAGAACGTTGTCTGTGCCGTGGCGGATTCCGAGGAGGACGCCAGTTTTGCGGGTTTGGAGGCGAATTTCCGCAAGTTGAGATTGTGGTCGCGGCAAACGGAGCCCGGTGTGACCGTTCATCGTTTGCCGACCCCGGCACCTCGTGAAATCGATGGTGCCGCTGTGCCGCAGAGTTACTGCAATTTCCTGCGGTTGGGGGAAAAGCGAATGTTGGTGCCGACCTTTCGGTCCGCGGAGAGCGATGAGCGGGCGTTGGCCTTGCTCCGTGCCTGGTGCCCCGGCGTTGAGGTGGTCGGGGTGGACTGCTTTGACATTGCTTGGGGGCTAGGGGCGCTTCATTGTGCCAGTTGCCACGAGCCGGCTGAATTTCCGGTTTGAAGTGTTGGTGATGGCTTTTTCGGCGGTTTGGGGCACGCTCGGAGGTCTGTTTTGATTCGCTGGGGCTCGGATTTCGGTCCGAAACCCTCGAAATCGAGCTGGGGACGTTGATTCGCCCTTGGGCGAAAATCCTCCGAAGGGTATACCTAGCGGCTTGACAATCCGACGGATCGTCCATTGATGCCGCGCTCGTCGCGATGCCTCGCCGCCCCATCACAAAATTGCCCGAGAAAAATCGGGTACCAGAGGGACACTCTTGTAGAGAAGAGGGTGTCAGCGGCGGGGAGCGAGGCCCGATCAATCGATGTCGGTCGGCCCACGAACCGGTTTCCTGCACGCAGGCAGAGTCCAAGCCGCGATTGAAGCCAGTTCAGATCATTGCACACTTTTTGTCGACGCACAGCTAACGCATTCCGGGCCTTTCTAGATGGGCTTGTTCGGATCGCTGGTTGGCGTCGCATTGGAAACCACATGCCAGACAATTGGAATATCCTCGCGAGTTTGTTGGGGACACCCAAGCCGCCGGATCGCCCTGCAGCCAAAGTCGAACCCGAAAAACCTGTTGCAGAACCTGAGGCCGCCGCGGAATCTCGCGAGCCAAAGGAAAAGGAAGCCGCTTCGAAGCAAGAGCAGCCTGCTGATTCTGCACCGAAGAAGGCGTCTGCCTTCTCGGATGTGGAAGAGGGGGCTGACGACGTGTTGCAGGCTTTGGCCGCTGTCAAACCACCGCCGAAATTGCCAGGTTTTGGCATTTCCGCTGAGGATGAATCCGCTGAGGATGAATCCGATCAGGATTCCCCCTCGGGATTCGGAGACGCAGAAGGAAAAATCTCGAAGCGAGAAACGCAGCTGAAATCAGGCGGCGAGAAATCGCCCGCTGCCAAGCGTGATCGAAAGCATCGCGGCACCCCAGATTTGGGCGAACCGCCTCGCAAACGCGATGGCGGCAGCGGATTCGCAAGCGGGATTCTCGGGGACGATGATTCGGATGTCGTGGACGACTCCGATCTGGAGCTCTTGGATGACGAGTCTGATCTCGTCGTTGCAGGCACCGTCGAAATTGAAAGTTGGGACGCGGATTCGGTTGATGAAGACGAATCGCCTTCCGCAGCCAAGCCTGAACGCGAGCGAAATGGCCGCGGTCGTGGTCGCGGAGGACGCAGTCGCCGGGGTCGCGATTCAGAAGACTCGCAGGACGAGTCCACTGAATCCAAGGCTTCGGAGTCCAAACCGTCGGAATCAAAGCCCAGTGGTGGTCGCGGTGGCCGTCGTGGTCAGCGACAGAAAATGTCCGGATCGGACGTGGTCGTGGAGGCTCGTTCGGAGCCCGCTCGAGGTGACCGCGAAGAATCGGATTCGGAAGCATCTGAAACTCGCGGGCGTCGTCGACGCCGGGGTGGGCGTCGCGGTGAGCGATCGGATTCCGATCGTGGATCCGAAGAACGACCCAAGGCGGAGCAGCCGACCGCAGAACGTGGCGAACGAAGCCGTCCCGGTGGACGTGACGAGGGACGCACAAAAGCCTGGGATGATTCGGATCTGGAGTCCGATGACGATTCCTTCGCAGCGGATCTGTTCGTCGATGATGGTTCGGTTGATGAGCCGTCCGCCGACCGTGATTCGAAGCGTTCAAAAGAAGATTCCGAGGATGACGAACCCCGCGCGGGCCGTCGGCGTTCGCGTCGTGGTGGCCGTCGACGTGGCGGACGCGGGCGCGAAGAACGCGAGTCTTCCGAAGTGAAGGCACGCGGTGGTCGCGATTCCGAATCCGACAAAGAAAACGATTCGTTGGAGGACGAGTTGCCGCGATTCGCATTCGCCGACGATGACGATTCCGTTGATTCGGAGCTAGAAGAATCTGACGGCGACAAAGAGAACAGCGACAAAGAAACTCGATCACGAGGTCGTTCGCGATCTCGCGGGGGGCGTAAACGAGACCGGGACGGCGACCGTGAACGTTCGGGCGGTTCCGATCGCTCAACAAGTTCGGAGCGTTCCGATCGTGATGGCAATTCTGACCGCGAAGGCGGTTCAGAGCGTTCCAGCGGATCTGGCCGTGATGGCGAGCGATCTTCGTCTCGTGGACGTCGTGGGGAACGCAAGGATTCTCGCAAGAAGGATCCGGACATTCCGACTTGGGACGAAATCGTCAATCAGATTGTTGATAGCAATTTGAAGGGCCGGAAAACCCAGCCTCCACGTGGAGGCCGCGGTCAATCTGGCGGCGGCAGCTCTCGAGGTCGTCGTCGCTGATGGTGATGGCGGTGTTTGTCACCGCTTTGCCGTCCCAATCGTCTAGCCATCCCAAACAATCCATCCAAAATCAATCAAGGAATCTCCATGTTTAAAAACTTCTGTCCTTCCGCGCTTGGCATCAACGGTCGTCAAAGCGAGTTGATCGAATTGGCCCTGACTTACGCATTTCGCGGCATGGACGTCGACATGCACGACATGCTTCGTCGTTCGCAGCGAACCACGTTCGAAGACGCTTCGAAGTACCTCAAGGCTTCGGATATCAAAATCGGCTCGTTCCAATTGGCGATCGATTTGGATTCCGACGACGACACGTTCACAGCCGCAGTGGCTCAGTTGCACCCGCTTGGCGAAATCGCTCAGCAACTCGGTGCGGAACGCGCTTTGATTCGCGTCCCAGCGGCGACCAATCGGTTGCCGTTCAACGAGTTCTTCGATGTCCAGCGCAACCGCTTGGGGCAAATCGCAGATGTCTTGGGCCAACGCGAGATCAAATTGGGCGTTGGGTTCCGAGCCGGAACGGAATTGCTGGAAGGCAAAGAGTTCACCTTCGTCAACAACGTGGAGACCTTCCGTGCGTTGGTCGACGCGGTGCCGAACGAAAATGTTGGCTACGTGATCGATACCTGGGACTGGGTTGTTGGCGACGGTGCCATGGACCAGCTCAGCGAAATCTCGGGTGAAAAGATTGTTGCTTTGCGTCTCGGGTCGGTCCCCGCAGAAGCTGACATGGCGACCGTGAAGTCGACCGACCGTCTGCTTCCCGAATTGAACGGCATGACATTGGATCACGTGAAGGTCGTCAGTCACCTGAACGAAACCAACTTCAGCGGCCCAATGAGCCCCACGGCATCGACGTCGCAGTACAAAGGTCAAACCCGCGAATTCTTGGTTCAGAAATCCCAAGAAGCGATCGATGGGATCTGCAAAGAGGCCGGCATGACCGTGGCTCCATTGCCCATGGATTTGATCGAAGACATTCCTTACGAACCGACCCCCATGTGATCCAGCGGGAGAACTTCCATTATGAGTCAATCTGAACTCGACCTATTAGACCAGCTCGGCGGCACCGACGGGATCCGTCGCGTCGTCGACGAGATGTATGTCCGCGTGCTAGCGGACCCAGAGTTGACTCATTTCTTTGAGGGAGTTCCCATCGAGAAATTGGCGCGGATGCAGGCTGAGTTCATCGCTTCGATCACTTCGGGCGAGATTGAGTACACGGGCGCGGACCTCACCAGGGTTCACGCCGGTCGTGGAATCACCCGGGCCCATTTCTCAACGTTTTGTGGTCACTTGACGGATGCATTGGAAGCGAAGAATGTCCCCTCGCATGCCATTCATCAGGTGCTCGGTAAATTGGCGATGTACAGCGATAAAGTCACCGGTTCGAGCAACGTCGACGGTTGATGCAACGCCGCCAAATTGGACGTTCGCCTTGTCTTTTGGGAGGCAGGACGTGTCAACGATTGGTTGATTTCGTTCTGTTTTTCTAAGCGACAAGACGCTCGTCGCATGTTTTGACTGCCTCGCAGCCGACGGCGATCGCCAGGTCGCTTTTGGCTGTCCCGGTCGACCGGATTTGGGCTACCGGATCCAGGCTACCGGACCTTGTTGGCTTCGCTGACAGTTGGAGCTGATTCTTAGCGTGAACTCCCGGTTGGGAACGTTCCAGTTTCGCACATCCTTTGGTTTTTACTTCTATGACTGCCACTCGTCGTCGTCCCGTCGTTTTGATCGTCCGTGATGGTTGGGGCCAGAACCCTGATCCCAAATGGAATGAATGCAATGCGGTTCATTTGGCCAACACACCGGTCGATGAAAAGCTGACTCAAGAGTACCCCAGTGTGCTGATTCACACGTCGGGAGAAGACGTTGGGTTGCCTGCTGGCGTGATGGGCAACAGTGAGGTCGGGCACCAGAACATCGGTGCGGGACGGATTGTCGATCAGGAAGTGATGCGAATCACGCGAGCGATTCGCGACGAGTCGTTCTTCAGCAACCCGGTGGTGGTGGGCGCGATCGAGCATGTCAAACAGAACGGCGGTCGATTGCACCTGCTGGGGCTGATGTCCGATGGTCGTGTGCACAGTGATTTGCAGCACGGCATGGCCGTGATCGACCTGGCCAAGCGGAACGGTTTGGTGGGGGATCAGCTGGCGATTCATGCGATCACCGATGGACGCGATACCTCGCCGCGTGGCGGGATCAAGTTCGTGTCGCAGTTGACGGACCGCTGTGAAGCCTCTGGTGTCGGGGTGGTGGCGTCTGTGATCGGGCGTTTTTATGCGATGGATCGTGACCTGCGTTGGGAACGCGTCGAAGCGGCCTACAAGTTGATGACCGAAGGCGTCGGGCAAACGTTCCCCACTGCCAGTGCCGCGATTGAAAGTTATTACGCCAATCCCACCGATAGCAATCGAGGTGGAGACGAGTTCATCACAGCGTCCTCGATTGTTCCTGAAGGCGGTTCGCCAATCACGGTCCAGCCTGGCGATGCGGTGTTGTTCATGAACTACCGCGGCGACCGAACGCGAGAAATCACCAAGGCGTTCACCTTTGATGAGGCGGCTTGGAAAGAGATTCCAGGCGGCGGATTCGATCGCGGTGAGAAGATCGACAATTTGTACTTCGCGACGATGACAGGCTATGAGACCGGGTTGCCGGTCAAGGTGATCTTCGAGAAACCCGCCAAGATGCCAAACATTCTTGGTGAGTACGTGGCTTCCAAAGGTTTGCACCAATTTCGCTGTGCGGAAACCGAGAAGTACCCGCACGTGACGTTCTTCTTCAATGATTATCGAGACAATCCTTTTGAAGAAGAGGAGTGGGGCATGGCTCCTTCGCCCCGCGATGTTTCCACCTACGATCAAAAGCCGGAAATGTCCGCGGAGGACATCACGGAAAAAGTGCTGGAGCAAATTGAGTCGGGCAAGTGCGACATGATCATCGTCAACTATGCCAACGGCGACATGGTCGGCCACACAGGAGTTTTGAAAGCTGCGATTGAGGCGGTTGAGAAGGTGGATGCCTGTGTCGGCCGAGTGGTCGATGCGACCTTGGCGGCGGGCGGGTCATTGGTCGTCACTGCCGATCATGGCAACTGCGAGCAAATGATTGATCCTGAAACGGGTGGCCCCCACACGGCACACACGACCTACCAGGTCCCGTTGATTCTGGTGGATCCAGAGTTCGTTGGCAAACCTTTGCGTGAGGGCGGTCGTTTGGCTGATATCGCTCCCACCGTGTTGGCGTTGATGGGGCTGGAAGTGCCACCTGAAATGACCGGGCGTCCTCTGATGGAAACTCAGACCGCCTGATGTCGGCTGCCCCGCGGGAAGGTTGGACCATCGGGAATCGAACCGTTGCGATCATTGCTGCCGCGTTGATGTTGGTGGGTTTGGTCGCGACGTTCTCTCGCATTCTCGTCAAGTATCAAACCCCGGGGCCCTTTGATCCGGAACGCCAAGGTCTCTGTGATTTTCACAATGGGATCTACTTCCCCACGCGAGCGGTGCTGGCGGGGGAAAGCCCTTATAGCAATGCCTACGCCGCCAAGTATCCGGTCGCGAGGCAAATCCCATTCTTCTCGCCCGTGATTCTGTTGATGCACGCGCCGCTGGCGGTGCTGCCGCTGCATGTTGGCGAAGTGTTGAATGTGATTCTGCAGCTGTTTTTGCTCGCGGCGATTGCGATTCTGGTGGCTCGCGAAGCAGGGTACCCAAAGCGATACGACGCAGTGCTCTGCATTGCCATGGCGATGGTTTACAGCCGCGGTGGTCACATCACCTTGTTCAACGGCTACTTCACCTTTCAGTTGGTGTTGGCAACGTTTTTGTCAGTCGTCTGGGCGGACCGCCGGCCCGTTCGGGCGGCGTTTGCGTTGTTGGTGGTTTCGGCCAAACCAACTTATATCTTGCCGCTTGGATTCCTGATGCTGGCTCGCGGCAATTGGCGAGCATTGATTGGCGGTGCCGTGCTCAGTATTGCTGGTGCTGCTTTGCCGCTGGCTTGGATCGCACACCACGAAGGTGACGGTAACATCGCGGCGGGAGTTTCGATCCTGCAGCAGCAAATTGTCGACACGCAGGAAGTTCACCGTTCGATGGACGACGAGTCGCCCGTGTATTCTTGGACACGGCTCGATCTGTTTGCGATCATCGCGAAATGGCGAGGGGAAGACCCGGGGGATCTGCCGCACATTCTGGCGATGGCGGCACTGTTGATCGTCCCGATGTGGGTGTTGTTTGTGCGTGCCAGGCGAGGCCAGGACGATGGGATTGCTGGCGTGACCGGCGGCGTTTTGCTGACCGCTTTGTTGGTCAGCTTGTATCACCAATCGTACGACTCGCTGCTGATGATCGCGCCCGTTGCCGGGGCTTGGATGGCGAGGCTGAATGGCTGGGCAAGTGTTTCGCCCAAGCTGCGCTGGGCGTTGTGTGGCTTGATGGCGTTTCCGGCGCTGAATTATCTGTCGACACGAACGTTTCTGCTGCGGTTCGAGTTGCCAGAAGTTGCGGTGCGTATTTTCACCAGTCTCAACGGGATCTGCCTGGCGATTTCGCTGGTGATCCTGTGTTGGATTGCATTTCGAAAGCCAGCCGACGAGAAGAGTCAGGTCAGCGGGAACGTCGAGTGAGCTAAATTGGGGTGGAACTTTGGGGGATCGCGTTCGTCCAAAGTTTGTTCATGGAACATCTCCCCCTTGTTGAGGTTCGCTCAAATGCTCGCCCGATTCCTTTCTTGCGTTCGCTCGCGTTTTGCTCCGCTTGTTCTTGCCGCAGTTTCGGTGGCACTGTCTTCCGCGATGGACGCCCAAGAAGTGGTTGCGCAGCAGCAGGTTGCCGCTGGTCCATCGGGGCCGATCAAGGATGTTTCTTTTCAGGCGTTGTGGTTGATCGAATCCGACGACGCGAACCGGATTGAATATGCGGGGCCCGCGCGCGAGGCATTGTCGACGGTTGGATTTGGCCGATTGGTTCCTGCGGGCAGCGCGATGGCATCCGTCACGGTTGGATTGGACGCTCGTGTGGACTGTGGCTCGCGCTACGGTCAATTGCAGTGCCAGGTCCGGTTTCTGAACACGACGGAGTCGGGTGAAGTTCAGGCTCAGGTTGAGTTCCGGACGCAGCCACAATCGGGAATGACCATCGCGACCACCGTCAGAGCCCCAGTGGGAAAGTGGTTCCTGGTCGGGGCTGCTGACTCACGAACGGGATTGCCCACTCACGCGGATGATGGCAAGCGAGCAGTGATGATCATGAAAGTGACCAGGGATGTGATCACCCTGGAGTAGTTAGCCTTTCACGCTGAATCAAACGACAATCAGAAGCTCGAGATGGGCTGCTAAGCAGGTCGGCAGGAATGATCGGGCACAACCGTGTGAGCCGTTTGGGCGTTAGCCTGGGCTGTCAAAAGGTTGGTATTGACACCGCTTTGGACTGCGCAGGTTTTGTTCCTCGACTTCGCCCCAAAGGGGCAGCCCTATGCCAGCCCAGGGCAACGCCCTGGGTTGTGGCGGGACCAAGATTACAAAGCCCCAACGGGGGCGGTCCTAGCGGGTTTTGGGGAGTCTTTCTTAGGGCCGCCCCGTTGGGGCTGGTGTCGGAATCTCTGTAACGAAACCCCAGGCGATGCCTGGGGCTATCTTAGAGCTGCCCCGTTGGGGCGTAGGACAGAATAAAAATCAACGCCGCATTTTCCGTGTCAATACCAACCTTTTGACAGCCCAGCGTTAGCCTCGGTTAAGTGCGGGAACCGTGGCTAACGCCAACGGCTCACATACCCGATGACTCCTGCGTACCTGTTTAGGGTGTCGTTTCTGAGTCCTCTGTTTCGAGATTTAGAGTTGGTTCTTCGCTTGCTTGGGGTTCGTCAGTTGGCGCATCCAGTTCGGGTGTTGGCTGTTCCGCACGTTCGTTTGGGTTCTGGGGGGCATCGGATGGATCCACCGAGTCCGCACTGGCGGGAATCAGTTTCATCGCAGCCTCGAATTGTGCGATTGCGTCCTTCGCTTCAGTGATCGCAGACTCGGCTTTTTGACGCTCGAGTTGGCTGGACTTGGAGTTGGCAGAAGGATTTGATTTCTGCTGCTCGTTCAGGGCAGCTAGCTCCAGTTCGGCTGCATTTAAATAGCGAGTCAAGTCACGCTGGATTGATTGAAGTTGCAGTTTGAGGATGGCGAATTGCTTCTTGACCGAAGCGTGCTCAAGTGTCACTTTGCTGAGCTCTGTCTGAGGAACTGCTCCTTTCTGATGCAGTTCGGTGATCTCCCTAAGCCGAACTTTGGTCGCCTGCTCGGCAATCGCCGCATCGCTCGTTTTGCCAATGACCGCGAATGCATCCATGAGTTTGCGCGGATAGGAATTGGATGTAGTGTCGGTCGCTGGTCCTTGCGGCGAGCGGGTGGTCGGTTGGTTTCTCCGTCGACGCCACGCGTCATTTATAGAGTCACGGTTGTCGGATGGCGGGAATCTGGAATCGGCGATTGGTTTGCGACCAGGAAGTGAGTACGAGCCGTCAGGATAGTAGCCATAATGATTCGAAAAGGATGGAGACACGAGGGCATAGGATGGAGTGGTTGGTGGTGTGTAGTTCCAATCCAGTGGATCGCTGCGGCCGAGCAGTTGATCGATTCGTCGCTGAATGATTTTGTCTTGGTTTTCAGCGCGTTGCTGATGGATATTCTTGAGCGATTGGAGGCGCTTTTCAATCGCAGCGATCTCCGAGCCTTGCTGTTCGTGCATCCGCTTGAACTCCGATTCGAGTTCGTTGCGGATGGCGTTCATCTCTTTGTGATGTGCGTCGTTGGTTGGTGTTTGACGCAGTTGAGTGAGCAGTTGTCTGATTCGTTCGTTATGATCAGGGGGTCCGTTGGTCATCGAAAGGTGTGTGGTTCCAATAGGAACTCTCGTGGTTCTCATGTCGGTTCCGATGGAGATTCTTCCGCGTTGGTCTGTGGAATGAGCCGTGACGGGGGCCTCGGCTTCTTGAAATCCATCGTTTTGGACCAGTGAATTCCCTTGGTTGACCGGCAACGCCGTATTGGTTTGGCGATTGAATCTTGCTTGCGATTGCTGAACGTAGGTGGGGTATGGCGGAGGTGAAAAGCCATTCCGTGAGTTGGGGTCACTTGTCATTTGCGAACGCGACTCCTGGTACGGTTGATTGGTGGTTTGGGAGTAAGGGAGGCGGTCACGCTGTTGGTCAATCGGTCGTGAATCCCGGTTCTGTGCCCAGGTTGAGGGCGGGGGAGTCCAAGACCAAACCAAAATGGCAGCCGTGGGGACCGTCAATGTTGCGATGAATGCTGACTTCCAAGCGCGGCTTCGTCGCTTGCGCAATGCCGGAGTCGGAACCGATTTCATTTGAGCTTCATCCTTCATTTTTGATCTCCAAGAGTGAGGTCGCGATTGATTGTTGAGTTGGTTCCTTCGAGTTGGATTGCCAGTCGCTCCAGCGTGAACTGAATCGAACGCAGTTCTGCGTTGAAGTGAACTGCGTCCCAGTCGTCGGTGGTCGGAGAGGGGGGCGCGGGAATACTGGGTGGTATCTTGGCGATCTGTCGTGGTGGTTCGATGACGGTTGGTGGCGATTGTTCCGTGTGAGTGTTTTCTGGTGGGCGATGATTCCAGGTTGCGATGGCGACCACCACTGCTAGCAGGCCTGCCGTTGCAAGCGTCCATCGAAGGGAACGTTGCGGACGACGTTCATTGAGCGAGTCAGGCAGTCGATTGACCGTTGGGTTTCGCACATGGGCGTTGACCTCGCGCAGGAGCGTGACCGCCTCGTCTGCGGATCCGATCCGAAGCGTGAGATCAGGTTCCATGAGGCGAGCGACCAAGTTGTCGAACCAACCAGGCATTCGTTCATTGATCTCTTGGATGGGTTTGGCACGTGTCTCGGTGATCTTTCGCAGGACTCCGAGAGGGGACTCGGCGCGGAAGGGCGGTCGTCCCGTTGCCAGCGCGTAGAGCAGGCTTCCCAAGCTGAACAGATCGCTGCGGGCGTCCAAAGTTTCGCCGCGAGCTTGCTCCGGGCTCATGTACTGGGGTGTGCCAGCGATCATGCCGCTGTTGGTCAGCGTGGCGTCATCGAGTGCTCGGGCGAGTCCGAAGTCACTGATCAGGACGCGGCCGTTGCCTTCTTCGATCAAAATATTTGCGGGTTTGATGTCTCGGTGAAGCACGCTGTTCTTGTGAGCGGCTGACAATCCTTCGGCGATTTGCAAACCGATCCTGACGACTTCGGTCAGCTCCAGCGGGCCTTCGCGATCAAGATGCTGTTGCAGGTTTCCGCCGTCGATGCAGGGCATCACCAGGTAAGGCAATCGAGCGTTGGGGACGACGCTGTAAATCGGCACAATCGCAGGGTGCACGATCGCCGCGGCAGCTTGAGCCTCCCGCATGAAGCGTGTCCGCGCCGCACCAACGCCAGCGAGGTGAGGCGAGAGGACTTTGATTGCAACCGGTCGATTCAGTTCCGGATCCATGCCTCGTAGCACGACGCCCATGCCTCCTTGTCCGATCACGCTGTGAATCGAGTATTGATCCAAGGTGCCAATTGCAGGCGTGTCATCGGCGGCGCCTGAGCGTTGATCCTGCGGTGGTTGCAGCAGGGGACGGATCCAGTCCAAGGACGCGTCGAAGGATCGCTGGGGTTCGGCTGGATCGCTTGGGGTTGGGCGTGCAGGCCAACTGCTTTGGTCGATGAATGTGCTCTTGCTGAGGACTTCGACGGTTTCGTCCCACCACATGGGCTCGCCGGCAATTTCTCGCAGTTGCGATCGGCAGTGTTCGCAATTGCTGAGGTGATACTCGATGCGATCCGCTTCGGGAGCCGGTAATCGCTCATCGAGCAATTCACGCAACTTGTCCATTTCAAAGTGTGGGTCTTGCTTGGCAATCATGATGCGATCAATCACTCAAACGTTGGTGGACAAGTTCGCGAATCCGTTTGAGGATTCGACATCTGGCGACGTAGACGGATCCTTCGGAGATGCCGAGGTCGGAGGCGACGGCCGCGACGGATTGGTCCTCCACGGCGGTTCGCCAGAACGCGATCCAGTTCTTTTCGCCCGTTCGCGATCGCACCTTGCTGGCGGCCCAGCGAAACAGTTGTTGTCGATGATCGCGATCGAACTCGTGGGAAAGTTCCGCGTCCTGTTGAGTGCCGTCGATGCTTCGGTCGTTGGAGGCAACGGCGTCGATGATTCGAACGATGCTGCTGCCTCCGGTCAGTTCGCGGCGAGATTGAACGGATCTCAGTCGGTCGATGGTGGCGTTCCGCGTGATCCGGCTGAGCCAACCGCGAAAGGAGCCTTGGGCGGTCACGTCAAACCGCTCGATCGCACCGGCGACCGACATCAGAATCTCTTGCACAATCTCACGAGCGTCCGCGTCCTGCACGCCACGCCGCTTGACCAAGCGGTAGATGACTGGCTCGTAGATTGCGGAGAACTCGGCCCAGGCAAATTCATCCTTGGGATCATGCAGTCGCAAAAGCAGGCTTTCGCGAGTGGTTGGTTCGGCGGCGGTGGAATCAAAATCCAAAACGCAGTTCCAGGTAGGTGGACCGACTGTTCAAAGAGTCTCACGGATGTCCGAGCCAAATATTGCGCCTAACTTTTGAAAAAGGCAAAAAGCCTGGTGAGTGCGATTGAGAGAGATTCTGTGCCGAGCCTCATCGGTGGTGCTGGCGGATCCAGTCGGCGGCGTCGGAGAGGCTTTCTTCGAAGGGGCGGATTTTGTAGTCGAGTTCGCTTTGGGCTCGCGAACTATCGTAGTAGTGGTATTGGCTCGACATGCCCATGGCGGCACTGTTGAAGTCGACTTCGTGGGGCAGCAGTTTGCCGACAATGTCTCCGGCGACTCCTGCGATCCAGCGTTGGGCTGGTCCGGCTCGCATGATGGGCTGGCGGGCGTCCATCGCCTTGGTCATGGCTTTCCAAAGCTCGAGGTATCGCATGTTGTGGCCAGCGAGGATGTATTGCCGGCCCGCGGGGATTTCATTGGCCAGCAACTTTTCAGCGGCGCGGATGGTGGCGGCAGCCACGTCTCGGGAATCGCAGGTGCTGTTGCCGCCTGAAGGCGAAAGCGGACGCCAGGCTTTGCTGACTTCCAGCAGCATTCGGCCGCTGCTCGGTTTCCAATCCCACGGTCCGAGCATGAATCCGGGGTGAACCAAGACCGCTTTCAGACCATCTTGAACACCTTTCAAAATGACTTCGTTGCCAGCTCGTTTGCTGAGGACGTAGCTGCACGGGATTTGACCGCCGGCGTGATCCAGCGGGGTGTCTTCGTTCGCCACCCCATCACGGTCCGCGATACCGAGCGTGTTGACGGTGCCGACGTGAACGAGCTTGCAGTCGTGATGCAGGCAGGCGTCGACGATGGTTTGGGTGCCATCGCGATTGACAGCCAGGGAGTCCTCGAGGCGGTGCCAGCCCAGGTGAATCAGGCCAGCGGAATGGATGACCGCGTCACACTGGGACACGGCATCTTGGATCGCTGTTTGATCGAGCAAATCGCCGTGAGCGAATTGAGTGTGGATGCCATCGAAGACTTGCGAGTCAGGTTCGCCTCGCACCAAGGCGATCAAGTCATGACCGGCGCCCGACAGTTGGCGAAGGATCGTGTTGCCTAGCAAGCCAGTGCCGCCAGTCACAAAGACTCGCATGGTGATTCCTCAAGGGACCGAGGGAATACAACGTGGCAGAGTTTTAGCGGAACGGCGCAAGCCGTCCGGTGCCGTGGAACCGGAGGGCTCGCGCCCTGCCGCTAAAATTCTTAAGACGTTTGGCCTTTGTAGTTCCGGTCGACGAACTTGGTGTCCACGGTGCCATTCACAAAGGCTTCGTTTTGTAGGATCCAGTTGTGGAATCCAGCCGTTGTCGTGATGCCTTCGATTTGCAATTCCTGCAACGCACGCAGCATCGTCGCGATCGCTTGTTCTCGCGTGGGGCGATGGACGATCAGTTTGCCGATCATCGAATCGTAGTAAGGCGGGACCACGTAGCCCGACTTCACGTGCGAATCGAATCGAACTCCCATGCCGCCGGGCACGAACATCGATTCAATTTTGCCGGGGCAAGGTTGGAAGTTCTTGGTTGGGTCTTCCGCGTTGAGTCGGCATTCGATCGCGTGACCGGTGCACGTCAGTTCTTCTTGGCGGAACGACAGAGGCAGTCCCGAAGCGACTCGGATTTGTTCTTGGATCAGGTCCACGCCGGTGATCATTTCGGAGACCGGGTGTTCGACTTGGATCCGAGCGTTGACTTCGATGAAGTAGAAGTTGTATTCCTTGTCGACGATGAACTCGACGGTTCCCGCACCGGCGTAGTCGGCGCCAGCGATCATTCGCACGGCAGCATCGCAGATCGCTTCGCGGCGATCAGCGGGCAGGTCCGGGCTGGGGGCTTCTTCGACCAGTTTTTGGTGTCGTCGTTGGACGCTGCAGTCACGTTCGAACAGGTGGCACACGTTGCCGTGTGTGTCCGCGATCACTTGGACTTCGATGTGACGTGGTTGCTGGATGAATTTTTCCAGGTAAACACCGCCATTGCCGAATGCCGCGATGGCTTCGTTGCGAGCCGCTTCGAGTTGGCTTTTGAGGACATCTTCGGTTTCTGCGACCCGCATGCCTTTGCCGCCACCACCTGCGGTGGCTTTGATCAGCACGGGAAAGCCGATCTCTTTGGCGGTGTCGATGGCGCGGTCAAAGTCCGCGATCAATCCATCGCTGCCGGGGACGACCGGGACGTTCTGGGCAATGGCCATCGAGCGAGCGGTGTTTTTGTCGCCCAGTTTGTCCATCGCCGTTGGCGAGGGGCCAATGAATTCGAACCCGCTGCTTCGGCATTGCTCATTGAATTGAGCGTTTTCCGCCAAGAAGCCGTAGCCGGGATGGATGGCATCGACGCCGGCGACTTCTGCCGTGGCGATGATGCGATCGATTTTCAGGTAGCTGTCTGCGCTGCGGTTGGTGCCAACACAGTACGCATGGTCCGCCAATTTGACGTGCATGGAATCTTTGTCGGCTTCGCTGTAGACGGCGACCGACTCAATGCCCATTTCACGACAAGCGCGAATCACACGCAGCGCAATCTCGCCTCGATTGGCGATCAGAATTCGTTCGAACATGGATCAGCCGTCCACCTGGACGCGGAACAAAGGTTTGCCGAAATCAACGGCTTGTTGGTCGCTGACGAGCACTTCGACGATTTTTCCGCGGCACTCCGCGGGGATTTCGTTGAAGACCTTCATCGCTTCGACGATGCAAATCACGGTGTCTTCGTTGACGACATCGCCCACTTTGACAAACGCGGGGGATTCCGGGTTGGCCTTGGAATAAAAGGTGCCCACCATCGGCGAATTGATCGTGATGGTGCCGGCCGTGTCAGCCGAGGCATCGTCACCGGAGGCAGCGGGCGCCGCTGCAGCCGCAGGAGCGGCTGCGACGGGAGCTGCCGCAACGGGGGCGGGAATCATGGCTGGAGCCGTTCCACCCCGCGTCAGTTTGATGCGATCATCGCCTTGTTGCAGGTCCACTTCGTTCAGTTCGTGTTGTTCCATCAACTCGACGATCTGGCGAATCCGATCGATGTCAAACACATCCCCGCCGTCGGGTGTTTCCGATTTCATACGAAGTCCGATACCTGCAAAGTCCAATGTTTTTCGAATCCAGAAGGGATCCGATCCACTCGTTTTCAGAGTGAAGAATAAGATCGCAACGTTTTACACAACAAGTCGACAATCATCGAGACCCTTCGGAAGGGTACTCAGACGTTCAAACCCATCGGCGGTGACGAGGATGTCGTCCTCGATCCGAATTCCAAATTCGCCTTCGAAGTACACGCCTGGTTCCACGGTAATCACCATCCCTTCGCGAAGCACCTCGGTGGACATCGGTCCCATGCGTGGATCCTCGTGAATTTCCAAGCCAAAACCGTGTCCGAGTCCGTGTTTGAAGGCGTCGCCCAAACCTGCTTTTTGCAGGACCTGGCGAGCGGCTCGGTCGACTTCGATGGCTTCCACCCCATCCCGAATCGCTGAAATGGCGGCTTCTTGCGATTCCAAAACGGCCTGGTAAGCGGCTTCAAATCGAGCGGCGGTCGCGGACCGAACCTCGGCTTTGTGCAGGGTTCGCGTGAGATCGCTGCAGTAACCATCGACACTTGCCCCCCAGTCGATGAGCAGGGTACGGCAGTCCGCCAAGGCAATGTTGCGGGGGTGATAATGGGGCAGGGCACCGTTGGGTTCGGCGCCCGCGATCACATCGAAGCTGACGCCGGAGGCACCCAGACTTCGCATGGTCGCTTCCAATTCGTGAGCGATTTGCAGCTCGGTCATCTGCGGGGTCAGCTTGTTCGTGACGCTGAGAAAACTTCGCTCGGCGATCGCGATGGCTCGCCGGATCGTGGCCAGTTCGTCGGCGTCTTTGATCGAACGCAGCGTTTCGACCAGTCCGCTGGTTTCGGTCCACTGGACTGATTCGATCTGTTCCTGCCACTGACGCAGCGTGGAAACTTGCACGTGATCGGCTTCGAACCCGATCGTTTGGAGCGACAAATCGCCCAAATATTCCGCCAGCAAAGCCACCAATGTCTGGCTGGGCGGTCGAATGGCGTTTTCTAAATTCGGGCATTCGTCGGCGATTTGCGTTTCGTAGCGACGGTCGGACAGCAACGTGGCTTTGCCATCGGGACGGACCAGCAACCAGGTGCTGTCGCCGGTGAAACCGCTGAGATACCGCACGTTGACTTCGTTGCAGATCAAAATCGCGTCCATCGGCTGGTCCGAATTGGCGAGGGATTGCACAAGTCGTTCAATACGCTGAGTCATGAAGTCAAAATCCGTGGGTGTGGTCGAGGCGGCAAAAGGATTGAAACGGCGGTCAGCGGTGGGGGCGTTCTCCGCGCGGCCGAACGGCAGGCAACGCTCTCGTTCGGTGGCAGGTATTGTGGGCTGAGAATCGGCACCTGTCACCCGTTGGGGATCGACTGATATCATGCCGGCGATGGAACGCGAGCCCCATGGCTTCCTCCCCGATCCTTTCCCTTGTTCAAGCCACCCGCACATCCCGATGAAAACTGACGAACTCCGCGAAAAATACCTGGCGTTCTTTGAGACCAAAGGTTGCGTCCGCCAACCCAGTGACGTGCTCGTTCCGGCTTGGGATCCATCGGTTTTGTTCACCCCCGCGGGGATGAACCAGTTCAAAGACCACTTTCTAGGCAAGGTCAAACTGGATTTCACTCGCGCGACCACGTGTCAAAAGTGCTTGCGGACGGGTGACATCGAGAATGTCGGCCGGACCGCATTCCACCACACGTTCTTTGAAATGCTGGGTAACTTTTCGTTTGGCGATTATTTCAAAGAAGAAGCCATCCACTGGGCATGGGAATTTTTGACAGACAAAAAGTGGCTCGGCATTCCCGGCGAGCGACTGACGGTCACCGTTTACAAAGACGACGACGAAGCGTTCGGCATTTGGCACGATAAGATCGGGTTGCCAAACCAACGCATCACACGCATGGACGAGGATGAAAACTTCTGGCCTGCGTCGGCGCCCAGCGAAGGCCCGGACGGAGTTTGTGGTCCCTGCAGCGAAATCTATTACCAGTTGGAAGACGGCAGCGACGTCGAAATCTGGAACTTGGTGTTCACCCAGTTCAATCGCGTGGGAACGCCTCCAGACAACTTGCACCCGTTGCCCAGCAAGAACATTGACACCGGCATGGGGCTGGAACGAACCGCCAGCGTCCTGCAGGGCGTGCCAACCAACTTCCACATCGACAGCCTGTTCCCGATCGTCGAAGCGGCATCGGAAGTCTGTGGTGTGAAGTACGAATACGAGAGCGACAACGGGCGGCGACTGCGTCGGATCACCGACCACGCACGAGCCAGTGTGTTCGCGGTCCACGAAAACGTGTATCCCGGCCCCAAGGACGCTCGCTCGGTCATCCGCCGTCTGATCCGCCGTGCGGTGCTGGACGGTTATCAGATGAATCTGCGCGAGCCATTCCTGTACAAGTTGGTCGAAGCCGTTGCGGATGCGTCCAAAGCCGCATATCCAGAACTGGGGCAGACGACTCAGCGTGTCAGCGAAGCGATCGAGTCGGAAGAAAAGGCGTTTTTCTCGACAATCGATGGCGGGATGAAACGCATCCATCGTTTGTTCGAAGAGATGAACGACGAAGCATCCGTGATGGTGCCTGGTGCCGATGCCGCGGATTTGTTGACCACCTATGGCGTGCCGCCGGAGTTGGTTCAAACGCTGGCCGCCGAACAGAATTTCACGTTCGATTGGTCGGGCTTTCGCGAAGCGATGGACAAACACGCCGACGAGAGCGACGGCGGACAACGTGTGTTGTTCCAAACCGGCCCCCTGGAAACTCTGAAAGAGGCTCTGCGGGAAACCCCGTTTGTGGGTTACGAACAGACAGAAGCAACGGCGATCGTCAAAGGCATTATCACTGGCGATGGCAAAGGCAAAGGAGACGACGGGCAACTGCTCAGTCATCTTGATCGTCCTGAAGACGCGGTTCTGCGATTGGTGCTCGATCACTCGCCGTTTTATGGTGAATCCGGTGGCCAAGTCGGCGACATCGGCGTGATCTTCAACGACAACTTCGAGTTTGAAGTCATTGACACTCAGCGACACGCATCGTTGATCGTTCATCACGGTCGATTGGTGCGAGGCAAAATCTGCGAAGGAGAAACGTGCACTGCGAAGGTCGATGTTGAGAATCGCACGGCGCTCGCACGAGCCCACAGCGCGACTCACATTTTGCACCACGCATTGCACACACACGTTGGCCGGCACGCTGAGCAGCAGGGCAGCAAGGTCGAACCAGATCGCTTGCGATTTGACTTCACCAACCCCAAGGCCATCGACGACGAGACGTTGGTCAAAATCGAACAGGATGTGCTCAGCATGGTTGGCGAAGGCGACGAAATTCGCTGGGACACCGTGTCACTCGCCGATGCTCGTGAAGCTGGCGCGATGATGCTGTTCGGTGAAAAGTATCCCGATCCATGTCGCATGGTTTCGATGGGAACGTTCAGCCGTGAATTGTGCGGTGGGACTCACCTGACCAACACCAAGCAAGTGGGCTCGTTTGAGGTCGTGGTCGAGGAAAGCGTTTCCACGGGGACACGCCGCATCGAAGCTTTGACAGGTGATCGGGCCAAGGAACACCGCGAGCAAACTCAAGCGTTGCTGAACGAGGTGGCCGATCAATTGAATTGCGATGCCTCGGTGGCTGCCGCGGCCACGGTGGCCTTGATCGAAGAGGTTCGTCGATTGAAGAAGGAACTGTCGTCTGGCAAAGCGGCCGACTACCCCGCTGAGTTTGTCTTTGACGGCAAAGCGGCCAAAGAGGAAACGACAGACATCAGCGACTACAACGCGGTGCGTGCGGCGGTTCGTGGTTTGACCCGTCGTTTGAACGTCGCGATCACCGATGTGCTCAGTCGATTGGAGTCGTTGTTGGCGGATCGATCGAAGTTGGTCGAACAACTCAAACAAGTCACCGCCGGCGGGAAGATCTCGGCCGATGACCTGATCGCGGATGGAACCCAAGTTGGCGACACGTTGTTGATCGTTGCCGAAACACCCGGTGCCAATCCAAACATCATGCGTGGTTGGATCGACCAAATTCGCAAGAAGAGCGACACGCCGACTGCGGTGCTGTTGGCTTCGGCGATGAACGACAAAGTCATGTTGGTTGGCGGGTTGAGCCGAGATTTGGTCGATCGCGGATTGAAAGCGGGGGACTGGGTTGGTGCGGCGGCGAAGGTGGTTGGCGGCAGCGGCGGTGGACGGCCTGATATGGCCCAGGCCGGTGGCAAAGACGCCAGCAAGTTGCCCGAAGCGCTTCAGCAAGCTCGCGAAACGATGACTGAGAAACTGGGCTAAGCAGGTCGGCAGGATTCTTTCGGCATTGGAGCTGTCATGGCAAACGCAACGGTTCCCACGTACAACCGGGGCCAACGCCCAAACGGCTCACATGATTCTGCCCGATCATTCCTGCCTACCTGCTTGAGAGCTCGCTCTTGCTTGCCTTTCATTTCCTGCCACGGCCACCAAAGACGGGATGCTTTGCTCCTCATGAATGAATCAAACGAGTTGACTCCCAATACGTTCTATATCGAGGTGACCGGTGCGGGACTTCCCGAAGTGGACGGGCTCTTTGTGCCCTCCACGGCGCCGCCAGCCGAGTCGGAATCAGGCACGGTCTCCAGCTTGGGATATTGGAACGGCAAGCTGGCGTGGGATCGTGCCGATGGAAAATCCGCCCGAAGCCCTGCGTTGTCTTATTCCAACACGTATCGGTCGTGGAGGATTTGTCGGCTGGATGGGCATCTTGCCTATGACATCACTTGCGAAGATGAGTTGCCGCCGACGGACAGGCCTTGGCATGTCTACAAGAAAGGCGTGGCACCCGCACCCAAGGTTGTGATCCATCACCACGATCCACGTCAACCCTGCCCAAAACCCAATGTGGTGTTTGTGCTCGGCGGCCCTGGTGCCGGGAAGGGAACGATGTGTGAATTGGCCGAGTCGCAACTGGGGTGGACTCACCTGTCGACAGGCGACTTGTTGCGAGCTGAACGCGAAGCCAATGGACCGCATGCGGCGACCATCGAAGAGATCATCACAGCGGGGAATCTGGTCCCCAGCACGATTGTGGTGAAGCTGCTGCAAGACGCGATGGAAAAGATCACGCGACACACCGGCAACCGGAACTTCTTGCTCGATGGGTTCCCGCGATCGCAGTCAAACTTGGACGCGTGGTATGAGGTCTTCGGCCGAGAGGCCGAACTGCCCAAGATGCTGTTCTTCGAGTGCCCGTACGAGGTTCTGGAAAAACGCGTTTTGGCTCGCGCCAAGTACACCGGACGACAGGACGACAATTTGGTGAGCTTGAAGTCGAGGTTCGACACCTTCAAAAAAGAAACGCTGCCGACCGTCCAGTTTTTCAAGAGCCAAGAGCGGTGCGTCGAATTGGACACCAGTCTGGATCGCCAGGCTGTTTACCAGCTTGTCTGCGAGCAGCTTTCTGAGCACACCGATTGCACGTTGGCAAACCAACCGTTGTCCGAGAGAGCCGAGATGTTGCTCGGATTGAGACGCTTCCCGAATTGATGCGACCTCCAGACCCGTCGCACGGCGGTCCCCGCCGTGAGATGTTGGGTTTTGATTGAACGCTTCGATCCTAAGCAGGCAGGCGTCTTCGGGAATGTGAGCCGTTTGGCGTTGGCCACGGTTCCCATGCGCAACCGGGTTAACGCTGGACTGCGAAATGTTTGCTATTGGCGCTCCAACAGCGGATGCAATTTTTCTTCCGGCTCCTGTCTTTCTTCATCCCTACCGGGATGAAAACTTGCGCAAACGAATGCGTTCCATAACACCAAGCATTTGGCAGTCCAGGCGAACGCCCAAACGGCTCACATGGTTTTTCCTGCCAGCCTGCTTGCGTGGGCTTCTAAGCAGGTACGCAGGTGTCATCGGGTATGTGAGCCGTTGGCGTTAGCCACGGTTTTCACGCGCAACCGGGGCTAACGCCCAAACGGCTCACATGGTTGTGCCCGATCATTCCAGCCGACCTGCTTAGGACAGCGATTGCTCCTCTGCCGGGAGATCAGATTCGTCTCGGTGGAGACCACCGAGCGACAGCTTGTTCCGCCCCCTTGGATCAACCGGGGATGAAGTCGCATTCCGGCGTCAGCGATTGAGCGAACAGCGTCAGCAACTTCGCGATCGCTTCGATGTCGCCGAGGCTGATCGTTTCGACGGCCGAGTGCATGTAGCGGTTGGGGATCGCGACCAATCCGGTGGCGACGCCTGAGCCGGAGATCTGCAGCACATTGGAATCGTTGGGTGCGGCTCGCCCGAGCGCGGCGGGTTGGTAGGCGATGTCGTTGTCATCGGCCAACTTCATCAATCTCGCCGCGACTTTTGCGTTGATGTTGGGGCCACGGAAAATCACCGGGCCGCCCCCAATTTTGATATCGCCTTGTTGTTGTTTGTCGATCGTTGGGCAATCCGAGGCATGCGTGACGTCGACTGCGATGGCCACGTCAGGGTTGATGCGTCCGGCGGCGGTCCTGGCTCCCCGCAGCCCGATCTCTTCTTGCACGGTCGCGACGCTGTGCAGTTCGCACTGCAACGCTTGGTCGGAGGTGGCACAACGACGGGCCGTTTCAATCACCGTCCACATGCCGGTTTTGTTGTCCATGCCGGGGCCGCTGACCAAGTCGCCCAGCAATTCACGGTAGGCGAGGTCCAACGTCACGCAGTCGCCGATGCGGACCTTTGATTTGGCTTCTTCGCCATCTTTGGCTCCGATGTCCAGCCACATCTGTTCGAGCTTGACCACTTCGCCGCGTTCTTGCTGGGACAGAAGGTGAATCGGCTTGCGACTGATGACCGCGGAGACAGGGCCGTCGTCGGTCCACACCGTCATGGACTGGCCAATCAGTTGCTGTGGGTCCCAACCGCCGATCGTTTGGGCGTACAGGAAACCTTGTTCATCGATGTGCGAGATCAGCATCCCGATTTGGTCGCAGTGACCGGCCAGCATCAATTTTGGCGCCCCGGCCTTGCCGACTCGAGCGGTCAGGTTGCCGTGCACGTCGATGGAGACTTCTTCGCTGTGCGGTTTCAGGTACTGGCTGATCAGTTTCTGAATGGGTTCTTCGTAGCCCGAAGGGCTGGGTGTCAGAATCGATTGCTTGAAAAATTCGAGCGGTTGCATTTCAGTGGTCATCGAAGTTGCGAGGACGGAGTTGGCAGAACAGGGCTTTCTTCTGGTCAGGCAACGAGTAATCGAAGCCACATGATTTGAGGAAGTCTTCGGAGGAGCTGATCGCAAGGATTTCCATCACCCCGAGCGTGCGGGCTCGTTCGATGCAGTGGCCGACTAATTTGCGTCCCAGACCCAGTCGTTGAGCTTCAGGGTGCACGGCCAAACATTGCAGTTCGGCCAGTTTTGTGCTGTAGACCTCGATCGCCGCAAAACCGATGCAGCGTGGGCCGACCATGGCGACATAGCCGTGGCGAGTCAGTTCGATGATTTCGGCTTCGGTGCGAGAGAGCAGCAGGTGCTGTGAGACGAACGGACGCATCAAAGCATGGATGGCCTGGGCGTCCAGCGGGGTGGATTGTCGGACGGTGACTTCGTCCATCGACAGCGATTCGCCGGGTGGCGAGACCGGGGGCGCGTCAACGATCGGGGCGGGATCGGGAGAGGGAGTGTCAGCCAAAGCAAGCGTCTTTCATGAACGAAGTTCCACCGGTTCAGATGCGATCAGCAGTCATCGAAAACAGAAGTTTAGCAAATGGTGGCAAACCTTCGCGGGGGCATCCCGGAATCACGCCGTGTCCCGCGCGGGAAGGGCGGCAAGTTCAGCCCCAGCAAGCGTCAGCGGAGACAAACCGGGGAGACGATCTGCACAGCGTGAGGGGGCTCAGGACGAGGGCAGGTCATCGACCCGCAGCAACAGAATGACATGCTGGTCGTCTTGAAGGTGATCCGCGTCCCGAAGCATTTGGCGAGCCAGTCCGAAGGTGGGTTCGGTTTCGTCCGGTTGGTGCACGGGGGCGATCAGCAGTGTCAGATGGGGATTGGCCACCCATGACAGGTTCATCTCCGGCAATTCCCAGGTCGAGCGACCGGTCGCCAAGCGTGTGGCAGCTTCGCTGCTGATGAAACGTTGCTGGACCGATCCATGCTGGACCTCGGGGCGAATTTCCAAGGTGGCTTGGCCTGGGCCAGGCCCCAAGGTTGGGGTGAGTGACAGCGACATCTGGGGCGAGTCCAACGATCGGCCTGTGAGTTTGCCGTTCTCGTGAGCCAGCACCACATGAGAACCATCCAGCACGGTCGAGACAGGAAGTTCATGTCGTTGCGACGAACGCAGGGGAATGGTTTCGACTCCCGACGGACTGCGTCCCAGCACCCCGGCGGTGGAAAGCAATCGATTGATGGGGTCATCGTTCGCAGCAAGATTGTCTTCTGCCGTCTCGGGCAACGCATCGGGAGTGGCGATCAAACCAATGCGAAATCCGTTGAGCAGCCAGGCTTCGCGAATTTTCGGTGGGAAAGCGGTTTCGTCGACATGCTGCCAGAGCGATTCATCGAGGTCTTGGGTGCTGACGTGACGAAAGTCTGCCTGCAACGAAATGGTGTTGCGGCTCTTGTGAGTCAGCTTGGAAACCTGAGTGTGCTTGGATCTGGGGTGCGACTCTTCCAGGGCCCCGTCGTTCCAAGCGCCGCTTGGGAAAAGCGAGCATCCCGAACCGAGCGTCGTGATCGCCAGCAGCGCGCAAAGCGTCCACCAACACCGCATCGGTGTCGTGATGGAGACTCGTTCAGAGGAACGAAAAAGCACGCGGAAATGCCGTCCTACCAAGTCGGAAAGAACCAGGGGAGTGTCGAATGAGCCGACCCTACGAATCCGCGACAAACGATGTCAAGTCAACTCTGGCAAGGAATCGCGACGCTTCAGTTTCACAGGATGCGATCGTTCTCAAACAACCGGTCGTGAGGCGGTCCCTGCTGTGAATTTGTGCTGGTCTCGGTGGGGGACCAGAGTAGAACAATTGTCCCCAATTGTTCCGTCTCGTCGCATTCAAAAGCCGAGCAGCGCCGCATCGGTTCACACCCGAAGACCGTCCGCGTAACGCTTGGAAACACGTCCACCTGGGCAGGCAAACGGTCGGGGACACCCGTTCTACTCTCGTCTCGGTGGGTGACCACCGAGCGACCGATTTCGTTCAAGCCAGCAGGGCGATGAAGTGGCGGCAGAAATCGGGCAGGTCGTCGGGGCGGCGGCTGCTGACGTGGTGCCCGTCGACGACGACGGAGGCGTCTTCGAAGATCGCCCCTGCATTGACCAGGTCATCCTTGATGCCTGGGGATCCGGTCACGCGGACGCCTCGGTAGACGCCTGCTGAAATGGGGATCCAGCCACCGTGGCAGATCGCGGCGATGGGCTTTTTCGCCGCATCAAAGTCTCGGACGAGTTGCAATACCTTGGGATCTCGCCGCAATTTGTCGGGCATGAACCCGCCAGGAACCAGCAATCCGTCAAAGGAATGGGCTTCGCAAGCCTCGATGGCCAGGTCGCTGACGCAGGGGTAGCCCAGTTTGCCGTTGTATTTTTCTCCCGCTTTCGGGCCCGCGACAAAAAATTCCGCTCCGGCTTCGATCAGGCGGAGTTTGGGGTACCACAGTTCCAAGTCCTCGTAGATTTCGCCCACAAACGACAGAACTCGTTTGCCCGTGAGGGTCTGCGGCGAAACGGAATCGACGGAAACCGAGGTCGCGGGTTTGGAAGAGGAAGTTGGATCGGTCATGAATGGCACCGTGCGAGATTGGATTGGTCAGTTAGAATGGTCCGGCACTGAGTAGTTCAGCACAATGGTACCCTCCCTCCCCTGGTGGATAGAAACTCGTGGAAGCACTGTCGCGACCCAAAGACGATTTGTTCGACAATTCGACGATGACGTTCGGGGAGCATCTCGAAGAACTCCGAGGCTCTCTGGTCAAAGCAATCATTTGGTTGTTGATCGGATTGGCTGTTGGTCTGATGTTTGCCAACCGAGTGGTGCGTTTCATCCAGGAACCGCTCAAGCAAGCGATCATCGAGTACAACGCCGATCGCGACTTGAAGGAAATGGGGCTGCCGGACCGCAAGGAAGACCCGCAAGTCAGTCGTTTCTACGAATTCCTGACGTCCAATTCTCTGGTCGCGGACGTGGTGTACACATTGCCATCGGCCAGCGTCCCGGTGCCGACGGGAATTCCGTTGGCGGAGGCGGATGCGGCCGCCGATTTAGCCGTCGAATCGGAAGCGGGCGAGGAAGCCAGTTCCGATGCCGAAACCGGGGTGGAAGACCCAGCATCGCTGGCCATTCCGGAGAGAATCACGACGGCGGAATTGATGAAATCCATGGGGACCATCCCCAACCCGGATGAATTGGTGCCCATGATCCAGCTGCGTCGCAGCGAACGCGGATTGAGCTCGTTGAAGATCGAAGAGCCCTTCATGATTTGGGTGAAAGCTGGATTGATCGTCGGCGCGGTGCTCGCTTCACCGATGATCTTCTATCACCTGTGGTCGTTTGTTGCCGCTGGGTTGCACAACCACGAACGCCGCTACGTGTATGTGTACCTGCCGTTCAGCGTGGTGCTGTTTGTCTCGGGCGTCGTGCTCGCGTTTGGGTTGGTGTTGCACTACGTGTTGACGTTCTTGCTGCAATTCAATGGTTCGATGGATGTCGCCGTGGAACCTCGGCTGACGTATTACGTCAACTTTGTGTTGATGTTGCCGCTGGGATTCGGCGTCGCGTTCCAACTGCCATTGGTGATGTTGTTCCTGCAACGCATCGATTTGGTCCAAACGGAAGACTACATCAGCAGTTGGCGAGTCGCGGTGCTGGTGATCTTTGTGATCTCGATGATTGTCACACCGGCGGACGTGACCAGCATGATCGCGCTCGCGGTACCGCTGTTGTTCTTGTACTTCCTCGGGATCGTGATGTGCGCCTACATGCCACGGGGCAGGGGGCTGGGCAGCGAAGCCTACGACCCGGCCTGATCGCCGCCGTCCAACGAGTCGTTGGTGGAAAGTCGGCGCTGACGAATGATGTGTCGGCGTGGGGTTCCTTTGGCGGTGAGTTCGCCGGATTGGATGGACAACGGTTCGGACAACTCGAGTTGCTTCACGTTCGTTCTGGGCGGAAGGTTATTGGCCAAGCACGATGCGATCGCATCCTGTCTGGAATGATCCTCGGCTGTTGCTTGTGACGGGACGCGCGAAAGCAGCAGCCAGAGTTGATCTTGGTGATGCAGCAGGACCGCTTGCTCGATTCCCTGCAACTGCAACAGTTGGCGTTCAATGGTGGCGGGAAAGACTTTGAAGCCATTGTCCAGCACGATCACATCGTCGGCTCGACCCAGGATTTGAAATTGGCCATCGTCGTGGATCTCAATCAGGTCACCGGTGTCGAGCCAACCGTCCGGTGAAATCTTCTGCCGTGTTGCGGATTCATCATCGAGGTAGCCGAGCATCACGCCCGGACCTCGCACATGCAGGCGTCCTTCTTTCACTTTGGATTCCCAACCCGCGACCAGCGGTCCGACGCGATTGGGAGTCGCGTTGTCAGGCGACGCACTGCAGATCACCGGTGACGATTCCGTGCAGCCGTAACCTTGGACGACGCCGATGTTGTTTCGTTGGCATCGCTCGAATTGCTCGGAGGACATCGCGACGCCGCCACAGCCGAGCAACCGCAAAGCTTGCAGATTGGATGGCCCCGATTCGATTCGGTTCAGAATGTCATCGATCAACACGGGCACAGCGTTGATCAATGTCGGCGAGAGCGTGTCGGGGAGCGAACGCCAGGTTGACCGGCCTCGGCCGAGACTCCATCGGCATCCCGAAAGCAACCACGTCCCCATGTCGCTGGTTCGAGCGTAGGCGTGAGCGATGGACAGCAACGACAGTCGCAGGTCCGAGGTCTGTTGGGGGACCGCCAGCAGTTTTGCCTTCGCGTTGGTCGTGAGATTGTGCTGGGAAAGCATCACGCCACGAGGTTTGGCTGTCGTGCCGCTTGTCCACAGAACCAGCGAAGGTGAGTGAAGGTCAACTTCGCGGGCGGATGCTTCTAGATTTGAGATCGCCTCACTCAGGCTGGTGGCGCAAGTGGCTGCGTGATGACTCTCCGGGTCCCAGTGCTTCTCGTGGTCCCAGTGCAACGCTTTCGATCGTTGGACCAGGGTTTTCTGTTGAGGTTTCGGCAGGAACGCATCGATGGGGATCTCGGTGACGCCTGCAGCGATGCAGGCCAAGGACAACACCACTTCGTTGGGGTGGTTGGTGCACGAGTACGTCATGCGTTTGGGCGAGCCGCTCCAGGGCAATTCCGTTCGCAGGATGCTCGCGGTCGTGTTGACCCTGCGGGCCAGTTCACCCCAGGTGCAAGTCGCATCTCCCGTTCGGGAATCGAGCACAGCGACCTTGTCGGGTTGCTGTTTCGCTTGCTGCAACAACGCCGACAGCAAGTGTGGGACTTCAGCCGTTTTCATGATCGGCGTCCTGTGCTCGAGTCAGCTCGTACAGGAAAATGGCTGAGGCGACTCCCACGTTGAGACTGTCCGTGTTGTTTCGCATCGGCAGCGTGCTGCGGTGGGTGGCTGCTTTGGCAACCTCGGGTGGCAAGCCCTTGGCCTCGTTGCCGACGATCAAGATCCGTCGCTTGGACGTGATCGCTTGGGGGAGATCAATCAGAGGAATCGCAGTGTCATCCAACAGGGTGGCGATCGAGGCGAATCCGGCGGTCGCCAGGTCACGCAATTGTTCGGCGGGTTGGTCAAATTGATAGAAGCGATGGCGAAACACCGACGCCATGCTGACTCGGATCACGCGTCGTGTCATCGGCGAGATTGTTCGCGGTCCCAGAAGAATGTCTCGCACGCCCAACGCAGCGGCGGAACGAAGCAGGCTGCCCACGTTTTCAGGATCGCTCAGGCCGACCAGAGCCAACGCCAATGATGGCTGGGCTGTGTCGCGAAAGTCCTCCATCGGGTGGATGGTGGGGCTGACACCATGCGCCAGCACGCCCCGGTGAAAGTCGTAGCCAGCAAGCTGTTTGCCGAGTTCCCGGGCGATCAGGTAGACGGGCACACCTTTGGGAATCAGAGGCAAGTACTTTGCTTCACGCCCCTCGTGGATCAGCACGGACCGAACCCCCAGATCGCTTTGCAACAAACGGCGTACGACCACGCTGCCTTCGGCGATGAATCCTTCCTCCGCTTCACGATGCCGCAAATCGCGGTAAGGCGAGAGCCGGGGGTCATCGAGGTCCCTCATGGTTTCGGTCAAGCGTCTGGTTCCGTTTGTGCGGGTTGTGCGGGATTTGTGTCGATCCAGCGGCGCAATTGTGCCAGGAGGCTCAACTGATTTGGAGTGAGTGTTCGTCACGACCCGAAGGATGCACGGGAAGGTCGTTGTTTGAACGAGCTTTCACTTTTTGCATGACCCGTCAAGGAAGACGACCGCAATGCTGGAATCTACATGGGATTGGTGGTTTGGTGACGCCCCCTCGCTTCGTCGCACCACGCTGAGACTCCCCTCCACGCTGAGACTCCGCTCCACGCTGAGACTCCGCTCCACGCTGAGACTCCGCTGCACGCGGGGACTTCGCTGCACACCGAGACATTTTGCCGAAATCTCGACAAAGCGTTTGAGCGAAACGATGCGTTGGATCCGAGGGCTTCAGCCAAGTCGGCGAACGTTTGCTTGGGTCTTGTCTGGGTGTCTGGTCTCGACCGCCTCGGTCAGCGTTGCTGACGATCCGTTGGCATTGACTGCCGCGGATGCCCAGGTGGCGTCGCTGCCCAGTGGCTTTTTTGCCGCGGCCGGATTCGCGATGATCAATGATGATGAAGTCGCTGACGCGGCGGAGGTTGCCGATGCGGCAAGCCAAGCGGAATCAGCGAACGCTGACGAAGCTCGCCGGCAACGTTTGCGGGACCTGCTTCGCAACGATGCGGAAACCGATCGGGCAGAAGCCAACAACGACAAGGACCGAATGTCGTTGCGGGATGAGATCATTGCCGACGCGAAAGAAGATGAAAAGGATGAGGGCGGCATGTTCTCGCAACCATTCATCAGCGAACGGTTGCCCGATGTCACCAACGGCCGCATCGAGTTGCCATCGCTGCGAGCGGTGTCGTTGGACAAGTCGTCGATTGGCAATGGTCGTTTGCCGGACGATTTTGACTCGCAAGAAGACGGGGTTGTGATCCCTCTTCCCGAGGAACCGTTTGCTCGTGGCATGGTCGCGGCCGGAGCGGTTTTGCCTTGGGCTGCACCGAACACGTATTCGCATCCGTTGTACTTCGAAGACCGAATGTTGGAACGACACGGTCACGAACGATGGGGATGCATGCAACCGATCGCCGCCGGGGCTCGGTTCTTCACGACGATTCCGATGCTGCCTTACCTGGCAACGATTCAGGAACCGTGTGACATCGTTTACAGCAAGGGCTATTTCCGAGCTGGATCATCGGCACCTTGCGTGATGCAGCGACCGCCGCTGGAACGGCGTGCTGTTGTGGTTGAAGCCGCCGCGATTGCGGGCGGAATCATCGCTCTGCCTTAGTGGCCGAGTGATTTGGTGAACGAAACTATCCGCCTCTGCGGCTGGGCACTGACAAGGATGTCGGTGCGAGCAGAGGGAACCATCCTGATATGGAATCGAGATTGCCATGGATCGGCAAACGTCTCTCTCTTTGCGCAAACAAACCCGTCGTCGTCGCTTGGCCTCATGGCTGGGCGTCGCGGTGGCGGCATCCACGCTGACCAGCGGATGCCATTGGGCGCAGAAAATCCCGGACGGTCCGCACGACACCAAGACGTCGTACCACGACCATTCGGCGATGCGGATCGAGTATCCCGAGGTGGCCCAGTGTGCCACGCCGGTTGTGTCGGCGGCGGTTTCCGCGGCTCAGCCCAACACGCTGGAAGACCCCGCGAATTTGCCCAGCGTCGAGCTGACGCTCGAACAAGCGGTTCAGCAGGCGTTGCGTTCCAGCCCGGTGCTGCGAACGATTGGTGGCACGGTGGTGAGTGCTCCAACATCCGCGACGACGGTCTTCACGCCAGGTCTGGCAAACGCCGATCCGCTGGGCGGTGTGGAAGCGGCACTGGCCAACTTTGATGCTCAGTACAGCCAATCGTTGTTCTGGAACAAAGTGGATCAGCCCCAGAACATCGCTTCGGCAGGTTTGGGAGCGGCATTCACACCGACCACCTCTCAAGCCACCCAAGCCACGTTCTCCAACGAACTGTCCAAACGCACCGCCACCGGTGCCCAGTTCGCTTTGCGGAGCAACATTGGTTACGACCGAAACAACCGACCATTTCGTCAGTTCCAAAGTGATTTCATTGGCTACCTCGAAGCGGAGTACCGTCAACCTTTGATGCGAGGTGCCGGGACAACTTACAACCGGATCGCGGGATCGGCTGGGGCCAACGGCGTGGTCGGCCAGTACAACGGAGTTTTGATCGCTCGGGTCAACGAAGACGTTGCCTTGGCTGATTTCGAGGCCGCGGTGATCCAGTTGGTTTCCGATGTGGAGCAAGCCTACTGGGACCTGACGACTTCGTACCGATTGTTGGAAGCGACCGCGAAGGGCCGGGAATCGGCGTTGCAAACGTTCCAGTACCAACAGGTGCGATTGGAAGTCGGCACGGGCCGGCGTGACGAGGAAGCTCAAGCTCGTTCGCAGTACTACCAATTCGAGGCTCAAGTCAAATCCGCTTTGGCGGGCGAGAACGGTTTGTACGCTCGCGAACAAGCCTTGCGTTATCTGATTGGCTTGCCTGCGACCGACGGTGCTTTGTTGCGTCCGACCACCGATCCACTCAACGCGAAAGTCGTGTTTGATTGGCAAAGTGCGTTGGGACAAGCGCTTGATCGCCGAGTCGAAGTGCGTCGCCAAAAGTACACGGTCAAACGCCGTGAAATGGAACTGCTGGCGTCGCGTTTGAACCGTCGACCGCAAATGGACTTCGTCGGCCAATACCGCTGGCGAGGTTTGGGGGACAACTTGATCGGACCTGGCGATCAAGGGCTCAACGACAACTTGGTCGATTCGATCACGGGCGGGAACTACCAGGAGTGGACCGCCGGCGTCGAGTTTTTGGCGCCGATCGGATTGCGTGCCGCCAGTTCCGCCGTGGCTCATGCCAAGCTGAACCTGCAACGTGAACGTGCCGTTCTGGCCGAAACCGAACTGCGGATCAGCCACGATTTGTCCGATGCGGCTCGTTCCATTGACCTGACATTTGAATTGGTGGAAACCAATTACAACCGCTACTTGGCGGATTTGCGTCAGGTGGAGGTGCTGCGTCGCCGCTATCGTGACGGGACCGACAACATCAACTTCTTGTTGCAAGCCCAGCGGCAGGTGGTCACCAGCGAATCGGAGTTCTACAGCTCGATCAGCGACTACAACCTGGCCATTCGAGATTTTCACCAAGAGAAGGGATCGTTGTTGGCTTACAACCAAGTCAACTTGACCGAGGGAGCCTGGTGCCCAGGTGCCGAACGCGATGCGTATGAGCTGGGACGATTCCTCGAACCACGTCGTCATCCCGAGAAGGTCTCCGCACCACGCCCATTGACGTCGGGGCAGTTTGATCCGACCGCGGTTCAGTCGACGATGGGAGCGACTTCGTACGAAGCCACGCAGCCTGCACCGGCAACGTCGGAAATCGCTCAGCCGGTGCCCATGGCCCAAGACGGCATGATCGAAGTTGAGGTCACGCCAAGCAATTGAGCTGGCGTCTCGATCGGACGATCAGGCGGCGCGTCGCTGGGGTGACTGCCTCGCCTGATTGGTCGTGGGATTGGTGCGTTGATCCGCCTTGCTTGAATCGGTGCTCCCCGATTCGTCGCGGTGCATCGCGTTGTCGCGTTTGAGTTTGACCATCGCGTGAGCGGCGTCGCCGATCATGACTTCCAGTCGATCGATGGTCGGAGGCTCGGCACCACGAAGGTATCGGCGGCCCGAATAGGTCGCCGCGTAGGCTTCCACCGCGGCATGCAACGTCGTGGCATCGGTTTTCGCGAGTGCATCGGTGGTCATGTAGCCGGCACCCACGAGCAGTTGGACTTCACGAGCCAACATGGATGGCAGTTGGCACATCAGCATCGTCTGGCAACGCCAGGCATGCAGCGTGGCCAACGTGATCCAGCGCGTGTCCAACCGACGTGTCATCATTGTCTCGTCGGCTTTCAAAAAATCGCCCACGCTGTGAATGCCGATGCCGGCAAACCGAGCGGCGGTCTTTTTGCCGATCGACGGTGCATCCACCAGCGGATCGGTCACCTGCAAGCGGACGTTGGCTTCGGTGCTGACAAACGGCAACAGGTTCGCTTCAGCGGTTTGAGATTGACGCTCGGTTTCTTCGGCGGCCAGCAAGGATTCGCGGGCGGCGGCCAATTTGGCCTTCGCTTGGCGGTACTCCTTTTCGCGATGGTAGATCACTCGCACCCGTTGCAGGACACGCACTTCGCTGGGCAGGTGTTGTTCCACGTCGCCGGTGCGTCGGAATTCATCGATCAGCATTTGGACCTTGGCACGCTCGGTTTGGTGCGTGATCCTTCGTAGCCACAATCGGTCGGGGACCCGGATGGTCGACAGCACCGTTGGCAGGGTCAGCCCCGCGGTGGGAATGGGACGACCGCTGCGTTGTTCGGCATCGAAGGCGGCTCGTTCGATGATTCTCGCCAGACCGGTCACTGACAGACCGATCAACTGAGAAATGATGCGGCGGGAAACTTCATTCAGACCGCGTTTGGAATCGGATTCCGACGCAGCCAAGTCAAAGTTGTCCAGCAGTGTTTGGTAGTGACTGTGGGCCAAGCGAGCGGATTGCAGGATCGCTTCGCCGAGCCAGCCAGGTTGGTCGGACAATTGGAAGACGATTCGTGTCGGATCCTGTTGCCACTGAGCAAACAGATCCGCGTAATTTTGGGTGATGCACCATTCGATAGGACGGTGCAGAACCTTTTCCATCGGTGTTTGTGCTGTGTGCAGCGGCTGGATCGGGTCGGTCACGTAGTGGCTGAGGACACCGGCGGCGTGGGCGGCGTCGTCAAAACGTGATTGGTGCAGGTACCGCTGCAGTCGGTCGTACCACTGGTGAGCGACGCGAGGTGCGCCGCCCCAGTAGCCGTCATCGACGTGAACCACGTGATTTTGAAAATCACGAAAACGCACGTCGGGATCTTTGGCGCCGCTGAAATAGCGGGTGTGATGCCGTCGCAATTGGGAAACCAAACGCTTCCCCGAATCGGTTTGAACCAATTCGGTCGCGTCCAGGGCGAAGTGATGATGGGTGCTACGACAGTGGGCAGCACGCAAAATCTGACAAAGCATTTGGCCTCGATCGTTCATCAGGCAGCGTTGGTTTTGTTGAGTGTTTGGCTCAAGGGATCCACGCCGTAGGCTGCCGCTTGGCGTGACAATCGTGTTCGGAAAGCCGCACCGACCGCGCTCGGAAGCGAGTCGTAGTGCAGCACTCGTTGCACAAACGTTTGGCGTCTCAGCGGACGGAATTCGCAGTGCCCCTTGGGAGGCGGCGTGCTGCCGTATTGAGATTGCAAACGAAACACGTGGTCTCGTTCAGCAATGGCGTGGTAGAGGTCGTACAGGCGATCGATCGACAACGTGGAGGTGTCGGTCAGGGGGCCGATTGCCATCGGAGCATCCTTGCAGCGGCGGAAGCGATTGGTCGGGAAACTTCGAAACGAAAAGTTCCGAATCTGCCTCAAGTTTCTCAAAGCAATGCGCTCGGTCACAAGATCGAAAGTGCATAAATCTGGATTGGGACGACCTGAATTGCCATAACCGTCAAGGTCAACCAACGTTGTTCAACGAACTCGTCTTTCTAGCCGGATTCGCATTCGTTCGAGGCTCGGTTATGCCGAACATTACGACTAGCCGGCGTGGTCAACCGAGTGGAGGACCCGACGCTATGGCCGAGACGGACAGACGGGGGGAAATGTCGTGGTGTGGGATTGCGGCACGGAGACCCGAATGCATGTTTCTTGCGATTGAAAATGAGAACGGCGGGACAGCGTATGGGCACGTTGCTCCGCCGTTTTCTTTTGATTGCCACCCAAATCGGCTTTCTTCGCAGGCGGCTCCCTTTCTGGGGCCCGGCGAGCCCTCCTGACCGGAATCGCTGTCCGGTCCCGCAGACTTCTCGCGGATTCTGGATGCCCCCCGTGTTCAATGATCGTGGGCTCTGATTACCATCCCCCACATGAATGCAACACCCACCAAGCAAAAATCACCGGACCGGACCAACGTTGCCATCATCGGAATGGGAACTGTCGGTGCCGGAGTCGCCCAATTGTTGATCGATCACGGCGATCGAACCGCTCGGCACGCAGGCAAAACGATTTGGCTGTCCAAGGCCGTCGTCCGCGATCTCAGCAAACCCCGCGGCATCGAGCTGCCCGAAGGCGTCCTGACCGATTCGATCGACGATGTTCTGAACGACCCTGAAATCGACGTCGTCATCCAATTGATGGGCGGGCTGTCCCCGGCTCGCGAAGTCATGCTGCGGGCGATGGAAGCCGGCAAGGACATCGTCACCGCCAACAAAGCCTTGCTGGCCGAACATGGTGCTGAATTGTTCACGCGAGCACGCGAACTGGGACGCAGCATCGCGTTTGAAGCTGCCGTCGCTGGTGGGATTCCGATCATCGCGAATATCAGCCAGTGTTTGTCGGCCAACCAAATTGAATCGCTCGAAGGCATTCTCAACGGAACCAGCAACTTCATCGTCTCGCAAATGGACGAAAAGGGGGCCGGCTACGACGAGACCGTCAAACGGGCTCAGGAGTTGGGCTACGCCGAAGCCGATCCTGCGATGGATGTCGACGGCACCGACGCAGCCCAAAAATTAGCGATCCTGTCGCACTTGGCTTTTGGAGCCACCGTGGATTGGCGGGACATCCCTCGCCAGGGCATCGATGGGCTGGATCCAGCCGATCTGGTTTACGCTCGCCAGCTCGGGTACCGAATCAAATTGCTGGCGACGGCTCGCTTGGTCGATGGCGAACTGGAATTGTCCGTTGCACCGACGTTGGTCGCCATCGGCACCCCGATGGCCGAAGTCCGCGACGCCTTCAATGCCATTCGCGTGGTGGGTGATGCGGTTGGACCCGTCTTCTATCACGGTCTGGGGGCAGGGCAGATGCCGACGGCGTCCGCTGTCGTCGCCGATGTCATCGACACTGCCGTGGGACGCACCCCGATCACGTTTGAAACCCTCGAGTACTTTTCGGCCGAGCGTCCTCCTCGAACGGCTCAGCGAGATGTCGATCGGCTGCGAGGCCGGTACTACTTGCGATTGCGAGTGGCCAACGACCCAGGAACTCTGGCCGCGATCGCCGGCGTCTTGTCCAACCAATCGATTTCCATCGCTTCGGTCATCCAGCACGAACCGAAATCGAAGGATGAAGCGAGTTCGTCGGACAACACCGTGCCGTTGGTGATCATGACTCACGAAGCCAGCGAAGGCGCTGCTTCACGAGCGACCACCGACATCGAAGCTCTGCCCGCCATCAGCGGCAGCGTCGTCCGAATGCCCGTCCGAGCCTGACTCGTTGGCGTTGCCGGGAGTCTGGCGAGAGCATCCGCCAGACACCATTTCAGGAGTTCGGACGGCATTTTGAAATGCGGGTCTCGCAACCTCTGGCAAACCTTGCCCGTTGAAAGAGGTCGTGCAGGTTAGCTTCACCCTCCCTTCGGACGTTCGAAAAATAAATGGCGGCTAGCGTCTGGGTTTCGCCCCGGATGGGGCCGTCGTGGGAGTTGGGGGCGTCCCTTGCTCACGCTTCGGGTTGTGATTGGTGGTCTTGGCCGACTCTGACGGGGCAAGAGTGCCCGTCCTACATTCGTTGAAACGTCGTTGAGGACTGAGTCGACAAGCCGTCACCATTGACGCTCTGATTGCGGATGCCAATTTTATTCCTGGATTGCACCTTGAGAGACGCTTGGCAATACGGCACCAAAAACGGCATGACTTCTAAGTCCACCGGGGCCAATGACTTTTGCCGGAATCGGACGTCCGGCTTCCCCAAAAACGCCACTGCCCAGCGAATGCAATTTGCACTTTGAAATTGTCAATTGAACTTTTTCAATCGCTCACACGCGATTCTGACACACTCTGCCCATCCCGCGTTGTGAATCGTCCAGGACAGAACATTAGCGTCCTGAAGTTTTGAGATCGTCCAGGCGGAGCCAAAAAGACAGGGCGGCTCGGTCGTCCCAATGTTCATCCACCCTACAATGACGACGATTTGTTTTTTTGACCCTCGAGAAAGCACGCGCCGGTCCAGGCTCGCTTTCGACCTTTGGTGGATTCCATGATGAACGGTTCCCGATCCGGCTTGGTGCTGCTGGCTTGCACGCTGATCCCCGCGATGAACTCAATGCAAACGGCGACTGCGGAGGACGCGTGGACCGGTTGGCTGGGGCCGCAGCGGAACGGCTGGGTGGCCGATTTTTCGCCCCCCGAGTCGTGGCCCGAGGAACTGTCTCCGGCATGGAAGATCGAAGTCGGCGAAGGTTACGGGACGCCCTTGGTCAGCGGCGACCGAGTCTACCAGCACGCTCGTCAGGGCGATCTGGAAGTGCTCGCGTGCTTCGACCTCTCGTCGGGGGACGAGATTTGGAAACGGTCTTGGCCGGTGCCCTTTGAAATCGGTGGTGGCGGCGAGCGGCACGGGGCAGGGCCCAAATCCAATCCCGTGATGGCGGACGGTCGTCTCTTCACCGCCAGCATCAATGGCGTCGTAACGGCCTGGGATGCGGAATCGGGCGATCAAATCTGGCAACGTGACGAACGACAGCGATTTTCAATCAATCATCCAAAGTGGGGCGCCAGTTGCTCACCCGTCGTGGATGGGAATCGTCTGCTGATTCATTTGGGGAATGACGAAACCGGTGCCTTGTATGCCTTTGATGTTGCCTCGGGGGAAACGCTTTGGTCGCAGGGTGACAAGCCGATTTCGTACTCGTCCCCGTTGGTGGTGGAGCTGCACGGCGTTCGCCAAGTCATCGACTGGAATCGTGACGACGTTGCCGGCGTCGATGTCGAGACCGGGGAATGGCTGTGGTCGTATTCGTTGAAGCATGTCGACCCGGACCAGAATTCGCCGACGCCAGTCCAGCACCGCGACACGATCATCATCGGTGCCGAGAACCGTGGGATTCGCTCGTTGCGTCCAACCAAGACAGACGATGGATGGAAGGTGGAGGAGGCCTGGGTGCTGGAAGACTTGGCAATGAACATGTCGACCGCGGTGATGAATGACGGTCGCCTGTTTGGTTTGTCTCACTACGACAGCGGCCGTTTGTTCTGCATCAGCCCTGACGACGGGAGCATCCTTTGGCAAGGCCGGCCGCGGCTGGGTGATCACGCCACGTTCTTGGCGATTCCCGGCCACGTGATCACGCTGACCGACAGTGGCGAATTGCGTGTCATTGATGCGGCCGCGGATGAATACCAAGTCAAGGCGACCTACTCGGTGTCCGATTCACCGACATGGGCGGCTCCCGTGTTGGGGACCAAGTACTTGCTGATCAAAGATCGCGAGCACCTCACTCGCTGGAATTGGTGAGGCGCTGCGATCTTGGTCAATGGATTTGCCAAGCAGCAATGCTGGCTCTTACTTTGCCGCCGGTTGTAGCGTCGGCACCTTGATCACGTACTGCGTGACGACCGAGTTGTCTTGCACGTACGTGGCATGAGTGTAAGAGGGAATCTGCCTTAGCAAATCAATCGCGATGGCGACCAGTTCGGCCGTTTCTTCCATGTTCGGCGTGTTGCTTGGCTCTGCATCCAAACCAGGTGGCCCTTGGTTGCGATTGATTTGCCTCACCATTGGCATCACATCCTTCATCCAGGCTTGCGCGGCGTCCGCAAATTGCAGGAGATCGATGTGTCCCGCCGCGATCAAAGGTCGGTTGAGATCGTTCAGAGGTGGTGGGAACGAGGGCGAGTTCGCTTGGACGAAGTTGGTGGCTTGTCCTTGAAACAAGGTGTAGACCGCCCAGTCAGAAGTGAGCGCCAGCCCAGGTGAAAACTGAGGGTCGGCACCGAGCATTGGAACGCCGGGCACCTGCAGGTAGACGCCGCCGGGAATCGCTGATTCCGTCGCCTCGGGCAACCCTTGTCCGGGCGGCAGACCCATCAACGGACCAAACGCCGCAAACAACGGATTGATGGTGTCAAAATAGCGACGCCAGGCACGGCGATGTCGTTCGGCATCATTGAGCTCGTAGACGAGTGCAGGGGCGGGGAACGGCAAGGCGTCCGCGGACGGTGGGACGATGGGATGCCACTGTCGGCTTCGCTGCTCAAAGTCGAGCACAAAGGCTGCTTCCTTGCCCACCGACGGCAGGAGATCGTCTTTGGTGGCCAAGAACAATTCCGAGAGTCCGGCTGCAATCGCAGGGTCCATTTCGCTGGTCGGCGAAGCGCCCCCAGACTCGGCAGCGAGATCCATGGCCTGCTTGGCTCGCTCTTGGATCCGGTTCAACCATTTGTCCAGCGTCCCATCGTCGTCCCAGTCCGCTGCTGCACTGAACAGCGCCGGGTTCTCTCCGATGTGTTGCAACGATTTCAGAGGCTGAGCTTGGACGCGGATCGGGTTGGTGTGATGATGATATTGATAGCCAGCAATTCCACCCTTGAAAAAGAACGCAAACGTCAGTTCCTCGCCCAGGGGATTGTAAAGCCGGTTCAAATCCGCCAGCAGCATCTCAGCATCTTCATGGAGGTTGGCCAGCAACGGTTGGTAGGAAAGCGGATCCAGTTCGGAATCCGAAAGCATCTTCTCAGCGAAGGTTGGAATGAGTTGCAGGTACATGGACCATTGTGTGACCCAAGACGTTTGCTGTTTCAGCGTGCTGGTTTGATAGCCCACTCCCGAGAAGGCTTTGCCGCGATTTTCCAGCAAAGGCTGGAAGACATCGCGTCGGTAAAGAGGTCGCTCCACTTTGGCTGGGGCAACCACCTCACGATCGTGACCCACCGACGCATACAAGTAGCCGTCTGCAAACCCAATGCTGAGGACCACTGATTTACCAGCAGTGCGCTCGCGGATTGTGGCGAATCGCTCTTCCAGTTCAGCGATCTCTTCAGGTTCGGCGTCGACGCTCATTCGCTGGATTGCCGCATCCCACGGGAAGTCATCTCCGGTCAGTTGCATCACCCACCTTTCATCGGCCTGGCCCACGTTCTGGTGGTCCAGCGAATCCAGGATGTATTGGTTTTCGGCCTCGGAGAGTTGCAGCAACTCATTCCGAAACTTTTCTTCCAGCATGTTCAGAAGTTCTCTGGTTCGCTGCTGCTCGGGCGCTCCCGACATTTTAGCCCCTGCCACAATGCGAGGGATTTGCAGGCTGTCGAGGAAGTCCTTGTTCTCGGGTGAATCCGTCAGGGAGTTGAAGGGCTCAAGTTCGTCTGAACTCGCATCCCGATCAAGGTCGATCTCTGATAGTTGCTCCGACATCATCCTGTTGAAGGCAGCATATTGTTCGGCGAGGCTTTTGTCGGCAAACACGAAGACTTCACGCGAAGCCAGGTCCGCAATCGTGGGCAGGTAGGCTTGCCCTTCTTCACTGCTCCAAAACTCATAGGAGGAGCGAACCCAGGCGGGTGTGTCGGCGCCATCGAGATCGTTTTGGATGTCCGACAGGATTTTGTCACGAGCATCCGCGATGCCGCGTTGAACCACTGGCATCGCCAGCAATCGTTGAACCGTCGCGTTTTCAGCGACCGCATCCCACTTCAGGCGATTGTTCAGCAAAGCGTAGTAGAACGACGCGTCCTCCGAAGCGAATTGCAGCGACGGCGGCAGTCCCACTTGGATTGACGGGGCAGTGGATTGGGCGTGCGCGGCAGTGCCGTTGACGCTTGTGAACAAGGCGACCGCGAGCAACGCGATGCGAGAGCACTTCGGGAGAAGCATGTTGGACGACCTGGGAAGGGGGTGCGGAGTACTTCGGCGGAAGAACCAAATCCTAATTCAAAACCCTTGCCGCCGCAGACCGCTGGAGCGAAAGATCGCGAGCGGGCAGTTGATGGGTATCCACCTTGCGTTTGGGACTACGAACGACCTGACGCGGACTTTGAGCGGGTCGGCAGGAATGATCAACCACAACCATGTGAGCCGTTTGGGCGTTCGCCCCGGTTGTGCGTGAAAACCGTGGCTAACGCCAACGGCTCACATACCCGATGACACCTGCGTACCTGCTTAGCGACGCACAATCAATTCCTGGCGTAGTGGATGAGGCCACGAATCCCCATGCACGGGACTCGTAGCCTCGGCCACTACGAAACCCGCCACTTATTCATCGTGCGTGGCTTACCGGAGGTGTCAGTGCGCTCACTGTCCTCGTTTCCAAAGGGCGGAGCCCCGGTAGGAGGTGCCGACTTGATAGCGAGCGTTGGGCGTGAAGGCTTGATCCATCAGCTCGCCAATCCGTTTCACGATTTTCGGATGGGCATCCGCGACGTCTGTTGTTTCACTCAGGTCGTTGGCAAGGTTGTAAAGTTCGAGGACATCACCGTTCTTCTTGGAACGGATTCCTTTCCAATCGCCCCACCGGACCGCCTGGGCATATTGGTTGCCGCGGCAGTGGCCATAGTCCCAGTAGAGCACGCGTTGCTGGTTGTTGATCGAGCCACCTTTCAGGGCGTCCAGCACCGAGATGCCATCCAGATCGGGCGGGATCGTGGTGCCGGCGAGTTGGGCAAAGGTGGGGAGCATGTCTTGGAACGCGATCACTTGATCACTGGTGCGGCCAGCGGGGGCGACGCCGGGCCAACGGGCGATGAAGGGGACCCGGATTCCGCCTTCGGTGAGGTCGCGTTTGTACCCGCGCAAGAGGCCGTTGGTGTCAAAGCGTTCGTGGATGGTTCGATGGCCCCCATTGTCACTTGAGAAGATGATCAGAGTGTTTTCGCGAAGACCCAGGTCATCGATGAGTTGGGTGATCTTTCCCACGTCTTGATCAAGCATGTGGACCATGGCCGCGTATTTTTTAGACGCCAGATCCCAATCACGATCAGCATAAGGTTCGGTCGTTGGGACAGTGAATCCATCTGGGTCTTCGGTTCTCGCTGAAAAATGCGGGAGAGCATAAGCACCGTAGAAGAAAAACGGAGCGTCCTTTGATTCGCGAATGAAGTTGAGTGCTCGTTCGGTGAGCAGATCATGGGAGTAGTGTTCGCGCGATTCGGTGTTCCCGGTCAACTCCAGCCGTTGTTCGTCATCATCGAGGTACTCCGGGTAATAGTAGTGGGCGTGATCCTGGTTGAGATAACCAAACCAACGGTCGAAACCCTGCGCGGTGGCCCGGCCCTCGGTGTCGGCATCTCCGAGGGACCATTTGCCAACACCGCCGCATCGGTAGCCGGCCTTTTGCAGCACTTCCGCAAGAGTCAGGTCGGAATCATGCAAGTACGTGTGATAGTGCGGGACGTTGTCACGAGCGACGGTGTGGCCGTTGTGCAGACCCGTCATCAGGACACTGCGTGCGGCAGTGCAGACGGGCCCGCCAGAATAGGCCTGGGTGAAACGGAGGCCTTCGTCAGCGAGTCGGTCCAGGTTGGGTGTTCGGATCGTGGTCCCACCATAGGATCCAAGGTCTCCATAGCCCAGGTCGTCCGCCAGGAGGAACACGATGTTCGGGCGGGGATCCGCCGCGAATCCTCGACCGCTGAAGGCCAACAGCACTAGCAGCGAACAAACGGTTCGCCCAATCGAAATGCGGGCGATGTTCATAGCTTGCTCGGGTCGACGACCGCGTGTTTGACGCCTTCCCGATTGTACGTGTAGACCATGTTGAGCATCCCGTCGGAGGTTTGGATGATGGCCGGGTAGCTGTACTCACCGAAGTGCCGTCGGCGATCCGCGTCCTTGGGGTGAGGTCCGGTTTCATTTTCCAGCGTCAGGACAGGATCCCACGTTTTGCCATCGGACGAAATCGCCAAATTCAGAATCCGGCGAGGCTTCAAGTCCGGGGCGTCTTTTCGTCTCACGATGCCTTCGGAGTGGTTGTAGATCAAGACTTGTCGTCCGTCTTGAAGTGTCACCGCATCGGTGCCGGAGTTGGGATTGGGCAGTTCGGTGGCGGTGAGTGTGCTCCAGGTTTTTCCGCCGTCCTTGGACCAGCTTTCGACAATGCGTTTCTCTTTGCTGCGGCAAAGGATCTGCAGACGGTTGTCGGGATAGGTCAAGATGCTGGGCTGAATCGCATGGAAGGTTTCCCCGGTCTGGATCGGCCCGATGACCTCCCAAGTCTTGCCGAGATCCTTGGTGACTTCGAAGTGAACCCGCCAGTGGGAGGATCCATCCGCGTACTCGATTTCGGTGCTCGATGGACACAGAATTGTTCCATCGGCGAGCTCAATCGGCTTGTTTTTGACTGGCCCAAGGAGGTGGCCGATCGTGTGGGCTTCGCCCAGTTTCGTTGGCCACGACCAGGTTTTGCCGCCGTCTTCGGACGTCGTTAGCATGCCCCACCATTCCCGTGGATTGGGGCCAACTTTGTAGAACAACATCAACGGGCCTTCGGTGGGCTGAAACAGCACCGGGTTCCAAGTGGGATAGCGGAGCGTCGATGACTGGACTCCGTTGACGACCTCGGCCGGTTCAGTCCATTGGCCGTTTTCGTTGCGAGAGACGCGAATGCCGACATCGGCGTCACGCTCCCGAGTGCCCGCGAACCAAGCCGCGACCAGACCGGTTGGAGTCTCGACGAGGGTGGACGCATGGCTCTCTTTGGTGGGCTTGTCGGTCAGGTCGAAGATCTGTTGCGACGAAACCAACGCACCATCACTCGCGACGGCGACAGCAGGAAGTTCTTCTGCCTGGATGGAAATGGTCAGGGTGAGTGCCAAGAAGACCGCAAGTGATACTTTCATGATGCTTCGGGAGTCTCAGGTGGATGCGCGACACGATGGGAAATTCAAAGAGGTTGCCCTGGAAGAGCGAACCTAATCTAACCGAAACGCGGAGGCCAATTGGGGGTGTCTGTCTTGCAATGACGTGCCAAAACCAATTCACAGCATCGATCAGTAAACGCGGCCAAAGGCCACGACATGGCGGCAGGCTTTCGACATTCGCGTCAGCCGACGAAAATCCGCTCCGCGGTTGTGCCTCCTCATTTGAGTCGCGGCGCGACGGCATCCGGCCAGCCTTGGGTTTCAACCCAAGGACCATCAGCGCCCAGCCATCTCCCCAGTCGCGGCGCGACGACAGTTGATCGCGTTTCGCAACCACCTGTCGCCACTCCGCGGCTTTTCAAATGGGGCGGCACAACTCAAACCTCGGGTTGAAACCCGAGGCTGGCAGATTTCACCGCTCCGCGGTTGCGTCTCCTCATTTCAGTCGCGGCGCGACGGCATCCGGCCAGCCTTGGGTTTCAACCCAAGGACCATCAGCGCCCAACCATCTCCCCAGTCGCGGCGCGACGACAGTTGATCGCGTTTCGCAACCACCTGTCGCCACTCCGCGGCTTTTCAAATGGGGCGGCACAACTCAAACCTCGGGTTGAAACCCGAGGCTGACAGATTTCACCGCTCCGCGGTTGCGCCGCGATGACGACTCACGGAAGTCTTGGGTTCAGGGCAGGTCGCTGAATTTGACCGTTGAAATGATGAAATCGTCCAGCGTCAGATAGCTGGTTTCGGCGGCTGCAAAACTGGAATCGCCGCCGCCGTGAAACGGTGCCACGAACATCGATTCCGTTTTTCCGCGACCCTTGGTTCCAAATCGTAGGTCGCTTCGATCGACCACCAGCCTTGGCGGTTCGCCGTTCTCACTGGCCCACACTTGCAAGATGCCGTTTGGGTCGCTGCCCGTGTTTGTCTTGACACGCTGCGTGAGCGTGTAGTCGACACCGGTTTGAAACTTGAAACCCAGCTTCACGACGTCTCCGTACTTGCTGCGTTGATCCATGTGGTACAGATACATCGCGGCCTCCTGTTCACGATCCCAGATGAAGCGGGACGTGTAGCCTTGCCCTTCTCGCGGAACGTTTCCGCCACTCCAATGAGCACCACTTCCCAGCCCCACAATTTTCCCCGTTTTGACGAAGGAGAACCCTGGTTCGAAACGGATGGTCACCCGTTGGCAAATTTCGTCGTGTGTCCCAATGGAAACAGCGGCGTTGCCGCCCGTGTGTTGGTGACCGAACTTTCCCTTGGGAAACTTCAGCCGGAGTTGATGGTCACCATGATGATCGATGATCTCCGCTCGACCGTGATAATTCGCCCACAGGACTTTGCCCCAGTCGCGGTCGGCTTTGAAGGTGACGTCTGTGTAGGGACCGATCGATTCATCGGAGAAGTCATTGCTAAGAATGATTGCTCCCCCGACCGACACGGATTTCGATTCGTTTGTCTGTGGTTGGTCCGCACGGAGTTCTCCGCCTTGGTCGATCGCTGCCGTCATGCAAACGAAGCAGAGCGTGGCAAGCTTCAGGGCTGTCTCGGAGTGGTGATTTGCGTGCACGAAGAAAGTTTCCATGGTGTTCGGAGTTTGTGCTCCAACAAGCCACACGAGGATTTGACGCCCGATTCCTCGCAGACTTGCTTGGAGATGGCGTTTCTTCGCTCTGTGGCCAAAGGCAGAGTCAAACTCGTCGTGTTTGGGTTGCGGGTCGCATCATAGTGTCATCGGGATGGTGTCATCCACTTGTCGGGGCCCGCAACCAGTCGCGGAGCGACGACAGCCGAAAGCCTTGGGTTTTCAACCCAAGGTCAACCGTCGACACCCAGGCCCCCAAGTCGCGGAGCGACGGCAGTTGTTTGCCGCCCGTCGCCAGGCGATTCCCATTTCACGTGCCCGTGCGATGGTTTTCTAAACCTGTCGACCACAGTGTCCGTAAGGTGCCTGTCCGTAAGGTGCCAGCCACTTTTCGGGTTCCTTTGGATTTTGAGGGTCGCGTCTTCTGCCGGAATTCACTTCGTTCGGTCCGTCTTCCTTGAGCGGTGATAATGTGGCGTCGGCTTCTAGCCTGTGTTCCGCGCAATCACAGGCTGGAAGCCTATGCCACTTGATTTTCGCTCTGTCCTTACTTCTTGTTTGATCCGGCGAACCGTTGGAGATATTTGCTGAGCTTGAGCTTTTTGCGGGTGCTGTCGCTGGTCATGTAGCGGACGCTGCCGAAGACGGGACGCTTGGGACCCCAGGCTCGGTCGGTGCGTCCGAGCACCCAAAGGATGCCGCAGTACGAGTTTGGATCGCGACCGTCCAAGCCATACTTGTTGTTCAGGTGGACCATGAACTCGAGGGCTTCTTCGGGCGTCCTTGTCCAATGCAAAATCTTCTTTCCCCACAGCATTCGCATGTAGTTGTGCATCTCGCCGGTTGCCACCAATTCACGCTGCGCCGCGTTCCAAAGCTCATCGTGCGTCTCGGCATTCTCAAACTCCGACAGCGTGTAGAGATGGGGCCGCTCGTCATCACGCGTTTCATTCAACGTCTTCTTCGCCCAGTCCGGCAATGATTCCAATGAGTCGTAGGTGTCTGGGTTTTGGAACGACCAGTTGAATCCGATCTCTCGCCAGGTCAGCAACTGATCGAGCAAGGCTTCCGCGTTTTCGCCGACATTCCAAAAGCCATGGTTCTTGCCGTTGGGTGGGGACGTTTGGTCGGCGGACCAGCCCTCGTGTTCCAGCAACGAAGAAACCATCTCGTGCACTGAAATGTGACCGAAGTGAAGGTGAGGGCTCAGGCCCGTCGTGGCGTGTTCATCGGGTTGGTTGCGGTCGTCGTTGTAGCGAGACAGTTTCTTGTTCAAAAATTCGTGCCAGCGACGGGAGGCTTCCACCGTTCCGCCGGGGGTCGCTTGGGACGGACGAACCGAATGATCGATCGGGATTTCCGACAAGCCATTTTCGCGGAGCAGTTTTTCGAGATTCGCGGCCGGCCATTTGGAAAGGATCTTGGACGACAGCAATTCCTTTCGACGCTCGGCCATCGATTCGCCATCGGGGCAGGGCAGGGCAGGGCGGTCGTCCGGGGCCAACGGGTTTGCAAGTGGCAAATGTTCGAGAGCGGGCAGGATGTTCTTCTGCATGAACCGCCGGTAGCTGTGTGCGACCGTGTAAGTCTTCTCCGCCGCTCGCAGGGGGAGCACGCCGTTGGAGTCGATCAATTCCAAGCGGGCGGGCAGTTTGTCTTTGACGGCGTCGATCATGCGGGGCAGAAAGAAGCACGGGTATTCGTCGGTGACGACCGTGCACGCTCGTTTGGCCAAACGATGAAGCAGTGGCGAGCCGGCTCCCGGACGCGGTTCGACGTACGGGTAGTAGACGACCGGCAATGATTCGGCGGCGGCCGCGTTGTCTCGCATGCCTTCGATGATGAATCGGTGGATCCGGTCGCTGGCCCATTCGTAGCGAACTCGCAGGGGTTCGAAGATCAGCAGCGGTTTCTCGTATTCGAGTGCCCGGTCGATCGCGTGCTGCAACGCGAAATTCCAGTGCAGTCGCCGCTGGGCGATCATCCAGTAGACGACGAAATCGCCTTCGTGCCGGGGTGGGTGGTCGTTGGCGAATTGATGACGCTGGGGAGGGAGCGTGGGAGTCATGGTCAGCGGTCATGGGAATGGGATGTCGTCAGTTCGGCGGTTGGCTAGTAGAGTGTGCTGACTCGCCAAGGGCCATGCAATTTTGTCGCGACGACGTTCAACCTATCGAATTCTCGCTGTCTGCTTGCTGATCGGGTATCTGCTCGCATCGGTGGCTTATGTGTGGGGGGCTGCGCTCTGGGTGACCCGTTGGCACCCTCATTTCCGGGTGACCGATCTGTTGTTGCCACGAGCCAATGACGTGGTCCTCTTCACGTTTTTTCTGGTGGTTGGGGCCAGCGTCGGCAGTTTCTTGAATGTGGTCGTGTGGCGATTGCCTCAGCGTTTGAACGTCAACGGCCATTCATTCTGCCCGCGATGTCGCAACCAGCTTCGAGCTCGTGACAATGTGCCGATTTTCGGTTGGCTGTGGTTGAGCGGGCGTTGCCGAGACTGCCGGCTTCCCATTTCGTCTCGTTATCCGATCGTTGAAACGTTGGTCGGGATCACGTTCGCGGTGGTGGGGACAACCGAATTGACGCGTTGGAGTCTGCCCTACGTGGGTGATTCCGTGCGGCCGAATTGGTTGTCGACCCCGTTCGTTGACGCGGATTTGTTGACGCTGATTTTGTATCACGTGGTGGCGCTGGCGACCGCCTGGGCGGCGGGGCTGATCCGGTTCGACGGGAATCCTTTGCCACCTCGATTGACATTGTTCGCGGCGGTGACGCTGATCGGCGGGATGTTCGCATTGCCGCAGGCGATGGTGGTTCCGTGGCAGCTTGTTGGCGATTCAATGCCATCGATGGTTGGTTCTTGGCCGCCGACCGGATGGATGACGACCGGTGGTGACTGGTCCGTGACCTTGGTCCAGATTGGATTGCGGTTGTTGACGTCGCTGGTGGCGGCGGGCTTCTTTGCTCGCGTGCTGGCGAAGAGCTTTTGTCCTTCGGCGGACATGAAGATGGACCCGCTCGGTTCATCAACGCGGCGGCTGGTTGATTTGATGGTCTTGATCGCGGTCCCAGCGATCGTGGTGGGCTGGCAAGCGGTGATGGGGGTGATTCTGATCGCGGCGATTTTAGCGAAGATTCTCGAGATGTTTGCATTCGCTCAGTCCCGTGATTCCTTGGGCCGTTTTGCGGTCAGTTTGCCGGTTGCGACGAGCGTGCAATTGTTGCTGTGGCGGGGGCTGGTGGCGTCCCACGTTTGGCCCAGCGAGCAGGCATCGCAACTTGGTTTGATTGTTTCGTTTTTCGGGGTTCTAGCGATTCCGTTGTGGTTGGATGAAAACGGGGAATCGCTCGCTCCAATGGGCGATGAGAAGGATATCGGCGAAATCGCGGACCATTTCGATGAGGACGTTCGGTAGGCTCCGGCGTTGGGGAATGCCCCAAAATGCTTTGCAACAGGGCGACTCGTTTGAGTTAAACTGATCACCCAGCGAACGATCATCAAGTTGAGGGGAAGTGGACGCAGCCAACTCGAACCGAAACGAAAACGCCACGGCGAATCCTGCGTCGGCGGACGAAGTGGCGCTGATCGAAGCGGCGTTGTCGGGTGACGCGTCCGCGTTTGAGAGCTTGGTGATCCGTCACCAGGACCGGCTGCATCACGCCATGATCCACGTCACCGGTTCGGTTCACGATGCCGAGGAAGTGACGCAAGAGGCTTTCATTCGGGCGTTCATCAAACTGGACACGTTTCAGCAAAACAGCCAGTTTTTCACGTGGCTGTATCGGGTCGCCTTCAACATCGCGTTGTCGCGAAAGCGGCGTCAGAAGGTTCGTCTGTCGCTGGACCAGCAACGTGAAGAAATCGGCGAAGAAGTCGTTTGTGGGGGCGAGGCCGTGGATGCGAACATGATTCGCCAGGACGACGTTTCGTTGGTGCAAGTGGCTCTGCAGCAACTCAGCGATCAGCACCGCAGCATTCTTGTCTTGCGAGAAATGGAGGAATCTTCTTATGAGGAAATGGCGGAGATTTTGGAGCTGTCCATTGGCACCGTTCGCAGCCGTTTGAACCGGGCTCGCAAACAATTGCGGTTGGCGATTGAACAGCTGCGAGAACCCGAGTCAGAATCTTCGGGCGAACCAGGTCCCTGACACTTCTTTCCCGTTCATGGCTTACGAGGGAGACAACCATGGTCGATCCCACGCCTCAACGAAGCGTAGGCAGTCACTTCGATGTTGTGCACGATGCGCGTGGTGGTTCGGGCACAGCACGTACGAATTTGGGGGCGGATGGCACGCCGGGAAACCCGCGTCCGTTCTTGGGCATTCAGTTTCGGTGTTGCCAAACCTACGGTCGCATCTACCGAAATGATCAGCAGACCGCTTACCGGGGTGGATGCCCCAAATGTGGCGCTCGGGTGGAGGTGCCGATTGGCAGTGGGGGGACGAACAAGCGGTTTTTCACAGCTGGCTGAGTTTGGGAACGGTTTGTGACACGCGGTCTCTTGGCAGGCTGTTCAACCCGAATTGTGTGGATTTATCCACAAAATCGGAAAAAACCTGCCGGCTAGGCCTCGTTACAACCGAAACAGTCCATAGCACCGATCGGACCGGCTGTTGGCTGGTCCTTTTTTTCCGCGAGTAACGCGGTCGGTGAATGACACCTCACAAAGGACTGTAGGGAGGCATTTCCATGCGACGCAAATATTTTGGACTGGCGCTGGCCGCGATCGCCACGCTGGGGCCTGCTCAGGCCTTTGGCGGTGATCGCGAGATCGCACAACAAGTCATGCAGCGGCTCAAAGTCAGCCGTGATGCAGGTCAACTGAAGAACTTCAACCTTGACATGAAAGTCAATGACGGAGTGGTCGTGTTCCGCGGCACCGTCGATGGCACCGAGCAACAAGACCTGGTCTTGGCGGCTTTGAAGGATGTCGATGGCGTTGTCAATGTTGTCAACGAACTCGAAGTTCTCGAAGCAAAGCTTTACAAGCCCAAGGCCGCTGCGATTGCAGCGGTGAAGCCTGCGGAAGCGTTCGACTTCAAGGGAGCTTTGGAAACCGAAGTTCAAGAAGTGGTTCCTGGTTCGGTGGCACCTGTTGCCGGCGAAGAAGCCGCTGACTCGCAAACCCGCACTGTTGCGGCTTGGGAAGATGCTGGTGGAGAAGCCGGTTCGGACGAAGCGATCACTCGTTCCGTCGCCGCTGCCTTGGGCAAAGCGAAGTCCGTCGGTCACCTGAAAGACTTCGGTGTGGACGTCAACGCTTACGACGGCATCGTGGAGATCACCGGCGAAGCTGCTTCGGCATCCCAGCGAAAACTGATCGCTGAAATCGCCCGTCATGCTCCTGGAGCACGCGGCGTCCGCGATCTGATGACCGTCAAGGCTGGATCAAACCCAGGCTTGGTTGCCACGCCTGCCACGCATCGCACCGGTGGGTTGCAGCCTTTGCCACCTGCCAATCGTCAGGTCCAAGCTCGTCCCGTTTCGTACGGGCAAATGGGCGGCCAAGTGGGCGGACAAGTGATCAATGGCGAAATGGTTGTTCCCGGCAGCATGATGACTCATGGAGCCGCCGGCATGCAGGGAGCACCAGCACCGATGGCTCAGGCACCGATGATGGGACAACCTGTTCCCATGGCGCCTGCCGCACCTGCCGGAGCACCTCGCTACGACACCCCGAACTTGCCGAACTACGCTTGGCCAGGCTACGCAGCCTATCCGAACTACGCCGCACTGACGTACCCACAGCAGTACAGCCCATCGGCGTTCCCCTACATCGGACCTTTCTACCCCTACCCACAAGTTCCTTTGGGATGGCGGAAAGTGTCGCTCGAATGGGATGACGGCTGGTGGTTCTTGGACTTCACTGACAAGTAGTCTGATAGGTGATCCAACGGATCACCTGAACAGAACGAATGAACGAAAAACCCTCGCAAGTTCTCTTGCGAGGGTTTTTTCGTTGTTGGAAGTAAATTGGCGGAACGCTTGAAATCAAAGAAATAAAGGAACTGTTACGGCGAAAAGGCATCAGAAATGGAGATGCCAGCGGTTGGAATCGGATGCCTGTTCGGCGCGATTTCATGGGCGCCGCGAGTTTTGCTGACTGATAAAATTGTGTTGCACTGCATGATGCTCGGTCGCGGTGCACTCACTCGATCCATTCTTGATTTTGGTGGCTGGAATGAAGGGCGACTCCCTTTTTGAACGTTTGGTTTTGTCGCTGGTATTCCTCTTGTGTTTGGGGGCGTCAGCTCACGCTCAATTGCCGAGCGGCCTGAACCCGTCCGCGATCGCCGATGGTGCCAAAATTGTTCTGACGGCCCGAGTGAACGATGCCCCGAAGGTCACGGAAGCACGGGAGTGGCAATTGCAGGATCGAGAACCGATTCAAGGACGATTGGTCCAATGGATTGGTCCAGACGATTGGATCCATCTTGAGGTACGCAGTCGAAAGTTCCAGTCGTTTCCGTTGAGGCAGTTCAGTGACTCCGATCGCGAATTCATTGAAAAGACGTTGGAACCTTGGCGTTCTTTGGTGGACCGGCTTCGCGAGGCGTTTCCCATTCGCGACGAAGGTGGCAAGGCGTGGATGCAAGGTGACCGGGAACTGAACAACGCGTCTCTGTTGTTGGTCGAAGACGACATCTCGTATTGGAACATTCAACAACAGTTGATTGCCATTCCGCTGGCGTCATTCCGGGGCGAACAACGTGATCTGATGCGCGAGCGTCTGAACGTTCTCGACAAGTTGTCGAAATGGCAGACCGCGGTTCCTGGGGTGGAGTTTCGAGCCGCATTGCTTGGCCAAGTGAACGACGCCTTTGTCTTCGGACGCATTTGGAAGCCATATGCTTCGCACCCCGTGATGGCTCGATTTCGTGTTCGCAAAAGCATGCTCGCGGAAGCTGATCGCGAACGAGCGGCGGATTGGTTGCAGACTGGAAAAGTGAAACAGGTACCAGGCCTCGAGCAAACCGATCTTTGGTGTTGGCCTGGGCGACTGGGGATGCTCGGACCTGGGAAGCCGCTTGAAATCGTCGAAGATGAGTCGGATCCTTCCAAGAGCAAGGTTTCATGGTTCGTGCCTGATCATCGACCCGAACGAGCTCGATTTCGGAAGTTTCGGATCAAACGCTGGGAGTCGCTCGGTTCGTTCACCGGTCCTTCGGAATTGGATCTGCGGCGTGTGCTCTTGGAAAGGAAGATGAATGAGCTTGATGAAGAGGTTTCCCCTGAGCAGATTGCCAAGTCATGGGACGAACAACGGCAAGAACTGGTCGATTCCAATCCGTTCCGCTACCTCAATACGTGCGGGGCTTGGCGACTCAAGGACACCGCGTCCAATACCCGATTCACGGCGACGCTGATTGGCGAAGAACACCCGTATTACGTCTATCGGTTCGATGCCGAAAACTCGACGGTCGCCATCTTGAAAGCCGAATTGACAGAACCGTGGAGAGCGGCGGCTGAACAAAGCGTCCGGGGGCTGAACGAGTATTTCGAGGCTCACCCCAAGGAGAAGCGTCCCTCTTTGCATGCCGAGTATTTTCTCGTCCGACGTTCCCATTCCATGGTGTTGGCGATCAAACCATTGGAGATGACGAACGAGACCTCCTTGAAGGTCAAAATGGCCAACCGTGACACGCCGGTGGGGTTGCCTGTCGATCAACTGCATTTCGTGGACGCGATGGAAATGAAGTTGATGATGCTCGAAGCCGATCCAACCGCATCTACCAAGGGACTGCCGGAGCTTGCCAAAACCTCTCGCGAGGATCGGATCCAGTGGATCAAACTGCAGGAACATTTTGAGAAGAAGATCATTTTTGAAATGCAGCTTCCCTCTGCGAAAGCGATGGAAGACTGGTTGGCGAGCTGGCACAAACAGCCATATCGGGCTCAGGTTGGTTTCGACGGCGTTGTCGTTGGTCAACACCTTGATAGTTGGATCATGCGTGATGGGACGGTCGATTTCCTGGTTGATAGGGAGCTTTTGACAGACCGTGCCAATGAACAAGCTTCCCAACAATGGCAGGCTCTGAAGGAGCAGTTTCCTAACCAGGCCATACCGATCGCGATTCCGACTCTGCGAATCTACGGGTTAATGGGGAAGCAACCATTGCCGCCGGCAGAGGATCCAAGCTGGAACGACAGCGATCAATTCCTGTTCACCGATGAGGAGGGAAAGCGTCAGACGATCCCTGGAACAGCCTTTTCGCACCTGGAAAAGCTTGAGCTGGAGGTGCAATTGCGTTCCGAAGCCGAAGTCCGGCAAACCGTTTCAACCGACGACGAGTACGCCGCGACGCAAGAAGTCGACCAGTTTCAAGAAGTCCTCCGGGGAGAGTTGGAAGAGGAACTACGCAATCTGCCGAAGCCGCCAAGCTTTCTGACCTGGAAATTGGTGGACTCGAATCAGTTGTTTACCGCTAACTTTGACCGTTTTGACGGTGACGACGCGATCATGCGCGGGATGGTAGGCGGCCACTTCCGCATTGCACGCTCGTTGTTTGCGGAACACGATTGGAAGACAATGGAGGAGATGGCCGCCGAGTTTCGTGAGCAGGGCAAAGCAGGCAGCACAGATGGGCTGGACCCGTCCACGATCACCCATCGCGTGATTCGACGGGCCGACGGTTGGACCACTTTGCCCGCCACGCCGATCCGCGCGAATCGGTACTACATCTATTTTGAGGGCGAGAACGAATCCGTGATTCGTTTGTCTGTGGATGAACTTCATCCGGTTGACGGACCGAAGTTGCGGGGTGAGTTGTACCGACGGGAACATGGCATCGAGTGGGACGACCAGGTGGATGAGCGGTTGGCTCAACCTGTCACCGAGGATGAAGTCATTGCTCGTCCAGCCACGTTGGATGCGGAATATCGCGAGCGGTTGGAATTGCTGCGTCGTGGCTTCTCACGCCAGTGGAAAGAGACACGTTTGGCACTCAGCCCCGGGCAGACGGTGCTGCAGATGTCAGTGGACGGGGCGTTCTTGTTGATCGCAGGAAACAATCCTGCCGTGGTGGATCGAAGCGGGAACATCGTCCATCGAATTCCAAGTCGATTGGACGGACAGCACCCAGTTTATCTGTCGCCGGATGGCAATCGACTGATCGGTTTTGAACGTGGGGTGCTGACCCTTTGGGATCTGCAACAGGGAACCAAATTGGCGAGCTATCAGGCAGTGAAGCCACCCTTGGCTTCGGCGCAATCTGCCGATGGGGATCGAATCTTTTTCACGACCCACGATGGGTGGATCTACTTGTTGGACCTGGCATCGTTGGAAGTCAAGCAATCACGCATCGAGTTGCTCGATGGGGAACGAATGACTTCCGAGCTATGGTGCTCTCGCGACGGTGCGAATTTCATCGCGACCAGCAATCAAAACATGTACCTGTTGAAGGTCGATGAAACCACTGGGAAGATCGCGAATCAAGCTCAACTGACGAGGCTTCCGAAGGTCCGCGCACTGGCGGTCTTGGACAAAAGGGCCTGGGTTAGCACGGACGAGAAACCTTGGGCAATCGACTTTGGCGTCGAAGAGGGAGAGGTGGTTCATGCCACTCGTCGGCTGAGCATCGTTCCTTACTGGATGGACAACGTTCCCGTCGAAGAAGGACTCTCGCAGATTCGTGTCATGGGGATGCTGCCAGGATTGGCGGGCTCCCCAGATCCTTTTGCCTTCATCGCGAACTTCGATTTGAATGGCGATCGGATGGGGATGGTTGAGTACGTGAACTGTGACTTGACTCAACCGGCCATGATCGCGGCGAGTGGAAAGGCGATGGTATTTCGTCGAGGTGATGAGTGGATTCATGCCGCCGCTCCGGAACGCATCCGTGCGTCTCGGATCCTTCGAGTGTTGGCGGAGGATTTGGTGGACCGCGACCAGATCGATCAGTTGGACGCTGCGTTTGCGTATCTGCGAACACCCGCGATCGCGGCGGTCAGTGAATACCCCGATGAATTGAGCGAGGAGTTTCTAAGTGCGCTGGACATCGTGTCCAAAGAATATGGCTGGGTGCACGGTGGCGATGCTCGAATCCGCAAAGAGTTGTGGCTGAAGCGAGCCGGGGAACGGATGCCGCGGTCTATCGTGATTCCCATGCTGCGTGCTCAGCATCATCGAGACCTGGCTTGGGAGGCTCGCGGAACCGGTTTTGTGAACACGGTTTCGAAGGATGACATGCGAGTTTTTCATGAACAGTTGGGTGTCGCACTGGAACACCTCAAACCGCTGCTGAAAAAACAGCAACCTGCCACACGTGTGTTCTCCCTTGCGCTCGGGATTTCAATGGGATTGTCCGCCCCAAAGAGTGCCGTGGGTGAGCTGACTCGGCGTGCCATGCAAAGTCCCGCCAAGGGGAGTTTGTCCGTGCACTCTTCGGCGGTGACGTATTTGTTGCCGCGTTGGTACGGCAACCCCGGCGATTTCGAAAACTACATTGAGGCGGTCTGCGATCAACTGGGCGGTGCCGAGGGCGACGCGATGTACAGTCGGTTGATGGTCAGCACAGCGAGGTTCTATCCGCGTGGGCAACCCGCCAGTGATTTCATGCGAGTCGATCCCGAACGGGTGTTGGCCGGAATGGATGCGTACTACGCCAAAGAAAAGACAAGCGTCCATTGGTTCGAATTGGCAGAAGAGTTCTTCCAGCGGGAAGCGGATGCCGAGCGACTGTCCAAGCTCCGGCAGTTGATACAACGTCACCGGATCTATTTATTCAAATGGTCGCGATGAATACAAAATTCTGTTGACGTGGAAAAGTGTCAACGCGAAACCAGGTGAAGTCGTGTTTTCAGACGAACGGTTTTTTCGTTTGATGGAGAGTGAAGAACGGATTGATTGAGAAGAGAGCGTATCGTGACTCGAAGTCGTGATGGCTCAATCTTCATCGCATGCGCACTTTGCAGGTGAGAACCCCGCCCGCGGAGCAGGAGGGGTCGGAAAGCGAGCGTTCAGCGAGATTTCCGGGGGAGGGCGATCCTGGGCTGTCAAAAGGTTGGTATTGACACGGAAAATGCGACGTTGATTTTGGTCTGTCCTACGCCCCAACGGGGCAGCTCTAAGATAGCCCCAGGCATCGCCTGGGGTTTCGTGACGGAGATTCCGACACCAGCCCCAACGGGGCGGCCCTAAGAAAGACTCCCCAAAACCCGCTAGGACCGCCCCGTTGGGGCTTTGTAATCTTGGTCCCGCCACACCCAGGGCGTTGCCCTGGGCTGGCATAGGGCTGCCCCGTTGGGGCGAAGTCGAGGAACAAAAGCTGCGCAGCCCAAAGCGGTGTCAATACCGACCTTTTGACAGTCCAGGGCAATCCGCGCCGCTTCCCATGCTCGGCCCCCTCCCTCACGTACGCCTGAACGGCGTCGCGCGACCTCCCCAAAAACTTCGTTTCGAGAGAGGTCCTCAAATGCTGGAACCCGCTGAAACGAGGCCAAAAAGCCGGTTTGCTGTGAATCGCCCCCTCACCCGAACAGGGCCTCCATCGACCTGTTCGACCTCTCCCCCTGCAAAGCTGAGGGAGAGGTGACTTGTTGATGCGAGGCAGAAACTTGCGCGCACCAGAAACGCTGCAACCCCAAAGATTGAACAGCGCAGGGCTGGCCTCATCGGATCTCGGTGGTGTTACGGCAGGCGTGTTCCCAAGTGGTCGCCCATGCGAGCGTAGAGTTCGCGGTGTTGGCGTGAGTTTTCAATGAGGTCCGCATCGAATTGGATTCGGCCTGGTTCAAACAGGACCATCGTCGAGGAACCGCCAAATCGAAAGTAGCCTTTTTCGTCACCCTTTGAAATGGCTTGGCCGGGTGAGTAGGTTTGGCAGATGCTGCCGACACAGGTGGCACCAATCTCCAGCAACAACACCGTTCCAAAGGACTCCGTCTCGAGCGGCGTGAGGCAGCGTTTGTTGCTGGTCAGAATGTGAATGTTCTGACGCAAGGCAATTGGATTGACGGAATACAGCGGTCCGTTGATCAAGCGGCTCTCGCCAGGCACGCCGGCGGCGGGAAAGTGAAATCGGTGATAGTCGACCGGGCACAGTCGCGAAAGCAGCAGGCTGCCGCTCGCGTAGCGATCCGCGAGGGCAGAGTCTTGCAGCAGTGTCGGCAGATCGAACATCTCGCCTTTGACAAACAGCCCTTCGCATTTCGATAGGTCGGGAACGCAAAGATGCCGGCCGTCCGCGGGGAAGACCACCGAGTTCGGATCCCCATCGATCGGGCGAGCTTCGGGTTTCAGCTTGCGAAAGAAGAACTCGTTGAAGTTGGCGAACTCACCCACGTCACGCACGAACTCATCCGCATCGAGTTCATAGTCTTGGATGAACGGAGCGATCTTGTCGCGTGTCTTCGGTTGGTCCATTCGCCAACCGTACCAATGCGAGAACAGCGTTCGTTTCACAACCAAGGAAAGCGAGAGACGCCCGGCGATGCTGCCATACGTCCAACGCAATGCTTTGTCGCCATACACCTTTTCGATGCGGTCTTCGCCGGTGTATCGGTCGTGATAGACGATTTCATCCATGAGTGGTACTTGTTTGAATGGTAGTGGACGAGGCCACGAGTCCGGTCGCACGACCCACGCGTGGGATTCTATGCTTCGTCCACTACGAGAGTGAAGTTGCGATGGATCAGCGTGGCAACTGATCCCAGTCGATCGCAGGCTGCTGGTCGGCGGTGGATTCTCGCTCGAAAAGCTGGTCAAGGGCGACGGAATCGGAGAAGAAGCCACAGTTCTTCAAGAAGAAGTGATCGTCTTGGCTTCCACCGGCATAGTCCAGCCGATGACGACCGCGAGCGGTGTTGTCGCCGGTCAGTTTGGCTCGCGTGATTTCGTGCCACTCGCCGTTGACGTCACAGACCCATTGGTTGCCATAGTGAGCTGAACGTTGCAGGTGGCCTTGTTCTGGCGAGAAGTTTTCGAGGAAAGAGTGGAAGCCGGTCAGATGCTTGTCAGTCTTGGGGCGTCGGAAGCTGGCCACCAAACGCCATTCGTTCTTCGCTTTGTCGCCGAACCAAGAGGTGTACAACGTGTTGCCCTCGCCATCGGGTTTGACTTCGGTCAGGAATCGATAGGTCTTGCCGGCTTCCCAAGGGTAGCGAAAGAAGCTTTGGCCGCCGGAGCCTTCGTTGCCAAAGTCTTTGGCGATGACGTCGTCGCCTTTTGCAAGCGTCTCGACTCGGTCTTCGTCAGGGATTTCGTTGGGGTTGTCAGTGCGGAAGGGGCTCCAGATTGAAAACAGAACTCGCCGTTCTGTGGGGCTGTTGACCTGCATGCCGAAGTACCCTTCGCCGAAACCATTGGCCATGAAGTAGGTGCCCATTTGATCTTGGCCGTCGGGGACGGTGATCTCGCTGTAGGCGTACGTCAGGTCGGTTGCCTTTGGCAGGCGGTAACCCAAGTGAACCGACGGCCCGCGACGTCCCCAGTAGAACATGTTGCCGTCATTGGTCTGGATGTAGTCGAGTTGCAGATCGTCGTTGGAGGGCGTGACGACCAAGTCGGCGATGTTCACCGAGTGGTTGGTTTGGCCGTTCGTAGCAGCTGTCAGTTGCAGGTCGACCCGGACGTAGCCCGCTTCGGTAACTTCGATTTCGCCGAGCGGGTAAGTCTTTGCAGGTGCCGGGTGCAATTCGCAGGAGAGCTTGGTTTCGCCGATGCTCGCTTGGACCGTTGTGGGGTGGTTGCGGGCGTTGCCTTTCAGGCCAAGCTGAAGCGTGTCGCTTCCGCTGACATGGAAGTACACCGAATGGACTTCAGCAGGGTCACGGAGCTGGAGTGTGCCATCTCGACGGAGCGATCGACCGCCGGGTTCGGGTTGCGTGCGGAAGGCGTTGCCTCCCACCGGCACCGACCATTCTTTCGCGGAGGAGAGTCCGGGCGAAGACAACAAGGTTGCCAAGCTGATCACGAGCGTTGGGAGGACAAATCGACAATTCATGGTGTGGATCTTGAAGTACGGGCGGTTGGACAGAAGCCGAGGAACGTTTTCGCGAGTCAGGAAAGAGGCTGCGTTGGAATCCATTTGAGACCGGATTTCATCGAGCCCGCCACTCTTTCGCTCTTTTGTTGGGTCTCGCGACGTTCGAACCTATCCCATATCGAAACCATTCTGCAAGCAGGTGGGAAGGTGTTGCCAGCAGGGGTTTTCGAACTGCATCGAGCAGGCGACGATGGTGGCCGAAGCTGGCGGACGACATTGGTCGTCTACCAGGCACCCAATCAACCCACAACGGAATCGAACCCCAGAGATCACCATGGCCACCGCAAGTGCACGACATATCCTCGTTGAAACCGAAGAAGCCTGTCAGGATCTGAAAGATCAGATCGAAAAAGGACAAGATTTCGGTGCCATCGCCGCCGAGTTTTCCTCCTGTCCCTCTGGTAAATCCGGTGGTGCGTTGGGGACGTTCAGCCCCGGCCAAATGGTCAAGGAGTTCGACGAAGTGGTGTTCAGCGGTGATTTGGGCAAAGTTCACGGCCCCGTCAAAACACAGTTTGGCTATCACTTGATCGAGATCACGCAGCGCGTCGATTGATTCAAAAGGCTGTTCCATGATCCAGACGTTTGGACAGGCTTATCAGTTTGTGCTGAAGAGCAAAGTTTGCACGGTCTTCGGCAGCAAGAACTCGCCGTACCCGTCGTTGTGGGACAACACCGATTTATCGGAGGACAAACCCAAGACGGGCGGTTGGAGCCCCAAGGTGATGGCCGTCTGGGATTGGAAGACTCGCATCCCGCAAACCTATCCCGCGGAAGTTTTCTACGGGAAGGTGAGCGGCGGCGACGCCGTGTTGATGGAGATGCAGCACTTTCGTGAGGTGCATTACGCCGAGGCGTACCAGCCCGTCCACGAATTGGATGTTCTCCCGCAAGAGATCTTTGAGCTGATCCGTTTGCAAGCGGACTACACCGGTCCGCTTCGCAAGCGAGCCATCGAGCGATTGGCGTGCACGAAGAGCCAGTTCGACACCGCACTGAAGAAGCTGCAGGTGAGCTTGAACATCGTGCGTTCCAACGACCCCAAGTTGACGAACGACTTCTGGTTGCCCATGCGAGAAGTCCACCTCGATATCGTGCAACAGCACGAGCGATGAAGCCCGACCTCCGTAGGTCAGGTTGTACCTGACGTTCCCGCCGATGCTTTGGAACAAAGCGAGTCGGGAACCTGATCGCGAAAATAGCGAACACCCATGATCAGCAAGTCAGCGCTGCACAGCAACAGGCCGAGCGTTTTCCGACTTGTCCAGCAGCGACACGATCACCATCGCGAGAAAGCTGGCGGCGAGCCCCATCAGTTGCGACGGGATCAAAAACTCCGTCCGCACGTATTCAAACGCTAGCCAGGTTGCCACACCGGACACGATCGATGCCATCGCTCCGAGAGTGGTCGCTCGTTTCCAATACAGCCCGACGGCCAAGGGGACCAACGCACCAACAAGCGGAACGCTGTACGCCTGCTGGATCATTTGGTACATCGTGTTGTTGCTGGTCAAAGCTTGGTGCAAAGCCAAGGCACCAAATATCAGCAGAACGATCCGTAGCCAACGCAACATGTTTTGATCGTTGAGATCGGACCGAAATGGACGAATCACATTTTCGACAATCAGACTGCTCGGCGCAAGCAGCGTTCCGCTGGCGGTGGACAGAATCGCCGACACCAATGCGCCCAAGAAGACCGTCTGAACCCAGAACGGTGTGGACTGCATGACCGCGTGCGGAAGTGTTCGCTGGACTTCACGCAAGTCTTCGCTGTTGAATTGTTGCAGGTGATCTGGATCGATCACCACCGCGGCGTAAGCGATGAACATCGGCACAAACGCGAACATGCAGTAGAACATCCCGCCCAGCAAGGTGCCCGTCATGGCGGTGCGTTCGTCTTTGGCACTGGTGACACGTTGAATGACATCTTGTTGTGGGATCGAACCCAGGGCCGCGGTCAGGAAGCCGCCGATGTAGATCCACCACTGACCGGATTGCCCCCAGTCGGGAAAGACCTGCAGACGCCCCGATTCGCGAGCGGAATCGATGACGACGGAAACACCGCCGGCCGCATGAGCCATGTAAACGGACACCACCAACAGACCGATGATGATCACGAACGTCTGAATCATGTCGGTGAGCGCCACTGACCACATGCCGCCCATCACGGTGTAGAAGGCGACAATGGTGAAGCCGATCACGATGCCTTGGTTGGTGGTCAGCGCATCGTAGCCGATGCCTTTGCCCAGGACGGATATCACCAGGCCAAGTGCGGTGAGCTGAGCCGCGGCCCAGCCAAGGTACGAAGCGGAGATGACAACGGACGTCAAAACTTCGATCGAGCGACCATAGCGTTTGCGATAAAAGTCGCCAATCGTCAGCAAGTCCATTCGGTAGAAAGCTCGCGCGAAGAACAACGCCACGAGCACCAGACAGACCGAAAAACCAAACGGATCGCCGGGGATAGCGCGCAGTCCCTGCCCGGCAAAGGTCGCCGAAACGGACAGCACGGTTTCGGCACCAAACCAGGTCGCAAACACGCAGGCGAAGTTCATGTACAGCGGAAGCGAACGCCCCGCGACCATGAAGTCTTGCGCATTGCCGACGCGTCGGGCTGCGAACAACCCGATCGCGATCGTGAGAAACAAGTAGGCCAGGACGGCAGCGATCAATCCCATCGGCGTGTCGTCCGTCAGTCGATGGCGACGCTGTTGGCCATTGGCAGCCCGTTGAATGGCGATGCGCTGGCCGCAGCGTAAGCACCCATCGACGGAACCAAGACCAATTCACCGACTTCCAAATCGGGAAGCCATTGATCACGCGAAACGATGTCGGTGGAGTCGCAGGTGGGGCCCGCAACCACGCACGGAACGGTCTCCCGTGAACCATCGTTTTCGACCAGCAACGGGAAGTCCGTGTGGTCGAAAATCTTGCCTGAAAACGAACCGTAGATGCCATCGTCGAGGAAGAACCAGGGCAAGTCCCAGCGACGGTTTTTGCCGATCACGCGAGTGATCAGGGTGACGCTTTCGGTGCACAGCCCGCGACCTGGTTCGGCGATCAAACGAATCGGCAAATCGCCGAACATCTCGCGTAAACCTTGCGTGATGACTTCACCGAAGGTTTCAATCGAAGGAGCGTCCTCACGATACGGGGCAGGGAATCCACCGCCGATATCCAAGACTTCCAGTTGGTGTCCCGCTTGGGTGGCTTCGTCCCAAACTGCGCGAACGCTGCGAAGCACTTCGACGTAGTCGTGCGGGTTGAGGCACTGGCTGCCGACATGGAACGAGAACCCACGAACGTTCAGGCCTTTGGACTTTGCCGCCGCCAGCAGTTCCATCGCTTCGTGCATCGGGCAGCCGAACTTGGCCGACAGGTTGATTCGGCTGGACGCGCCGGTGGTCGCCAAACGCAGCAACAGGTTCACGTCCGGTGTCAGTCGGCGGATCTTTTCCGCTTCGATCGCGTTGTCAAAAACGAACCAATTCACACCGGCTTGTGCGCATTCCCAGAGGTTTGCATCGGTCTTGCATGGGTGAGTGTGCAACATCCGATCCGGCGTGAAGCCAGCCGCCAGTGCGGCCTGCAATTCGCCAGGAGAGCAGACGTCAATGAATGCGTTTTCGCCGTTGAGCGTTGACAAAAAATGCAGGTCGGGGTTGGCTTTCGCCGCATAGTAAAGATCGACACCAGGCAGGGCATTCTTCATTGCCCAGTAGGTCTCGATGGCTTTGGATCGTGACACCACCAACAAGGGAGTGCCGTGTTTCTCAGCGAGCTCTTTCGCGAGGTCAAAGGAAAGGTTCGGCTGTGCCGTTCGGGCGTTGGGTGCGCGCAGAATGGTCGATGCGATCATGCGGCTGGGGTGCCTCCAGAAGGGGACCAAGGTCAGTTGAAAAACGAAATGCAGTCAAAACTTCGAAGCCACGTGGCTTCGTCTGAGGGTTCTCGTGAACCCTGGCCGACTTCTTCTTCGCTGTTATCGAGCCGCGTCCTGGGCGCAATAACGTGTTGACCTTGGGGAGATCGCAATGGAGGTTGCGGCACCTTGCGGTATGGCAACGTTGTGCGTTTGGAGTGGGCGATTCCGCTAGGAAACGTCCTGCCAACACACTTCCGCCGCGCCCGGATTGGGCGAGACCTGGTGTCGTGCTGATTGATCCGCGGTGGGTGGCTGAGCGTCTTTTAAAACGCGAGTGAACCAGCACCGTTTTTCAATCGGTTGCGGAAGATATCGACCGCGAATCCAAAAGTCGAGAGCGGAAATGACGATTTGGATCGATTGTGTCGTTGCAGCGTGATCCACCCAGTCCTGCGGACGGAGGCCGGCCCACATGTCGGCTTTTGATGTTGCGAGTATTGCCACGGGAGTGGCGACACTGTGAATCCAGCGGGGATTTGTGCCAGCGTTTCGGGTCGGTAATGACCGGGGCGATGTTGGCACTGTGTCCGGTGCCTGACGGCACCGGCCAGTGCTGTGCCGGCCCTTCGGGCTTTGGCACGATTCGGCAGCGTTTTCGCGGGCCACGGCTCGGGACAAATCTGGACAGGGCTGCTATAGTGGCTCAGCAAGCATTTCTTCTCTCCATTGCAGCGGTCCGTTTTGTCTGACGTGTCTTCGGTTCCCGAATCTCTTGAACGTCTCGAGGTGGCTTTGACCCCTCAGGAGCGTTTTGAGGAGTATTTGCAGAGCAAAGGCCAGCGACAGACCAAGCCTCGCAAGTTCTTGGTCGAGAAGATTTTCTCTCAGCACGCTCACTTTGATGCGGATGAGCTGATCGAGAAACTGCCTCGCAAAGGCGAGCCCAACTATGTCAGTTCCGCGACGGTGTATCGTTCGCTGCGTGAATTTGTCGACGCTGGGTTGCTGAATTGCTTTCAGCTCGATGGCCGCACGGTTTACGAGCTGGATTACGGCTACCCGCCTCACGATCATCTGTACTGCACGCGTTGCCGCAAACTGATCGAGTTCCGCAGCGAGGAGCTGATCGCGACGCGAGACGAGGCGGCGGCGAAGCACGGTTTTCGCGTTTCTGGACACCGAATGCTGGTCAGCGGTGTGTGCCGCGAATGTGGCAAGAACCGACGCAAAAAGCGGAAGCAAGACTTGGTTTGATGCGGCTGGTCGTGATTGGGGGCATTGCCGATCATCTTTCGCCGATCAAGCTTGGCCGCACACGCCTCGCTGGTCAGGCTTCTTCAGGAAGCTCGGCCATCCGGATCTGTTGCAGAATCGCGTTGAAGACAGGTTCCGCGGCTTCGAAGTCGGCCAGTTCAGCTTGGAACTGAGCCAGGATGCGTCCCGCGATCGGCATTTGTTCGCGGGTCGGGGCAGGGGCGTCCAGCAGCACCACACGTGAGATCACGACCAGGTCCAAGTAGTAGAACCGCAGGTCGACGGCTCGCTCGCCTTCGGAGGCCCCAGGGAGCGTGATGTTGTCGCGTTCCAGGTCTTCGTATTGTCCCCGGAGCATCTGGTCAATTTCGCCCAGGACGACTTCGTCTTCTCGGGTGATCGGCAGTGTTTCCAACGACACGAATCCGCCACCGGGCAGGTCGAACGTGGCGCCCTGGTCGCCTTCGTCTTCGGCTCGCTCGACCAGAGTCCAGTTGTCTGGGTACAGCAGTTTCAGGCCGAAGCCTTCGAAAGTCGCGGGCATTTCTTGGTTCAGTCGTTTTGGGGGCCGGACAATCGCTGGCGAAGGTCATCGGGCACGTTGGTTTTGACCAGTTTGCCGCCCGCTTGCAGGTCGCAGCACACGGCAGTGATTTTGCCGGTGGCGATACGTCGGCCTTCGCAGGTCAATTCGAAGCGATAGCTGATACTGGATTGTCCAATCCGGTCGACGTGCAAATCAATTTGCAGGATGTCTTCAAATCGGGCGGGGCCGTGAAAGTCGCAGCTGGCGGCGACTCGGGGCCAAGTCAATCGTTCCTCGGACTCATGGTGCGGCATCACGGGGATGCCGACCGACCGCAGGAACTCATGTTCGGCCGCTTCCATCATGGGGAAGAAGGCCGAAAAGTGGACGATTCCAGCCGCATCGGTGTCTCGAAACTCGACGCGGCGTTGGGTCTGATAAAGCGGAGCCCGCTGGTTGAGGGCTCCGTCAGAGGCTGGATCGTTCACTGAGTTGACGAATTATTCGCCGACGTATGGCAGCAAGGCCATGAAGCGGGCGCGTTTGATGGCTGAGGTGACAGCGTGTTGGCTGGCAGCGGTGCAACCACTCTTGCGACGGCCCATGATGCGTCCTTGGCGGTTGACCATCTTGGACAGCAATTCGAGGTCCTTGTAGTCAACGTACATCGGACGCGGACGGTGGCCATCGACGAAGATGGGGTCCTTGCGGCGGGTACGGCTGCGGACTCGGGAGCGTTTGCGGGCACGACTACGCGTGCTCATTGGACGTGGAGGCATGAAGCTTTTCGAAGGAAATCGAAGGCGAATGGACTGATTCGGCCGGAAAACCAATGTCTCCGGCTCGCCAATGGGTCCCGTGAACGCAAAAAGGTTGCGATCGCGGGCCACACAGTGTGCCGAGATCGGCGTTTCCACGCAATCCCTTTTGCCTATTCTGCCTGATAAAGCTTTTCTTGGTCGATCAGTGTCCTCACAGGGTGCGGGACCTGAAAACGGATGCTCCGTCCAGAGCAGACTCGCTGGTGAGGGGCAGACTCGCTGGCGAGGGTCGCTTTGAGCTCTGAGTCATTTCACCAACGGATCGGGGCGATCGAACTGGACCCGGTGATAAATTTCTGCCATCGACAGGTTCAGCTTCAAGGCGTCGATCCGCAATTCGTTCTCCAGTCCCCCCGCTTCACGAAGCGTCCATGTGTGGTCGTCTCCACGGGTGAATGATTCAACCGCTGGTCGATCTTGCGCGACGAGCACGTATCCTTTCAAAGATGGAATGCGTCGGTAGTGTCTCGACTTGGTGCCTCGATCGTAAGCCTCTGTGCTTTCCGAAGCGACTTCGATCAACAGAGTCGGATTTTGCAGGGTGTCCAGTTGGTCGTCGCGAAATTTGGGTTCGTCGCAAGCTACGACCACATCGGGGTAGGTGTACAAACCAGTGGCTTCAATCTGGACCCGCATGTCGCTGGGGTAAACTTCGCAGGGACCATCGAGCAGCGCGTTGCTTAGAACTCGGATTAGGTTTGTCACGATCAAGTTGTGTGCTCGCTTCGCGCCGCCCATTGCAAAGGTTTCGCCGCCGAAGTACTCGCTCTTGAACGAAGCCTTTCGTTCTTGGTCAAGGTATTCCTGTTCGGACAGCAGTGGGAACGGATTGGTCGACATAGCAGATCTCAGTTTCGACACGCGGGGAATCGCAGGCAACTTTGCTATCGTACCCGGTACATCTTTTCATTGTCGATCAACGTCGCGACCGGGTGTGGCACGCGGAACCGGATACTCCGTCCGGTTGCGATGCGATTCCGAAGGTCGCTGCTGCTGATTTCGATCTGGGGCATCTGGATCTGCGACTCGCGAATCCTTCGAATTTGCGTTTCGTCAGTCATGCCGTCCAGGATCGAGTAGTCCGGTGGAGGGTCGCCGCCGCGAGCGATCACGGCCAGGTGGCACCGTTTTAGGATTTGCTCGGGTTCTCGCCAACGATCGAACGAGGCCAACGAATCGGCCCCGATGATCAGATGCAGCTGGCGGTCTGGAAATTGTTCTTGCAAATGTTCCAGGGTCAGCAGGGTGTAGCTGACGCTGTCTTGCCGGAGTTCCCAGTCGTCGATGACGTGCCCGGATTGGCCACTGAGTGCCAATCGCAGCATTTGCAGACGGTGTTCGTTGCTGGCCACCGGCCCGTGGGGTTTGAGCGGGCTGGTTGCCGTCGGGATCCAACGCACATGTTCAATCGGCAATTGTTCCAGTGCCGATTCGGCCATCCAAAGATGCCCGACATGAAGCGGGTCGAAAGACCCACCCAGGATTCCGATCCCGTGATTTGATGGAGGGGTGGTTTCAAATGCTGACACGGAATGACCTTCAATGGTTTCTTGCTTGAATCGACGCAAGCATAACTTCGCTCATGGTTCGTTTGTCTTTCTTCATCCCGGTAGGGATGTCAGATGGTAGCCGGGGTTGCTGCGAAGCAGCGTACCCCCGGAAAACGAGACCCAAAAAAATCTCCATCCCGGCGTGGCCAATGGCCACGCCGGGATGGAGAGTGGTGGCGTGGGGGCTGCATGTCCATCGGTGGCGCTGTCGCTTACCGACGGCTACCATCTGACATCCCTACCGGGATGAAAACTTGTGCAAACGAATGCGTTCCACAACACCAACCATTTCGCAGTCCAGGCGAACGCCCTGGCGGCTCATGTGGTTGTGCCCGATCATTCCTGCCGACCTGCTGAAAGCCGGGGCGAATCTCTGTCCGGCCGACTATTGTCGATCGGCGATGTGTTTCTTTTGGTGCCGAATCAATTCGTTCAGTTCACCCATCGTCTCGCAGGTGCATTGGAAATGACAGATCAACATTTCATCGGTGGAGTCGGCGCCCCAGGACACCGGCTTGGGCGGCGAGTTCGGGTTCAGCGGGTTGTTGGCTGAATTGTCATACCAAGCGTCCACGTGAAGGATCGTTCCCTTTTTCAAACGCACGGGTTCGGCAAACGAATACTTGCCTTGCCAATTGAAATCCCAATCTTTGATCCACAACAACGGCTTGGTCTCGCCATCGGGTGACTTCGACCAGACTTTCATTTCGCGGCCAAAAATGTGCATGTGTGGCACCGTGTCCAGCAGCACTGTGTCCACGGGCAACGTGTACGTCGCGCGTTGCAAATGATGACTTTCGCCCGGCGGGATACGGATTCGTTTGTTGCCGACCTGGACTTCGGTGACGATCTTCTTGGCCGACGACGGGGCGAAGTAAATCCCGATCTTCGACTTGTCTTGATGTGGTTTGCCGGTCGTGACGTAGTGGATTTCCGCCACGATGTCGCTGTCCTTTGGCACAAAACGTCCCATCCCCTCGGGCAATCGTCGGGGGCTCATTCCCGGAAACCAACTGCTCAGCGTGCCTTCGGGTTCAAAGCGCGGCCCGCCAAAGCTGGAGTACCCCGGCGCTGGATCCGATTGGTCCAGTCGCCGCCCCTTTCTTTTGGTGTCCAGGAAGAAACTGGCGTGGTGAACGGACTGAGGCGTCCCCGGATGAAAATCGATCGCGTTGACCAACCGGTGTTGCTTCAAACCGGTTGGGATGACGAAGTACTGGCGAAGGTCAGGGCCGCTGGATGGGATCGAGAACGTTTCGTTCATTTCCAGAATCAAATCCGGTTCACCCAGTGGCCAACCACTCGATGGCGGAACAGGGGCCGGAAGATCCTTTGGGTCGCCTGCCGGTTTGCCATCGCGAACCCAAACGTTCAACAGAGACATTTCGTGATTGGTCAATCGCAGTTCGTCTTGGAAACGCAGGAACCCGGCGGCCGGTTTCCATGGCGGCATGAAACGCGAATGGGTCACTTCCAAAATTTGATTGGCATGGCCGCTGACGTCGTTGTAACTCAACAACGGAAACGGAGCCGATCCGTTTCGACAATGACACCCCGCGCAGTTCGCTTGGATCACCGGCGCAACATCGCGTGCGTAAGTCACCTCGCCTTCGATCGCTTTGTTTGGCGGATCCTCCAGCAGGCAACCGATGGGTTTGGTTTTTGGCACATCCACCGGACGTCGAGCGATGACTGCGCGGATCGCATCTCGCAAATAGGGTTTGGCGGCGTGATCTTTCTTGCGGCCGACTTGAACATGCCGGTCGTCAATCGCACCGTTGTAAAGCATCTTGCCGTTCGGCCGAATCAACATCGCTTGGGGCGTGTGGGTCGGCGAAAGAGCCAAACGCAATTCGCCTGAGCCGTCGAACAGCACCGGGAACTCAACTCGGTAATCGACGCTATGCTTTTTCGCATCCGAACGTGTCACCGACGGATCGGAAATCACACCGACCAATTCAATGCCTTGTCCGCCGTATTCCGATGCGTAGTCATTGAGCAACGGCAGATAACCGTTGCTGATCGGACAATGCGTGGACAAGAAGACGACCGCGACGGCGTTGGTGTCGTTGGACTGTCCCAATCGAATCAAGCGACCGTCTAGGTCGAGACCTTTCAGCACGCCGGTGTGCGAAGTGTCTTGAGCCAATCCTGGATTGGAGACGAACGGCGACAGCATGCCGACCAAAAGCATGCAAACAACGTTCGCAAGTTTCAAGCCACTGAGTCGATCGTGAAACGAACCGACCGCGGTCCCTTGGATTTGATCGGGAACCATGCACCCACTTCCTGTTGGCGGCAACGGGACACGCCGAAAGGCATGCAAGACAAGGCTGGGTAGTGTACAGGACTGGCGCGCGCGATTGGGCAAAGAACGCGATAACTGCTACTGGCCATAGAAACCGCTCGCCTCACTGCTGAGGAGCGTGACCATTGGCAGCCGGCGGTTTGAGCGATGTGAACCCCTCAAATGACGTCACCAAGATGGCGGATGCCTTGGGACGTGTTCGATGTCATTCGTTACCTTAACGGGCATGAAACTTCCCAAGTTCTTTCGTCGTTTCGGTCCCGGCTTGCTCGTCACGGCAGCCTTCATCGGGCCGGGGACCGTCACCAAAGCCACGACCGCAGGTGCCAACTTTGGCCACACGCTGTTGTGGGCGGTGGGTTTCTCTGTGATCGCAACGATCGTCTTTCAAGAAATGGCGTCGCGACTGGGGATCGTCACCGGGCGTGGTTTGGGAGAGGCGATCCGTCCAACCATCCCCAATGCGTTCGCCCGAGGATTGGCCATTGTGCTGGTCGTCTCGGCAATCATCATCGGAAACGCTGCTTACCAAGCGGGCAATATCGCCGGCGCCGCTGTGGGCGTTTCAGCCGCAACGGGAACGCAGCAACAAACTGTGGTGTCGATTGCGATCGGCTTCGCAGCATGGGGCATCTTGATGATCGGTCACTACCGATCGCTTCAGCGGATTTTGGTTGCGTTGGTGGTGACGATGAGCAGCGTGTTTTTGTTGACCGCGTTCAGTGTTCCAATCGACTGGCGATCGTTCGCAATGGGTTGGATCAAACCGACCATCCCGGAAGGCGGATTGAAAGAAGTCTTGGCGATCATCGGCACGACGGTCGTGCCCTACAACCTGTTTCTTCACGCCACCGCATCGGCCGAGAAATGGTCCAGCGACAAGACCGAATCCGTCAGCGACGAAACCGTTCGCGAGGCGATCCAGGAAAGCCGCGGCGACACGATCCTCAGCGTGGGCTTGGGCGGGTTGGTGACCGCCGCCGTGATGGCCACGGCTGCCGCCGCTTTCTTTAGGAGTGACGCCGGATTCACGAACCTTGCCGACGCCGCCCGACAACTCGAACCGCTGCTTGGCAACCATGCACGCTGGCTGTTCGGTGTGGGGCTGTTCGCCGCGGGGTTGACCAGCACCATCACCGCGCCGCTGGCCGCCGCCTACGCCGCTGCCGGTTGTTTTGGCTGGCCCATCGATCTGAAAGACTGGCGGCTGCGAACGGTCTTCACCACCGTGATTGTGTTTGGCATTTCGTTCGCTGCCAGCGGTTCCAAGCCCACGGACATCATCACGTTTGCTCAAGTCGCCAACGGATTGCTGCTGCCTCTGCTGGCCATTTTCTTGCTCGCGGTCATGAACAACGCGGCGTTGCTCGGCAAGCACCGCAATCACTGGATCGCCAACACGCTCGGCGTGCTAACGGTTGTCGTCGTCACCGTTCTTGGATTGCGTAGCCTCGTCAGCGTTTTCTTCTCGGGATGATCTTTCGCGATTCGAACGCTTCCACTCGCTCGCCTGAGGACGCCGCTGTAGTTACGATGCAGAGACCCGCATTCCCTCCCTCCAAGGAGGTCGTGCCGTTTTTAAGTGCTGTGTTCGTGACGTCTTGCAAACCCCGCCCGCGCAGCGGGAGGGGGCGGGAAACGAGCGTTCAGCGAGATTTCCCGGGGGAGGGCAACGCGCGCCACCTCCCATGCCCGGTCCCCTCCCTCGCGTACGCCTGAACGGCGTCGCTCGACCTCCCCCCAAACTTCGTTTCGGGAGAGGGACGGTGCGCGAAAGCAGTGATAATAACTGCATCAACAAACTGCACGACCTCCAAGATAAAGAGCCAACTCCATGTGGCAGGTAGCCATCCGACGAACCCAAGACGCACGTGTGCCGATCCTGGTCGCATTTTTGTTGACCGCAACGGCCTTGTTTCAGACGGTTGAAGCGGGAGACCGGCCCAACATCCTCTGGCTTTCCGCAGAAGACATCAGTCCCCACATCGGTTGCTATGGTGATCCGCATGCCATCACACCGCGCATCGATCAGCTTGCCAAGGAAGGGATTCGATACTCCAACGCGTTCACCACGGCCGGTGTTTGTGCCCCGTGTCGCAGCGGGATCATCACTGGGATGTACCAAACGACGCTTGGGACGCAGCACATGCGTTGCCAAGCGAAACTTCCAAAGAGCATCCAGCCGTTTTCAACTTATTTGCGTGAGTCGGGATACTTCTGCACCAACAACTCCAAGCAGGATTATCAGTTCGCGACCCCGAAAGGTTCTTGGGACCAATCGTCCAACAAGGCCCACTGGCGGGATCGACCGGATCACGAAACGCCCTTTTTTGCTGTCTTCAACTTCACGGGCTGCCACGAATCTGGAATCGAGAATGATTCGAAATACAAGTCCGTCACCAAAGGCCTTTCCGAAAGTGAGCGGCAAGACGCTTCCGAGCTCTCGACGTTCCCGCCGTACTATCCGGACACGCCAGCCGTTCGTGAAGACTGGAAGCGAAACTACGAACTGATCACGGCGCTCGATCATTGGGTGGGCGGGTTGCTTGACCAGCTCCATGCCGACGGGTTGGACGAAGACACCATCGTGTTCTTCTGGTCCGATCATGGCGTTGGGCTCCCACGAGCGAAGCGTTGGCTTTACGACTCGGGCACGCACATCCCATTGGTCATCCGCATCCCGGCCAAGTTTCGATCCAGCGACAAGGTCGCCGGGGTCGTTGATGATCGATTGGTGAGCTCGATCGACTTTGGTCCCACCGTCTTGAATTTGGCGGGGTTGGATGTTCCAGAGCCCATGCAAGGCAAGCCGTTCCTGAGCAGTCCCTTGAGCAAGCTAGCGGTCGTCGACCGAGACTACGTTTACGGTGCTCGCGACCGGATGGACGAACGTTACGACATCATTCGAATGGTGCGTGATCAGCGATACAAATACATCCGCAATTACGAACCGTTGAAGCCATACTTTCAATACATGAACACGCCCGAGAAAGGGCAGACGATGCGGTCGATTCGCGAGGCTGAGCAGGCCGGAACGTTGCCACAAGCAGCCATGCCTTTCTTCCGCGGAACGAAACCCACCGAAGAACTTTACGATCTCGAGAATGACCCCCATGAGCTCCATGATCTCGCGTCGTCTTCTGACCACACGGAGGTGCTCCATCGCATGCGTGCGGCGCACGAGCAGTGGGTGACCCGCACCAAGGACTTGGGGCTCATCCCAGAGCCGATCCTCGCCGAACGCGCCAGCAATCTGGGGAGTCAGTATGCCGTCCTGAGACAATCGGACGACAGCGAGCTCGCGAATCGTGTTGCCGCAGCAGCTCTCGCGGCATCCGAGGGCCCTGCAGTTCTTCCAGAAATGCGAGCCGCACTCGACGACAGAGATTCTGCAGTGCGTTATTGGGGGGCGACTGGGATCGGGAACGTTTTCGCTAGCGGCGAGATCGACAGGCTGCCGTATTTGATGGATCTGCAAGAACGGCTTGCCGACGAATCCGCGACGGTACGAGTCGCAGCGGCGCGTGCGCTTTGCCATTCCGGCAATCCCGAAGCCACGGACAAGGCTCTCTCAGTCCTGGCGGAGACATTGGAGGACGGTGCGCAGTGGGAGCGACTGCAAGCTGCCATCGTGCTCGACGAGATCGATGAGAAAGCGTTGCCGGTGATCGATTCGATGCGAGAAGCACTCCAGCCAAGGCAAAACTTATACGCCGATGGCAAGTACACCGTCCGCGTGATCAACCGCGCTCTCAACGAATTGAACGGCACCAACCACACGGTCAAATAGCCGCCGCGATCGAAGGGCAGGGCAGGGCAAACAATCGATCTCGGGGCTTCCGCCCCGAGCTATCAACGCGGACTCCTCCGGAGTCATTCGCGCACGTTCGCCCCGGACGGGGCCGGCGTCAGTAGCTCGGGGCGGAAGCCCCGAGACGACTGCCCGCACATCGATGACGGCCCCGTCCGGGGCGAATGTGTGCGGATTTGGCAAAGGCCAGCGGATGTCCGGTGAGCTAAAACAGGTTGTTTCGAACGAAAACTCGCCACTGTCTTTCAGTTGAGCGGCTGTTTCGGCAATGGTACGTCATGTGCACTGGATCAACGCGTTGTCCAGGCTTGGAAAGCCGATTGCTGCATCCAGGGTGTCTGGCGACTTCGGCTAACGGTCCGTCCGGACAATCTTCCGGTGATGCGTTACCGATCCCATTTGCACTGCGTCACTCGCAGAGGAGACTTCCCATGTTCTTGCAAAGCCTTCGACAGGGTTTGTTCGCGTCCGTGTTCATCCTTTACGCCTCGGGGGCATCGGTTGCCATGGCTCAACATCGCGGCGGAGGTGGTGGCGGAGGAGGTCATGGGGGAGGTGGCCACGGAGGAGGAGCCCCGGGCGGTGGTGGTCACGTGGGTGGCGGTCACGTCAGCGGTGGTCACGTTCGTGGCGGCGGCGTTCACGGGGGCGGCGTTTCACACAGCGGTCGTCCAGGATACTCGGGCCGTGACCATTCCAACTTTGGCTCGTCGTACGGATACTCTCGTCCCGGTTTGAGTTTGTCGATCGGTAGTGGCTATCCCTATGGATACGGCTACGGCGGCTATGGACTGGGCTACAGCAGTCTGGGCTACGGTTACGGCTACCCAAATGACTTTCGCTACTCGTCTGGCTACCGCGGCTATTCGAGTTACCCGTCGAGAACTTATGTGGTTCCATCCACGACTTATGTGGCTCCTTTGAGAACGGTCTATCAAGCTGGCTATGGGAGCAGTTCCGTTCCACCAGCAACCGCGAATGCGCCGATCGACCCAGCCACTGCGGACTTGCGTCCAGGAATGGTTCTGCCTGATGGTTCGACGGTCATCTCCGTTGATCCAGTCGCAAAGTAGCCAGAGTCTCTCGACCTTGATTCCGTTTCCTCTCCCATGGGAGCCCTCCTGTTCCCATGGGAGGGCAGGATGGTGCGAGGCATTATCAGGGAGCGATTGCCGGCCATTCGAAAAGCAACGCACCCACGGATCGGATGCCTCCGTCCATCAGCGCCCCCCGGAGGGAGCGAAGATCTCCTCCCGTTTTTTCGCCCGCGAGAAACCGTTCGATCAAGCTTTTGGTCCGGGAGCGGACTTGGGATGGTGCGAGCCACGTGTTCAATCCACAGGGTTGGCCCGCTCGTTCACGACGCCCCTCTCTGGGGTGGGTTTGTGATCTCCACCAGCCTTCTCGGGCATGCCACCGGGCTAGTAACGTCGACTCCTCCGGAGCCATTCATGCACGTTCGCCCGAGACGGGGCCGACATCGGTAGGTCACGGTAGAAACCCCGAGAACGCTGAGCCGGCACACACTCAATGCTTGACAAGCGTCAATCGATCTGGCGCTGCATTCAGAAAAAGTTGGCGTTGAGACGTCGAGAAGTTTCGTGCGTTTTCGTTAAAGGCATTCGATCCGAAAGCTTCGTCAAGCCGCTGCAAGAAGTATTGGGGTCGCTGAAGATTCACCCGCAGCCCCAACCCCGCAGTTTCAATTGCGTCGGCTGTCAAACGCTGTTCCAGAAACAATGGGCAAGTGATCACAGCCATCCCCGATAGAAGTGCCAAGGCGGACGTGCCATGATTTCCATTGTTGATGAGGTGGCGTTGGTTTTGGGCGGCTTTTTCGATCGGGACGAACCGGTCCAGAACCCGAACCCACGCAGGATCGCAAGTTCGTAACAGGCTTGCGTCGACGCCATCAGGCACTAAATCAACGCGAACGCCACACTGGCGGAGCGCCGAGAAAAACAGCTCCCATGCCGGAAAAGGTTTGAGGTACGCAATTGCTGTCGCCCAGCGATCGCTTCGATTCATCGCGGACGATGCCGCTGGCCACACACCACAGTACCGAGCGTTGGTGCGGACGGGCGCGTAGGGATCGAGCAACGCAACCGTGGCGATTCGGTCCTCTTCACAACCGTTGATGATCTCATGCCAACGATCAGGAGGGTTCAGGTCATTGGTTTGGCAGCCTGTTCGAATCCTTTCTCGCAGGCTTTCCCAGGCTGACTGGTTCGTCGTTGTGCGAGAGTCAGACGAGACATCCAACAAGGCGGGGATGGAAACAGGGATTTTGGTGCGGGGAGCACACGTGTAACCGGTGCCGATTCGAAGGGTTGGAATGCCGAGCGTCCAGGCAACGAGCCCGGCAGTCACACCGAAGTCTTGCACCACCAGCTCCGGCCGGAGTTCGTGCATGCGATCCCGCCACCATCGAATCTGCTGGTTCGTTGCCGTCTGATCAAAGAAACCCAAGTTCCAAGCAATTTGCGACAGGCAATTTGGCAGTCGAAGTTGATCGCGTGGGCATCGCGGCCAGGCAGGTGACTCGATGACTGAAATGTTCTCATGATTCAATCGATAGGTCGAAAGCAGGTTCCGAGTTCGCTTCGAATCACGAACGATCAACGTCAATTGATGGCCATCCTGGATCGCTTGACGGGCCAACGGGCTGAATCGCATGATGTGCCCGGATCCTGATCCCCACTCCCAGGCGAAGGCAATCCTCATGGGACGCTCTCGCCAGGGCACCAGCTCCGATAGATTGTTTCTAGTTCGCGAGTCAACGCGGTCGGGTCCCTCAGCGGACTCGCGAGATAGCATTCGTAGACGGTCTGGCGAAGATCGGACAGGGTCTGACGATTGTGCATCAGTTCGACCGCGATCTCCGCGTATTCCTTGCTGGATTCGGCCACCAGTTCGTACAGTCCCATTCGCATCATCATCGCGGAGGTGGCGCGGTGAGCGTAATACTCGCCACACTTCGATAGGATTGGAGTTCCCACCGAAAGGCATTCCAGGGATGTCATCGTGCCTTGATATGGAAATGAATCTAAGGCCAGGTCAACGGATCTCATGGACCGAAGGTGATCCACCATCGACTCGGCCCGGGTTCGATATTCGATTCGATGTGGCAAGACACCCTGCTCAGCAAACAAGCGGCGGAAGCGATCCGCAACGAATGGCACACCGTATCGATCCCCGTATTTCATCAGCAAAATCGCATCCGGAACACGACGGAGTATCTCGGCGACCGTTTCGATCATGGACGGGGATAATTTCGCAACGTTGTTGAATATCCCCAGTCGAGGCGGCTGTTCGGACCTCGATACCCGATCAGGCGATTCCGTCATCAGTTCTTCCGCTATTTCTGGTGGCGTCCAAGCCAAGTGAGAGTTTTGCAAGTGAACCAACCGCTCCACATACAGCCGATCGGTTCGCCCCGGCGGGTCAGCCAAACGATCGGTCAGCCGATAGTCCATTGTCTGAATCGCGGAGGTGTTGGGGTAACCCAAGTATGACGCTTGAACTGGGGCCGCTCGGCGACCGAGCATCCGCAACCGGTTGCCGCCTCCCGTGTATCCACCCAGGTCAATCAGTACATCGATCTGATCTTCGCGGATCTGCGAAAGCAATCGACCGTCGGACCAGCCATGCGAATGGAGGAACTTGTCGGAAGCTTCCATCACGTCCTTGGTGATTGCATCGTGCTTCGAGCCATCGTGGTAAACGTGAATGCGAAAGGCTGGGCGGTCGTGCGACCACAGAATCGGTTTTATCAACTTGCCAACGGGATGCGTGTAGAAATCGGCTCCCAAGTAACCAATCGAAATTGGTTCGCCGGCTTTGCGAGGCCGGACATGAATCGTTTGAGGACGCTCCGTCAGTCGCATGCCAATTCGAAAGTGTTCGTTGCTGATTTCAGCTGGCGTCCAGCGATCGGAGTAATTCAGATAAAGCAACAAGTTGGCTGCTGCGCCCGTTTGATTGACATTCACATCGATCAATTGTTGAGCGAACGAAATCGCTTCTTCCACCGCCCCTGTTCCGGCGGATAGCAAGGCCAATTGGAATAAGTTTTCAGTGTGTTGTGGTTCGCGGGCAGCGATCATTCGCCGCAACGGGATCGATTCATATTTTCGTCCCGCGCGGTCTAGCAACAGGCAAGCAAGATGCAAGGCGGTGTTGCGTTCCGGGTGAGTGTTTGTCATGTCCGACAAGCCTGCTGCCAGCAAACCATCGGCAGCTTCGCCGGGGCAGCCAATCCAGTCCAAAGCGTTGGCAAGCGAGATCCACGCCGCCAGGTCATCGGGGGTTTGCTGACAAGCGATCCGGCAACGCATGACACGTTCATCGTCGTCCTGTTCTCCAGTCGGCGTCGTCGCGTAGGGATTTTGCAAGGCCACTGAAACGGGACGCATCGGTTCCGGTAACGGGTAGCCAAGCAGACTCAAGGTTGCCAGGAAGTCTTCGTTCTCGCCCAATGATGACCAAACGACTGAGGAAACGGGCGGACGTGGTTTCCGTTGCAGATCTCGACGGCGAATCGACTCCGTCTCGCCCGTGACTTGATCGTGGTCGGCAAAGTTCAGCTTCCACATCGGGTCATACGAAACGTTCAAGGCATCGCAGATCTCATGCAAGGCTGTTTCAGGAGAAGCAAAGAAGTCTTCGGCACGAACCCAGGGCATTTGCTGGACCGATTCGGCGAAGGCCCGAGTGCCCTTCCAAAACAGATTGTCATTCCAGGTGTCTGCCAATGCCCCCAGTCGTTTGCTATGCAGGTACTGATCCAACGGGTGGCACACCGTCGCGCAACGTAGTGGATTCTGGTTGCAACCCATCGTTTCGTTGCAGTCCCACACCGATGTTTCGCGGGGCGATTGAAACGGGAAGCCGATCCAATCCAGATGCGACCAATCTCGAACCACCAGCGACCTTCCTCGTGAAGCAAGCCAACAATCCAGTTCGTCGAGTTGCTTGGTAAGGTTGTTGATCTGGCTTAGATCAAGTGGCGACTTACTCCGGTCGGGCGTCCAACCAAACCAATCGACGGCTTGCCGGCGTGGATCAAATCGCTTGGTCCCATCGGGGTGTATTTCGCTTAGTAAAGCAACACCATTCATGCACCCCAAGCATCGAGCAATCAGCGTGCCGTGTGACCCAGCCAGATGATGAAGCAAACGCAACACGTGCTCTCAACCAACCTTAAAACGGAGGAAGGCGTCGCGACCATCGCTCCCAATCGGCCTCAGCATCCTCTTGACTCATTCCGAGGTCTTCAAGTCGTTTCATTAAACTGTCAAACGCTGCCTTCTGTGTTGCTGGCATGTATTCCCGACGCTCAGCTGCCCGAACCATCGAGTGCATAGGGCCAATCGACTTCTTCTCCCGTATTCTTGGATCTGCGTCCAGGTCCAACAGAACGTGTGCCACTTCGTATTGACCGTAAGCGCTGATTGCATGGGTCAACGGTGACGACCCCATGGTATCGACTGCATCGATGTCGGCTCCATGTTCGGCCAGCGTAAGCAATCGAGACTTCACGTTCCCTCCGCCGAACAAAATCAATTCGTGGATGACCGGATCTCCCCAACGGTCCGTGATGTTTGCATCACCACCATTGTTCATGACCAAATTGAATTGTTTTTGAAATGCGCTTTTGGCGCTGAGCCAGGTGACGGATTCGCCTTGCTCAAAAGCTGACGGGATTCCCAGATCTCCAGTGAGCTTGACGTTTGGATCGGCACCGGCCACAAGCAGCATCTCAAACCGCTCGGGTTCGTTGTCAAAGTACGCCCACAGCAGTGGGGTGGCATTGTCGCGCCCCTTTGCGTTCACATCGGTACCAATGTCAATCAAACGCTGCATCTCGGCTGTATCATTCTTCTCGATGGCCTCGCATAGCTTGATTACTTCAGGATCGTCAAAGAAATCCTTTGCGTGCAAGCCGAACTTCTCGTGGAAGGTGCGTTTGGAAGACAAGTTCTTAGCAAGCTGAGAGGCTTCATTGCATCCCGAGGATACAAGGCAAACTGCGAGAGTGAAAATTGCTGGCCAGCCAAAAGGCATGCAGGACCTGCGCAGGTAAGCGGGAATGCTTGGGTTTAATCGCGTGAGCCGTTTGGACGATCGCCCCGGTTGTGCGTGAGAAACGTGGCTATCGCCAAACGGATCACCTCGCCGAAGACACCTGCGTACTCGCTCAGAATTCGTAACCATAAATATCCCATCCCGTGTTCTCGTCGAACATCAAGCCATACTGATAGTAGAGGGTCGTGTGAGCAATGCCCATTTTGTAGCCAAGCTTGCCCATGTTTAGGAAAATGGTTCCCCAGCCGACACCACTGACAAGTTGAGCGGTGAGGATGCCGGTTTGAATTGCCACTTCCAGATCGATCGGGCCATCCATCAGGTGCCGTTCACCGATGGCATTTTGCAGTGGTGTGTTGTCTTGAACGAAACTCAAGAGGTCAAAGTCCAGGTAATAGGCTTGTATCAAACCCGCACCGTTTGCATGGTATCTGCCAAGTGAACCTGGGACGATTTCCTGTCGTGGATTGAGTAATTCGCCTTCGTTGTTTCGTGCCAATAACGTTTCTTCAAGCAATCCGGCCGCGTTAAAGGTGTCGGCAGGAAGTGCCGCGACCACAGAAGCGGCACTCGCAAGCCCGCCACCCAACGAGTGGCCCGTGGTGATGGTGTTTTGCTCCATTCTCTCGTTTCTTCCGATTGCGTCTGCGATTTCGATGGCGGCAGTGTATTGACGAGAATGCTGACCGAGTCCTTGCCAAATGTCATCAATGATGTCGTAGGCGTCGTTCGTGCCGGCAAATGCCAAGACGTACTGAAGCGTTATATGATTCAAGTAGACCTCGGCTTGGAAGCCAGGGATGCCGGAAGAATCACCAATCTTGGCGACAATCGCACCCGGCAATCCCATCTCGATCAGTTCCGCCGCTGACAACTTCTTCAACGCGAAGCGACCCCCATCCGACCCGTAAACCGCTTCTGATGCCATTGCACTTTGCAATGCTCGAGTGCTTTGCAGATGGGGGTAGAACGAGTCCGGTTCGACGAGCATGTACTTCACTTCGTCGGAGACGTCCACGCCCTGCAGTCCAGCCATCACGACATTGATGCGGTCGTCGGGTTTGCCTCCTTCATCAACTCCTTTTTTCACTTGATGACGGTCGAACGGATTGATGGCCTCGATGAATACTGTGAAGGCACCGGTTGCGGGGTTGTAGCCCAGGTCGGCCAACGTCAATTCATCATTGTCATAGATGCGATTCCCTCCATCCGCGATCGCACCTGGGGTTCGGTTCGGGGCACCTTTCCTGGCGTTCCATAGATGCATTTCTCCCGATTGACCAATGGCCCCAAATTCGATCGTCGCTTTCAAGGCCGGTTCGTTGACATCCAGTCCCGCCGGCAATCGGACACGCACGGGGGTGTAATCCGATGCCGTCGGGAACACCAATTTCCCCAGTCCAAACTCATTGGCTTCCAGGTATTCTTCCGTTTCACTGTTGTCCGGCAGATCCAGTCCGTTGTTGTTATCGCTGTCAATATCGACATCGATGCCCCACACAATCAAGTCATTGTGCCCCAGTACGATGCTGGTGGGAGTCCATGCTGGACGAGGGTTTTGCTCTCGTTCAGCGAACGTTTGTTCGAACGCTCGCCACGCCATTGTGAGTCGAGTTTCGCCTACGCCGAGGCCTTCGACGAACACCGAACTTCGTCCGTCGTAGGGAATCCCTGCTCCGATGTCCAAGGGCGTGTCCTCATCCCGGTTGGGAAGGATGCGGTTATCCTTGTCGCGGGTATCCCACAGTCGGATGCGGTTCTCGTCGTAGTGCAGAACCAGTTCCCCTGTGGCCGGTTCGGTGAAACTGCCCGTTAAGCCATCGAGAGACAGGAAAATCAGGTCATCGTCGGAGAAGCCACTGTCCAGCAAGTCATCGACTTCGTTTTGATTGTCGTCATCGTTGTTTCGCAATAGATCATCGGCTTGAATGATGTATTGGGCGGTTCCCAAGTCATCATCAAACAAGTTGATCGTGGCTGGTAGCAGGTCTCCTTCATTGCCCGACAGCACACGTTCGAGAGAGACAGATTTGTGGTGGGTGGGAACGTAGTCGTTCGCCGTCTCATCGACTTGATCCCACGCCTCTGTGGTGACGCCATCGGCCCAGTGCACGATGGCGCGATGCGAGTCAAAAACGCCTTCGTCGAAGACGCTGATTTGCAGCCTGGCGATCGATTTTCCCGAATCATTGACGCCATAGTTGACACTTGGGCGACCGGAAAACTGCGGGGCGATGTTCAGTACGGGAGCAGAGGAGTTCTGAACCCTCTCGAGTTCCATTTCGATTTTGATTTCATCCTCGGGTTGCCCATTTCCTGGTGATGGGCCGTCGTCCGGCACCGGGAACGAAACGTAAAAGCCAGTGTAGTAGTCGTAGGATTCGGTGGGGTCCCGAATCCAACCGGGCCCGTAATTCCTGACTTGAACGATTTCGTTTTCGTCGAAGGCACCGTCTGCATTTAGATCCGCTCGAATGGTCAGTGTTGGGGCGGTGCCAGGAAACGGGTTTTGGTAGTCGTCAATCGGACCATCAATATGGCCTCCGATTTCAAGCCACTGTCCTTCACGAACTGAGTGAATTGTCGGATTTTCCGAAGTCATGTCTCCGCCGAAGACTCCGATTCGTGTTGCCACAACCTCGTAAGTCTCGGGTTGGTCGGGATGCTCGTTTGGGTCAGGGTTGCTGCCACCGGACGAATCTGTGCCATCCGACCCTGACGGGTCGGATGGCGGATTGGGTGCGGGCAGCGGGGGATTCGGATCGGAAGGTGATTGCGGACCTCCGCTGGTCGGTCCGTTGCCGGTTCCGTCTGACTCGTCCGGTTTATCGGTTTCCCCGGTTCCACTTGTTCCGGATGGACCGTCTCCGGTCACACCGCCACCGCCTGTCTCACCACCCCCCGTCCCACCATCGCCGGTGTTTCCACCCGTCGGATCGCCCCAAGGGTTGCTGCCTGAATCCGTGCTAGACGGGCTTTCATCTTCACCGTCGCCGTCGCTCGGTTGCGATCCATCACCGCCATTGGAACCGCCGCCAGATCCCCAGGGGTGGTCGGGCCCCCAAGGATTCGTTGAACCTCCTGATGAACTGTTGTCAGAAGGACTGGTGCCACCATCGGTTGGCGAGCAGCGTTCGTAAAAGCAGTGGTTGCTTGTCGTCCCGTGACTGGATCCGTATGGATCGTTCGAAGAGGAACCGTCGCCCGTTTGCCCTTCATTGTGGTCTGCGGCACATCGAACGTTGTAGTCGCATGTGCCTGATGTGTTTGACCAAGGAACCGCATCTTCGCTCCAAACAGCATCCCCACCCGAATACGGGTCGATTCGTTCATACGATGGGATATTGACGGACAGATGCTGGATCACAACCTCCCAATCCGACTGGTCAACTTGCGAATCTTGATCCAAGTCGTACTCCATCGGACGGGCTTCGGACGGAAGCTGGGTCAAAGCATTAGCGATCAACAAGCTATCAAGCGTTGTCAGTGATCCATCGCCGTTGACATCTCCGACAACGACGTTGCCAGACATGCCGGCGTCGTTCGCCGCAAACTGCTCGCCCTCATCGTTTTCGCTCTCACCAGGTGAAGCGATTTCGGCGGGCACGGTCGCACCAGCGGTGTACTGCATTGCGGCAGCGGAGTCCCCTGCCAGCATTTCTCGCGGCTGAAGCGTTTCCATCCGGAGGGAACGTTGATTGGGAATCAAGTCTCGATTGCCGCTTCGTTCAGCGGTGGCGGACGCGGTCAGGTTTCGGAGAGAAACTGCAACCCGCTTCCAGCCGGTTTGACCTGAGGACCATCGAGAGTGACTGTCGGCATTCATGTCATTTCCACTTGCGAGTAAGATTCTCAGGGAACGCATGTCTCCGCTCATTCGAACGGCGGTCTACCCACTGTAGGGGGCTCAAGGGGGCCCGTTAAGTATTTTTGGGCAGGCGGTTCGTTCTGATCGAGGTGATCTCGGGCGTTCGATGGCCGCCGAAGGGGCCGTTGAACTGGAGCGGCATCGATCTCTGCAGTCGCAGTTTCCTGGCGACTAAATGGTGTTGGAGATCGACCTTGGTTTTCGAGTCCACGAAGAGCGAGAGCAGGATGGTGCCAGCCATCAGCAGGGAGCGATCGCCGGCCATGTGAACAGCAGCGTCACAACGAGGATCAACACGTTTCCGCGGTGAGGCTCTACGACCCCTTTGGGGGCAAAACTTTCTAGGGGCTTCCTCCACGAGCGAGCGATGCTGGCCCCGTCCGGGGCGGATTTACAGGAGTGGCTCCGGAGGAGTCCGCGTTGGTAGCTCGGGGTGCAAGTCCCGAGAATGCTTTTTCGTCCCCCATAGATCATCTGTTTGCCTCGCATCGTGCCGCTTTCAGAATTGAACGTGGCTACCCCAACTAAAGCAGAGATCTGTTGTCGATTCAGATCACTAAGCTCGGGCAACTCGGCGATCAGGGGTGTTGAGGTCACTTCACCAATGCCCGGAGCGGTCTCGAGTAATTCCGCTCGGCCTCTCCATTGGTCGTCGGATTGAACGAGCTTGCGAATCTCCTCATCGATCCGGCGAATATCTTTGCGAAGGTGATCCAGCGTGCGAACGATGCTTTTGGCAACGGCCTTGGAATCAGCCTGTTGCTGACGGTTCTTTTCTGAAGTGCGCAACCCAATGAGCTGTCGACGTCGAGCGACCAACTGATCGAGTTCGCCCTGTTTTTCGTGGGTTTTCACGTAAGCACGTGGACGCACTTGCTGGCCAAATCTCGCAATGACTCTGGCATCGATTTTGTCCGTCTTGGCGAGAATCCCCAGGGTTTTGGCGAAGTCTCGAACTTGCCTTGGGTTGACGACGCTGACGATGTGTCCCGCCTCCACCAATTCGATGACCAGCTTTTTTTGTAGCCTCCGGTGGCCTCAACGACGACGATCGCCGACTTTGGCCTCGGCAGCTCTTTGATCATCGCTTAGATAGCGGAAGGCTCGTTGGCAACTTTGAGGACCGGGCCATCGATTGCTTTGGCAATGTCGAGCTTGGCTTTGGCAACGTCGATTCCGATGAAGTGTTCAAAGTTTATTTTAGAAGTATCCCTTCCTTGCATATGCGAGCTCGTCGCCTTCGGGGGCCGACGGCTCTGGCGGCTGTTCGGGCTTGTATCTAAAGGCCGACGACGATCCCGCTCTCCCGCGTTCTCGCTTGCCGCGGAACAGAGGGCTATCGATCTGTCGCCGACCGCCAGTGTTTTGGCCTCTTCGCTACGCTCCGAGGCCAGAACACTGGCATTATTTATTTGACCGGTAGATGAAGCGTCTGCAACCATACAAGGGCAGGACGCGCCACCTCCCATGCCCGGCCCTCACCCTCGCGGACACCTGAACGGCGTCGCTCGAGCTCTCCCCAAGCTGCGTTTCAGGAGAGGCGTGACAGGTGGAAATCCGCCGAACCGGAGCCCCACCACAGGCTCACTGAAAATCGGGGTGCGTCGCTTCCAGGATTTCCAGAATCTCCTGTCGCATCGTGCTGGTCAGATGCTGGTAGGCCTCAGACTGGTCCTCGCCGTGCAGGATCCGCCTGAGCTTCTCCAGCACGCGTGAACGCACCTCAACAGGCAACGCCGCGAAGGAATCGGAGTAAATCAGATAGCTGCACGGGTAGCGAAACAGCCGCGTTTCCAAATCGAAATCTCGCAGCGACCGCTGTTCTGAATCACGCGGGCCCAGCGAAGCGAATTCTTTGGCAAAGGTTGTCGTCCCAGCGACCGAATCCGTCAGCTGGAACTCGTCGCACATCAACAAGTACTTCAACACCCGGTCCGCGGACGACTCAATCCGCCGCGTGGCGCTCTCGCTGATGAAATCGGGCTCTCGCTCGAGCAGTTCGTTCATTTGATAGGACTGGTGAAGCGCCTGCCGGGTTTCGAAATTGGCCGCCGTGATCGCGTTGTGCATCTGCGTTTGATGCTCCAACACCATCAACGCCACAATGTCGCTGTGCGGCGTCAGATAAGATTCCGTCCGAAAGTAGGATTCCAAATCGTCTTGATTCGCACCGCTTTCGCGATCAAGCAGGTGAGCTTCATCTGTGCAAATCACGTTGCCCATGTGACGCATCGAACCATGGGTCCCGGTGACGTACCAACCGCCCCAGCGATCTTCAAAAGGACTGCTGTGATCGGTGGTGAATGTCCCACTGCCCAATTTGGGACGACCAGCGGCATCCGCGAAGACACTGCGGACCAGAAACCCAGGCACATTCTGTGTTCGCGACGAAGCATGGCACGACAAACACCCCCCTCGGTCTCGCACGAACTCGGGCTCTTTCTTGACCGACTGAGACAGCGTGTAAAAGATTGCGCCCTGCTTCGCATCCGTGGAAGCGAATTCCAAAACATCGCCATGCTGGCAATAACCGACGTAGACATCGTCATTGAAATACAACGCTCGGGGCCGTCGCGGTGAGATCCGGTGCAGTTGCAAACTGGTCTTCGAAAACACCAGCGTTTGCGAACTGAGCGGCACGTCCAAGGCGTCCAGCACCGATGGCAAATAGCCGAACTTTGGATCGCTCTGGAGCGCCACTTCGCCCGCCTCAATCCGTTTTGCCAGCTTGGCAACCGGATCGTTCACCTCCGCGTTCAGGTAATCAATCGGCGGCCGCTCAAAATCAGGCTGCCCCCAGGCGGGGGCTGCCATCCAGGCAAACAAACACAGCAGTCCGCCGCAAACCAATCGCTGGCTTCCGGCAGAAAGGCGAAGATGGTGGCCCGGCTGAGCGGCACCTTTGAAATGAAGCGATACCATTCAAGATTGCTCGTAAGTGGGTTCCAGCTTAAACTCTCATTCGTACACCTGACTGTACAGAATCCATATCTGCATTTCAACATGCAGATTTCAAAATCACATCAAACAAACATGCTTTCCAAAACTGCCGAATACGCCCTTCGCGCCATCGCCTGCATGGGCAGCCAGATCGGGAAACCCGCCTCCGCGGACCACCTTGCCGAACAAACCAAGGTCCCTCGGCGATACCTCACGCGAGTGCTGCAAGATTTGGCAGCCGCCGGATTGGTCCGTTCCCGCCCGGGCCCCGGCGGTGGATACGAACTGTGTGTGCCGACGGACACGCTCACCATCCTCGACGTTATCAACACAGTCGCTCCGCTTCAACGCATTCGAAAGTGCCCACTTGGATTGAAATCGCACACCGAACTTTGTCCGCTGCACGCGGAACTGGATCGCGCCTACGCGGCCACCGAGGAGGCCTTCCGAGGAGTCACGATCGACGACTTGGTCAACTCAGCCAGCCCGATCATGCCGCTTTGCGAAAGCTGACCCCGACTAGAATCCCGGCGTTGCCCGCGAAGGTTTTAGAAACGCAACGCTGCCCAGAGGCTTCAAATCCGAAGCTGATTTTCGAAACGCCGCCTGCGTGTTGAACAACCATAGAATTCGCGTCTGCCGATTGCGGGGAAGCCTGGGGGAGGGCGAATCGCCATCGGTGAACACGACCACGCCATCATAGCCACGCTGCTCGTCGATGAACTGGGTCACACAGCTGAGGTGGGTGCCACCTCGACCGGTCACGCTGACATCGCGCCGCGCCGATCGAAACGTCAACGGTTCGCAGCGGACCTCGGTGTCAAACCAGATGACGTCGATGGAGCGGATGCCGTACTGAAAGAACCGATTGATGATCGAAAAACCGTTCTGCAGATCACGGTGGCCCATCGACCCCGACACATCCACGGCGAACAGCAACCGTGTGGTGAAGTCGTACCGGCTTCCCATTTGGGCAAATCCATAACGACGACTCGGTCGCATGCGAGTCAGTCGCCGATCGACCGACAGAACACTTTGCCGAAACTGACGCAAGATCGATCGGTAATCCAGCGGCGGGCGAAGCGTCGCAAGCAATCGCTCTTGCGCATGCCCAGGCAAGGTCCCCCAACCTCCGTTCTCAGCGGCATCCGCGACGGCAGACTTGATCTCTTCGTGAAGCAGATCATCCGCGTCCCACTGATCCGCATTCTCAGCACCGGTTTGGTGGGGGTCGACGTAGGACTCCAAGTCGCTAGCCGCCGTGGAATCCGGGGCCTCGTCCGAGCGAGGCGAATCGAGGGAGGGCTCTTCGGACTCCATCAGGGACTCCTCCTCGCTCCCTTCCTGATCCGACGACTTTTCACTTGAGTCAGTCTCTTGTTCGGCGGCCACGTCACTCCCGGCTTCGCCAGGTTCACTCCCGTTCTCGTTGGGATTCTCATCGGCATCCTCCACGCCCTCGCCGGGCAATGCCCCCTCCGAATCATCGGGCTTAGGATCGTCCTCTTCGGACTCATTGGCCTGGTCGCCTTCCCGCTCTGCGAGCTGTCGATAGTAGTACTCAAAGTACTGATGGTCGTGCGTCTCACTGCCCAACACCTCGCGTGGACGCGGCATAGGAAGCTTGCTTCGCAGGCACTCTTGCACCGTCAAATTGCTGGCCGAATACGACAGCTCGGTCTTGGGTTGCCGCCTGGCGTACGGATGCCCCAACAGGATTCGCATCGCTTCAAACCGCAGCACGTCCGCCAACTCGTCTCGCTTGAGCGACGAAATGAACGCGGGATTGAATTCAACGCGACCATGAGCGACTCGAAGCGTTGCGATCTCTGGCACGGGCACCACCTCGTGCAACGTCCAGGCCACAAACAACAACGGATCAACGAGGTACCAACTTTCGACAACGCGAGTGATTCGCTCTCGCGCCTTCGCATCTCGTTTCGAATCCGATCCGCCGGAGGCTGCTGTGTTGTTCACGGAAGCCATGTCGCTCACTGAATTCGGATCCCCTCGACATACTGGGTCAACAAAGTTGTCAGCTCCATCGACTCCGCAAAGAACTCCATCGCAGGCTCGTACTTCGGTTGATCAGTCATCGAAACCAAGTGAGCGACTGCTTCATCCAGCTTCCGTTTACGAAGCAGCTTCAGGTAGCCCAGCATGCCCTTGAGAGCTTTGGTTCGATCCACCTCGCTGTACGGATCGCCCACCAAGTGAACCAGCAACTGCTCGTTCAACATCAACAGCTCTCCCAAAGCCATCTTCTCGATCGCTTTGCGGTGCTTGGTGAACTGCAACAACACTTGATCCGGTGTCACCGGCAACCGCGATGCGAGGCTTCTTCGGAACGCCATCGCGGCGGGTGACCCCACGACGCCGGCGATCAGCTTGACGTGCACCGGTTCGATCGTATCGACGCCGCATAGAATCGCGGATACGCGAGCCCAACCGCGGCGGTCGGGTGTTTTGACCAGCCCCGACATCGAATCCACGTCTTGGGCGGCGGGTGCGATCCCTTCACCGTCCAAGTACTGAGGCTGCTGTTGCACAAACCCGGTGACACGACCATCGACCTTGTGTTGGTCCGCCCACAGCAACCAATCGTCCACCGTCGGCGCGAACTGGTACAGATTGAAACGCGAAACGAGTGCGGGATCCAAATCGGTGAGCTGGTATTCATCGCCTTCGTTGACCGCTGAGATGATCACGCTGCCGGCCGGCAACCGCTTGCCCGCCAGGGTTTTGTTCAGCGCCAACTCCATCACGGATTGCAGGATTTCCGGCCGAGCCCGATTGAGTTCGTCCAAGAACAGCACGACCGGTTCATCATCAACCGGCCACCAAAACGGAGGCAAAAACTCACTCCGGCCAGTCGTTTCATCTTTGTGCAGCAAACCAATCAGATCGCCGGGATCGCTCATTTGCCCCAGGAAAAACGGCACGACTTTCATCCCTCGCGACAAAAAATGTTCCGCGATGATCTGTGATTTCCCGATCCCGTGCTTCCCGACCAACATGATGTTTTGGTCCGGCGGAGTGATTTCGAGCAACTGAATCAACTCGTGAACATCAACTCGAACAGCCAAGGGAATGTCTCAATCAAAGTGGGAATCAAAAGGAAAAGCCAATCCGAAAAGGGGTCAGCCCCTTTTCAGCTGGGCTCGAAAATCAGTCTTCGTACCGAACCCATTCCGTTCGCCAATCGGCCTGCATGAATCCGATCATCTTGAATCGCAACCCGTCCTCGTACAGCGACCGGAGTGTGCGGATGGTTTCTTGCAGTTGAGGCAGGACCTTTTCGAATCGCGTGAACGGGATGTGGATCTCGATCATGTGCTGGCTCGACAACTTCACAAACAGACGCAGTTTCTGCGTGTCCATGCTGGTCGCGAAGTCAAATTGTTCTTCCTTGGCCAGTGCCTTGACCCGAGCGACGATCGCTTTGGACTTCATCGTGCGGACTTTTGCCCGCTTGGCTTCCCCTGCATGACGCTTGATGTATCGACGAAGCACCTCCGCCACCAAGCTCTCCAGCTCGTCAAAATCACTGATCAATCCGGTGACTTCGCGATTGAACTTCCCAAACGCGCACACCAATTCACCTTCGTCGTTGCGTTCCAAACGCAGCTCATCAGACCGGTAATAGGTCTGCGACGCATTCGGATCAGGAATGGTGAACCGCACCCAGGTCGGCGACCGCGAATCGCGATCGCCGGGATGAGTGGTCAGCCTCACACCCTCGATCTTTCCCAGCTTGGCCCGCCAGGCCTTGATCAGAGCCGCACGTTGCCCTGGATCGATCCAAATCGGTGAATCACCTGAGAAGTGCTCCCGAAAGAGCTTTCGCACCGAGGGCAGGGGCAACTTCACTTCAACGTCAACTCAACGGGGCAGTGGTCCGAACCAAGGATCTCGCATCGGATTCGTGCATCGGCAACGTGATCCCAGAACTTCTTGGCGACCCAGAAGTAATCCAAACGCCAGCCAATGTTCCGGGCTCGAGCATCGCTGCGATACGTCCACCAAGAATAGTGCCCTGGGCCATCGTGGAATTGTCGGAATGAGTCAACAAACCCCGCCGCAGTGACCGCGTCCAATCCCGCTCGCTCTTGATCGCTGAAGCCCGCGTTTTTTCGATTGGACTTGGGGTTCGCCAAATCGATTTCCTGGTGGGCGCAGTTGACGTCCCCGCAGAACAAAACCGGTTTGCGACGATTCAGTTTCTTAACGTAGTCCAGAAAGGCTTCGTCCCACTGCATCCGGTACTCCAATCGAGCCAGGCCTCGCTGGGAGTTCGGCGTGTAGACATTGACCAAGTGAAAGTCATCGAACGTCGTTGTCAGCACGCGGCCTTCGTTGTCATGCTCCTCGAGGTCCAACCCCTTGGTGACGCTGGATGGCTGCACGCGACTCCAGGTCGAAACACCGGAGTAACCTTTCTTCGTCGCCGTGTTCCAAAACTGGTGGTACCCCAGCTCATCCGCCCATGACAAATCGACTTGTTCGGGTTCCGCCTTCGTCTCTTGCAGACACAGCACATCGGGCAGTTCGCTCTCGACAAATTCGCGAAAACCCTTGTTCATTGAGGCACGGATGCCGTTGACGTTCCATGAGATCAGTTTCAACGTTTCGATCAACCTTGATTTTGAAACACAACTTCTTCGTAGGGTTGAACCACCACAAAGCCATGTCCCTGGAAAAGAAACTGCAACGATTCACCTGAACCGCGACCGAGCATGGTTTTGAACTGCACGTCGGTTTTGAGTTGAGGTTCGAGCTGCCCGGACCACAGCACGGTTGCATTCGGGTCCGTCACGACGGGCTGATGAGGTGTGACCGGCAATGTGATCGGATCGTAGTGGCTGGTAATCGCCACCATGCCCGTGCCTTCCAGGCGGATATTGAACAACCCGCCGGCCAACATCGCGGTCATCTTCTTCATCATTTTGATGTTGTAGTTCAATGACATTTCGAACGCGAGGAGGTCGTTTCCGTTGACACAAATCGCTTCGTTTTGCAGCTCAAGAATCGTGATCTTCTTGCCGGCGTCGGCGCAGAAAACAGATCCCTTGCCGCTGACTTTGGTGAGCGCGGTGCCTTCGCCGGAGACGGCCTTCTTCAGCAAATTGCCCAAACCTTGCGACAGAATGCCTTCGCGTTCGAACTTCACATTGCCGGTGTAAGCGACCATCGACCCCATTTTTGTCCAGACCTCCCCATTGAGGTTGATGTCGAGCATGCGGTCCGACTCCAGCTCGAACAGCCCCTGGTTGAGGTCCTTGTCCCGGGTTTTCTCCAGGAAGCGTTCGAGGGAATAGCGTCTTTCACTCATCGCGAGATCCTTCAAGTCATCTTGATACAAAGGGCAAACGTCGGTGTGCACGCCACAAACGCCATTCAACGCACGAGGGAGGCACCCCACAGGAGGCAGTGTAGCGGTTCCTTTGAGATCGGATGAGCACCGAATGGGCCTCATTCGTGCGAGCGGGTTGCTGAGAGCGTAGAATCAACCTGCGAGGAATTTCGAACGAGACGCCTCCCACCCGCGCACCAAAGCATGAGACCTGTCCTAGTGAATGCATCTGGCTTCCTTGTTGACATCCAACGCGACGAACATCGCGTGCTCAGCCCGCGTTCTCAATCACGGGTCCGCGGCCCGGGTTGCGACCGCCAACAAGGCGCCTCCACGCTGGTGCTTTGCATTGTCATTGCCTGCACCCTGCTCGGGACGCTGGGCATGCCGACAACCGGTTTGGCAGCCAGCTACGACGAGGCGGTCCAACAATTTCGCAATGGCCAGTACGACGCTGCTGCGGCAACCGCCGCCTTCGAGGTCGAGCGAGGTGTCTGGAGCGAACGTTGGCCGCGGTTGTTGATCCAGTGCCAACTGACTCAGGGTAACCACGCCGACGCCCTGCACACTTATCGCGCTGCGCTGCAGCGATATCCGACCAGCATCGCGCTGCGGTACATGGGACTCGATGTGCTGCGTTTCAATGGCCTGCAAGATGAAGTCGGACAAGCAGAAGCGGACTTGTTCGCCCAAATGCAACGCGCCTTCGCGGGATACATCACCCGAGACAATCTGGTTGCCGCGGGGCGTTTCCTCACCGGTCGTGGCGAAGACGCACGCAAAGTCCTGGAGATGTTCTACGACCGGGTTCGAGAGCGTGATCCAGAGTACCTCGACGCCTACCTGGCCACAGCCGAACTGGCCATTCGAAAAGGCGATTTTCAAGTCGCCGCCGACACGCTTCAGCAAGCGTTGAAACTGGGGGAAGAGACGCCTGAACTGCACCATTTACTGGCCAAAGCATTGGAATCCAGCGATGGGCAGGCAGCTGCCGAACAGATCGCCACGGCGCTTCAAATCAACCCGCAACACCTGCCTTCGCTGCAGTGGTTAGCGGAACGAGCGATTGATCGAGAACGATACGACGATGCCAAAGACATCGCGAATCAGATGCTGCAAATCAACCTGCATGAACCGTCGGCATGGGCCTTGCTCGCCGTCATCGCTCACTTGAACGGCCAATACGATGTCGAAAAACTGATGCGTGCCGCCGCGCTCTCGACCTGGGAACAGAACCCCAACGTCGATCACTTGATCGGCAAGAAACTCTCTGAGAAGTATCGCTTTGCGGAAGGAGCGGAGTATCAGAATCTAGCCCTGAGCGCCGACCCACTGCACATCGCCGCCAGTTTTCAACTCGCCCAAGACATGCTGCGATTGGGCGAGGAAGAGATCGGCTGGGAAATCGCGGGTGAAGTCGCCAAGTCCGATCCCTACAACGTCGTGGCCTACAACTTGATGACGCTTCGCGACCGGACGTCGAAGTTTTCCGTGCTGAAACAAGACGGCATCCAAGTCCGCATGGACGCCAAAGAAGCCAAGCTTTACGGCGACGCCGTCCTGGAATTGCTTTTGGATGCCAAGCGTATCTTGTGCGAGAAGTACGACGTCATGCCGGACAAGCCGATCTTGGTGGAGATCTTCCCGCACCAAAATGACTTTGCCATTCGCACGTTTGGTTTGCCGGGCGGGGCAGGGTACTTGGGAGTTTGCTTCGGCCGAGTCATCACCGCCAACAGCCCCGCCTCGCAAGGCGAACGCCCCTCCAACTGGAAGAGTGTTTTGTGGCACGAGTTTTGTCACGTGGTCACGCTGGAAAAAACCAAGAACCGAATGCCGCGTTGGCTCAGCGAAGGCATCTCCGTTTACGAAGAACGCCAACGCAATCCTTCCTGGGGCGAAAAGATGTCGCCTCAGTATCGATCAATGCTGCTCTCCGATGAACTGACACCGGTCAGTGACCTGAGTGCCGCGTTTTTGTCGCCCCCCTCCGCGACAGCGCTGCAGTTTGCCTACTACGAATCGTCCTTGGTGATTGAATTCTTGATCGAACAACATGGCCAGGAGGCATTGCTGGCCGTGCTGGATGATTTGGCCGCGGGCATTCCGATCAACGACGCACTGACTCGGCACATGGGATCGCTGCAACGCTTGGACACGCAGTTCGATGCGTATGCCAAAGCACGAGCCAACCAGTTCGGGGCACTGGTCGACTGGTCGCGAGACACGCTGCCCGAAGACGGCGATTTGGCGACCTGGAAAGGATGGACTCGAGCCAACCCGACCAATTACTGGGGACTGAGAGAACTAGCAAAAAGCGCGATCGAGGCAGGGCAGTGGAAACAAGCACTCATCCCGCTTTCGCGGATGCAGCAATTGGGCGTGCTGACGGGCGAACGCGATGGCCCGCTGGAATGGCTGGCTCGCACCCACCGCGAATTGGGGCAGGACCGCCAAGAAATTCGTGCAATCCAAGACAATTTGGCACAATCCAGCGATGCTTTGCCGGCTTTGCGGCGTTGGATCAACATTGGCCAATCGGAAGAGCAATGGGAAAACGTTCTGGACGCTTCGCAGCAGGCGCTCGCGATCCAGCCCTTGTTGCCTGAATTTCACCTCGCATCCGCCGTCGCTGCCGAAAAGCTCGATCGCCATGATTTGGCGGTGGAGGCTTTGTCGGCGTTGCTGGAATTGGATCTGGTGGACCCGGCAGCGCTGCATTTTCGTCTGGCCAACGCGTACGACCACCAGAACGAGTCCTTCCCCGCGAAACACCATGCACTGATGGCGTTGGAATTGGCCCCCCGTTACCGCGACGCTCACCGCTTGCTTTGGAAACTGCATCATGCGGTCTCGCGTAGCGATCCGGCTGCGGCGGACCCAGCGGACGTGGAAAATCCTGAGGCCGTGAAGGTGCCCGCCATCGAAGAGGAGGAAGCGTTGTGACCCCTACCAATCTCAGCCCGCTGTCACCTCTCCCCCGATCATCGTCGGGGGAGAGGTCGGACGCGGCGTTCAGCCGTCGTCCGGGTGAGGGGGCCGATCCCATGGCGGTTCAATCCGCAATGCCACTCAACGCCCCAAGTCGCGCGGAGGCCCCGTCACCCGAGCAACGCCTGAAGGGCGTGCTCGACATCTCCTCCAATGAAATTGGGGGAGAGGTGACGACGCATTCCGAAGACGCTGCTCCTGGCTACGTCAAACAAATTCACCAGCCATCCACCCCTGCAACTTTCTCTCGCAAACCGTTTGGCCATCGTCGTTGGATCCTGGCTGCGTTGATCCTCTTGATGGGTGGGGCTGCGTTCGCGCAGCGTGGATTCTGGGGACGTCGCAACCGATCGCTTCCCTCTGATCGCAACGGGGTGCCAACCTGGGAAGTCGATTCACGATTCCCTCAAGACAGCTTCACGTTCGCTCGGATTGAATACGATTCCTACGGCGGTCGCGGTCGAGGCGGCGGAGGATGCTGGACCGACTATCCCGACAGCGATCTCAACTTCTCGCTGCGTCTGCAGCAACTCACATCTCTGAAGGTCAATCCCGATCCGGTGGTCATCCGCTTGACCGACGAGGAATTGTTTGACTACCCGTTCATCTACATCATCGAACCCGGCGGCCTCGTCTTTTCAGACGCGGAGGTGAAAGCTCTTCGCAAGTATTGCCTCAACGGCGGCTTCCTGATGGTGGATGACTTCTGGGGCGATTCCCAATACGAAAATCTGCGCAGCGAACTCAAACGCGTGTTCCCCGATCGGGATCCTTTTGAAGTCCCTTTGGAACACGAGATCTTTCACATCGTGTACGACCTCAAAGAAAAGCCGCAAGTCCCCGCGATCAACTCCGCCAGACGTGGCGCCGACGGCAGCGTGGGATCGTGGGAATGGTCGCGTGATGGAAGCGATACCAGTGTCCCTCACTACCGAGCCATCACCGACGACGAAGACCGCATCATGGTTTTCATTTGCCACAACACCGACCTGGGCGACGGCTGGGAACGGGAAGGCGAAGACCAATGGTACTTCGATGAGTTCTCCGTCAAGAAAGCCTATCCGATGGGAATCAACATCGTGACCTACGCGATGACCCACTGAGTCCCTCCTTGTCTCAACCACCGACGGTTCCGACGCTCCTCCAACCCGATTGCACTTCATGACAACGGATACCATGACCCACGAAGACGAAGCCCAAGTGGTGGAGCAAATTCGCGAAGGACGAGAGCGGATCGTCCAAGAGCTTTCCAAGGTCATCATTGGCCAAGAAGAAGTCATCGAGCAGCTCCTGATCTGCCTGTTCGCAGGCGGTCACTGCTTGATCACCGGAGCACCGGGGCTCGCGAAAACGTTGCTGGTCAGCAGCGTCGCGAAAATCTTTCACTTGAATTTCCAGCGGATTCAGTTCACGCCTGACTTGATGCCAGCGGACATCACCGGCACAGAAATCCTGGAACAGTCCGCCGACGGTCACCGCAAACTGCAATTCGTCAAAGGACCAATCTTCGCCAACGTGATCTTGGCGGACGAAATCAACCGGACGCCGCCCAAGACGCAGGCCGCGTTGCTCGAAGCGATGCAGGAACACCAAGTCACCGCGGGGGGCCAGCGATTTGAACTGGAGGAACCGTTCTTCGTGCTGGCAACCCAAAACCCGATTGAGATGGAGGGCACCTACCCGCTGCCCGAAGCCCAACTCGATCGCTTCCTGTTCAATGTGTTGATCGATTACTTGCCACCCAAAGATGAATTGGCGGTGGTCCTGCAAACGACATCGACCAAGCCCGAACCGATCCAGCCAATCTTCACCGGCGAAGACGTCGCCCGTTTTCATGCCGCGGTCCGACGCGTACCGATCGCGGAATCGATCGCCGCCTACGCCGTGCGTTTGGTCGCCGCGACACGGCCCGGACGAGACGGAACGCCTGACTTCGTCAACCAATACGCTTCTTGGGGCGCAGGCCTTCGAGCCGCTCAAACGTTGGTGCTCGGCGCCAAGGCAAGAGCACTTCTCAACGGCCACGCTCACGTCCGAACCGAAGACATCCAGGCTCTCGCCCACCCCACGCTTCGACACCGAGTCCTGCTGAGCTATCGAGCCGAGGCCGAAGGTTTCAATGTTGAAAACCTGGTCACACGACTTCTTCAAGAAATCCCCACGGAAGTCTGAATTGAGCTGGTTCCAACGTCAATCTCGCTCGTCACGGAAAGCCACCCACGGCCATCCGGACTCCTTACAGGGCAACCCCCCGGGGTCCTCGCGTGTCCCGGGTGACACCGCTGCCTCGATGGACCCGCACGCATTGATGCGGATCAAAAATCTCCAGTTGCGGTCGAAACTGGTTGTCGAGGGCTTCTTTGGTGGCTTGCATCGCAGCCCCTTGCACGGGGCCTCGGTCGAATTCAGCGAATACCGAGCCTACTCACCCGGCGACGACCCGCGAGGGCTGGACTGGAAACTGTTCGCCCGCACCGATCGCTACTACATCAAGAAGTTCGAAGACGAAACGAACCGCCGTTGTTACCTGTTGGTCGATCAAAGCCAATCGATGGGCTACGGATCGCTCGAATACACCAAGATGGAATACGCGAGAACATTGGCCGCCACGCTCGCCTACTTCCTGACTTTGCAACGTGACCATGTTGGTTTGATGACGTTTGATGAAGCGATCGCGGACGTCGTCCCTGCTCGCAGCCGCGTTGGCCATCTTCGCCAGATCCTCGGTTGCCTGGCACGTCCAACATCGGGATCCGGAACCGACATCAACGGACCGATTTCTCAAATTGCCGCCATCACCCGCCGCCGTGGTTTGGTCGTGCTGATCAGCGACATGCTCTCGCCCACCGAAGAACTGCAACGTTCTCTCGCGTTGTTGCGGTCGCGACAACACGAAGTGATCGTGCTGAGGATCCTGGATCCCAACGAAGTCCATCTTTCGGTGGATGAATCCAAGGTGTTGGTGGACATGGAAACCGGACGCAAAATCCAGGTCGATCCGGACGCGACTCGCAAAGCTTACCAAGCTGCCTTCCAAGAACACGCCGAGGCAGTTGAGTCGATCTGCAATGCAGTGGGCGCGGCGATTTACACCAGCACCACCGACCGTCCTCTGCAAGAGTCGCTGTCTGACTTTGTCTCCGCTCACCAACGGCGCTGCGTGGGTGCCAGCCGATCCGGCATGCTGAGCTCAGGAGGCACTTCCGGATGAGCATGCTCGCCCCGTTTTTCCTGGCCGGTGCACTGGCCGTCGCCGCACCAATTTTGTTCCACCTGATTCGGCAACATCCCAAGGGTGCGTTGCCATTCAGCTCGGTGATGTTCCTGCGAGAGGTCCCGCCACGGCTGACCCGCCGCAGCCGATTGGATCAGTGGCCGTTGCTGCTCCTTCGAGCCTTGGCTTTGCTGCTGTTGGCCGCCGCGTTCGCCCGACCGTTCCTCCGCGGCGCCTCCGACCAATTCAGCGACACTCCCGTCCGCCGAATCGCGGTGTTGATCGACCGCAGCGCCAGCATGCAGCGGGAGGACCTCTGGGACCAGGCGGTCAAGAAAGCCGAAGAGGTTCTAACGGACCTTTCCGCTCAAGACCAATTCGCGGTGTTTGTGTTCGACACCGAAACCGATCGAATCTGGGAAACATCGCTCGCGGCAACATCCGATGAACGCCAGAGTGCTCTCGCCTTGCAGGCGTTGAAGGAAATCCAACCCACTTGGCGAGCCACTGATCTCGGATCCGCTCTTCGCGAAACCGCGGATTGGGCTCAGTGGCCGACCGAATCACGAGCTCCGGCCGAGAACGATTCCAATGAAGCTGAACCGGCGACGCGAAATCAGCCCCCAGGCCCAGCCAGCATCGTGTTGATTTCAGATCTGCAAGACGGTTCCAAGATCGATTCATTGCAGCAAAACACATGGCCTGAACAGGTCACACTGGATATCCGCCGAGTGGTCCCCGCCGAACAAGGCAATGCCACCGCGATCGTGATGAACGACCAAACGATGGAGAACTTGCAAGATTCAACCGGCAATGAACCCGATCGAAAGCTGCCCGTCCGAGTCGTCAATTCCAAGCTCGCTTCGCAGTTTGATTTGACGCTGCAATGGAAAGACACGAGCGACAAGCAAACGATTCAGGTCGAGGCGGACGCAACGCAGATTGTCCGCATGAACCAACCATCCGATTCCGCCACCGCGATTGTCTTGTCAGGCGACGACTCACCGTTTGACAACACGATTCACTGGGTCGCTCCGGAAAAGCGTTCGTATCGGCTGCTGTATGTCGGGGAGTCTGAAGACGATCCTCGCGAAAGTTTGTTTTATTACCTCGAACGCGTTCCACTCGACAACGCGACGCGAACGGTCTCGATGGAAACGGTCGTGGTCGCGCAATTGCCATCCGACTTGGATCCGCGTGAATGCCCGCTGGTTGTGGTCGGCGATGTCGCCAGCACCGACTCATTCTCCCAAACCCTTCGAACCTACGCCGAAGCTGGCGGCCGAGTGCTGTTCGTGATGGATGAATCCGACAGTGCGTCGAATGTTTTGAATTGCATTGCATCGATCACAGACGACGATTCGCTTTCCACCCAGGAAGCCAAAATCGATGACTACGCCATGTGGTCGCGAGTTGATTTCTCGTCGCCCTTGTTCGCTTCCATGGCGGATCCGCAGTTCAACGATTTCAGCAAGATTCAATTTTGGAATCACCGAAATGTATCGGGACTCGAAGCGGCCGACTGGAACGTTTTGGCAACTTTCGATTCTGGTGCACCGGCATTGGCGCAGTCTGGCAACATCTGGTTGCTAACAACGGGCTGGCAACCATCATCGAGCCAATTGGCTTTGTCGACCAAGTTCATTCCCTTGATCGCGCAGATGTTCGCTGGCAACGAGCGAGCGGCTACGTCTGTGGCTGGCCACGTGGTCGGAACGCCACTTCCCTGGCCACCAACTGAAGGCGCGGAACTGCTTCGCTCGGACGGTGAGTCCTCGCCTTACGAGCAAGCTTCGGACGCTGACTTCGTTGATCGTCCAGGCGTCTATCAACTGAAATTACCCGATGAAGAGCCCATCCCATTCGCCAGCAACCTGTCAGAATCCGAGAGCCAAACGGATGCGATGGACGAAGACACGCTCGAGCGATTGGGCATTGGCTTGGGCGAAGCAGCCACGGCTGAAAAACTGACTCAAGCGACGCTGCAACTGCGAGATCGTGAATTGGAAAGCAACCAACGTTTGTGGCAATGGTTGTTGCTCGCTGCGATCGGACTGTTGGTGATCGAAACCCTTTGGGGAGGACGCTATGCGAAACGAATTGCTTGATTGCATCGATCCCGTGATTCGTCGGATGCGACGACTGCGTTTTTGGCAATCGCTCGGCTGGCTGGCTTGGACGATCGCCTTGATCGTCCTGGTGTGGCTGGTGTCGACCCAGCGGACGTTCGCTTTGCTTTCGTCGATGACGTTTTCAACGTCCTCTCTCTCCAGTTCAATCGCGATCGTCTCGACGCTGGTGATCGCAGCGCTCGCTTGTTTGATCGCGGCTCGCTTGCGAATTCGGAACGTGCAATCCGTGGCGAGAGAAATCGAACATCGCTACCCGGACCTCGACCAACGCCTGATCACGGCCGTCGATGACTCCGTTGCCCAACACCCCGACAGTTACCTGAATCAACGGGTGATGCGTGAGGCTCGCGAGCATGCGCGTCGGAACAATTGGCCCGATGTCGTGTCTTCGCGTTGGCTTTGGGTCAACCGATTGTTTGGCTTGTCGGGAACACTCGCGACACTTGCCTTGGCCGCCTTCTTTCTACTCGCCAAACCGGACACTTCCGCCACTGCCTCTTCGGTCGTGTTGCCAAAACCCGATGTGGTGATCCAGCCTGGCAGCACGGAAATCGAACGCGGCACCAACTTGTTGGTCACCGCGGAATTCCAAGCCGACTGGATTGGTCGCCAATCCGCTGTTGAGCCGGAACTGGTCCTCACGGCCATCGACCATCAACCGATCGAACAACTTGCCGACACCGACCAAACTCTCCCTGAAACCCCGCTCGAACCTCGAGTCGCTCGTCTGCCGATGCGACGGAGCATGGCCGATCCCATCTGGGGCGGTCTGGTTCCCGAGGTCGACGAATCGTTCACCTACCGAGTCGCGCTGCCTCACTGGTCAAGCGAAGAGTACCGCGTCGAAGTGTTCGAATACCCGGCTGTCAGTCGAAGCGACGCCGCGATCGTTTACCCCGAGTTCACCGGACTGGAAAACCGCCGCATCGAAGACACGGTGCGGGTCTCGGTGGCCAAGGGCAGCGAAGTCACCTGGTGGGTTCGACTCAACAAACCAGTCACGTCGGCTCGACTCTTCCCCAAGCCATACAAGAAAAACGAAGCCAACTACGAAGACTCCGCTCCCTTGGAGATGACCCAAGACCCCGAGCGTCCCCTGTGGTGGTCCGTCGCAATCAAAGTGGAAGAAAGCGAACGATACGACGTCGGGCTGAAAGACGACAAAGATCGCACGAACCAGCTCTCGACTCAGTTCATCGTTCGAATGCTCCCCAATCAGTCGGCCAAGATTCGTCCCACGATCGGTGGCGATGTTTCCGTCTCAGCGTTGGAAGAGTTCCTGATCGCGGCGGAAGTCCGAGACGATCACGGACTCGCTCGCGCGGGCGTTTCGCTGACCTTCGCAGGCAAACCGCCGCAAGACATTGTGTTGGCCGAGAACATCGCCGCCAACCAGAAGCAAACGATCCAGCACATGGTCGACATGGAATCGCTCGAGGCCAAACCGGACGATTTGCTGTCGTATTCGTTCTGGGCCGAAGACAAGGTCGCCAGTGAATCCTCGGAAACCAACGTCCGTCGCACGCAGAGCGATTTGTACTTCGCCGAGGTCCGACGGTTCGAAGAAATCTTCCGCGAAGGCGATCCTCAAGCCAGTCAACCTTCGGAACCATCGGAACCGAGCGAGCAAGAACAACAAGCCGAAGAGCTGATTGAAACTCAAAAGCAAATCATCCAAGCCACTTGGAAGTCATTGCAATCGACAGTCCGATGGAACGAGCAAACCACGGCCGACGTTCGCGTGATCGCCGATTCTCAACAAGACGTGATCGCTCAACTGGACGAACTGGCTCAGGAACTCACCGAAGCCGAATCCAAGCAGCACGCCGCCAATGTCCGGCAATCCATGCTGACGGCGGTTGCCGAACTGAATCGAGCGATCGAGACCAACGATCGCGAACCGCTGTCCGCCGCTGTTGTGGCGGAACAATCCGCTTACGCGGGCCTGCTTCGGATGCGAGCCAGCGAATTCGAAGTTTCGCGTTCGCAACAGCAACAACAACCCAGCCAGGGATCCGCGGGCCAAGAACGCAAACAACAGCAACTCGACGAACTCGAACTGGATCAGGAACAGGACCGCTACGAAACACAACAACAAGCTCAGATGACGCCCGAGCAGCAAGCTCAACGCGAAACGCGTCAGGTGCTCAGTCGTCTGGGTGAACTGGCGCGTCGCCAACAAGACCTCAACGAGGAACTCGCGCAGCTTCAATCCGCGTTGCAATTGGCCGACGAAGAACAAGAAAAGGAGGAACTCCGCCGGCAACTGGAACGACTCCGTGAACAGCAGCAGGACATGCTTCGTCAAACCGACGAACTGATGGAACGCATGAACTCACCCGAAAATGCATCCAACATGCAAGAAGCCAGCGAACAACTGGAACAGACACGTGAAAACATTCGCGAGGCGGGTGAAGCGATGGAACAACAGGACGCAGCGACGGCCTTGTCCAGCGGCAAACGCGCCGAGCGTGAACTGGAATCCGTTCGAGAAGAAATTCGCGAACAAGCCGCCGGTCAATTCAATGAAGCGATGCAGTCGATGCGTGACCGGGCTCGCGACCTGAACACAGGACAACAGGAAATCGAAGAACAACTGTCTGAGATGGATGCCCCCAGCGATTCGCCTGGACTGCGTTCCAGTGGCAGTCGCGAAGAACTGAAAGAAGCTCTGAGTGAGCAACGTGAAGCTCTGACGGAACTGATGGAGGACATCGAAGAAGTCGTTCAGGAAGCAGAGGAGTCCGAGCCATTGTTGGCTCAAAACCTGTACGACGCTTTTCGCGAAACGCAACAACGTCGGGCAGAAGAACGACTCGATGCCGCCAGCCAACTTCTCCAGCGTGGCTTTGACACCCAGTCCCAGCAGATGGCAGGGCAGGCTGGGGACGCGATCGAAGAATTGAGCGAGCAAATCGAAGCCGCCGCTGAGAGTGTGCTGGGCAACGAAGCGGAAGGATTGCAACGCGCCGCGAATCTGGCCGAGCAATTGGAATCTGCCGTCGAAGACGAAGTCCAACAAGCACGCTCGGACGATCCCAACGGGGCAGGGCAGGGCGGAGCTTCGGAGACAGCAGAACGTGAGCCTGGCGGGGATGAAACTCGAGACGGGCAGCCTGGTGAAGGTCAACCCGGTCAACCCGGCCAACCCCAACCCCAACCCAGTGAAGAAAACCAACCGGGCCAAGGCGGGCCCGGGCAACCGCAAGGTGAACAACCACCGGGAGAACAACCACCGGGTGAATCCGAAGGTGGCCAACCCACACCATCGGGCTCGCCTTCCCAGTCAACCTCACCAGGGCAGGGCGGTGCAGGGCAGGGCGGTGCAGGGCAGGGCAGACAAGCTCCAGAGGGGCAAACTCCAGCCGAACCGACTCAGGGTGAACCAGCCGAAGGCAGCGAACCACAAGAATCTTCCGAGCGTCCGCCAGGACCTCCTGGACTTCGCCCCGGTTCGCAAACGCAGCCAGGCCAACCCCAAGAGGGTCAGGCACAACCAGGCGAATCGCAATCCCCCTCCATGTCGCCCACACCAGGGCAACCCGGCGGAGCCAATCCATCAGCGGCCCAAGCCCCGTCCTCTCCCAGCAACTTCACCTCACCGCTGACCGGCGAAGGATTTCGCGAATGGTCTGATGGTTTGCGTGACATCGAGGAGATGGTCTCCGACCCCGAACTGCGGTCCCGAGCCACACGGATTCGAGAACGAGCCCGTGACATGCGGGAAGAGATTCGCCGTGAATCCAAACCACCTCAATGGGATCTGGTGGAGGAAATGATTGTCGAACCCATGCGCGAACTCAAACGTGATCTCGCGGAGGAATACATGCGGCGCAGTGCGAAGAAGCAATCGCTGGTTCCAATCGATCGTGATCCGGTTCCGGACCAGTACTCCGAAGCGGTGCGTCGTTACTACGAACGAATTGGGAGTGGGCTTTGAACGACGCTCTCAACTCGTCTGACAACTGGACCCAACATTTGATCTGGGGTGCCCCAGAATGGATCGTTCCAGCAGGAATTCTGGCGGTCGTGTTGGCCGCTGCGATCGGTTGGTCCTACACCCGGTCTCGCGCGAGCACCCCGATTCGCGTGCTCGCAGCGACACTGAAACTGATCGCCGTCGCATTGATGCTGATGTGTTTGCTTCAGCCGATGTGGCGGGGCGAACGACCGCGTCCACAAGCCAACCTGTTTCCGATCCTGGTCGACACCAGCCAGAGCATGCAGCTTCAAGACGACGAGGAAGAACTTTCACGGGGGCAGAAGTTTGCCAACGAATTGGCAAACGATTCCCCTTGGCGAGTTCAACTGGAACAAACCTTCGATGTTCGTTTGTTCGGAGCCGATGCTCGACTGAGTCGCCTCGCCGACATCGACACCCTGGACTTCAACGGCATGCAGTCGGCGCTGCAAACCTCGATCGATGCGTTGTCACAGCGACTGGAAGGACGCCCCGTGGCCGGTGCGTTGCTGTTCAGTGATGGCAACCTCACGGACTCCGCCGCCGCAAAAATTGGGAGCATGGATTTTCCCTTTCCAATCTTTCCGGTGCTCCCCGACAGCCCAACCACACCGACGGATTTGCGATTGGAACGAGTCAGTGTGACTCAAAGTGATTTTGAGACCTCGCCGATGACCGTTCGCGCCGACGTGATGGCGACGGGGATCAAAAACCAAGAAGTCGTTGTTCAATTGCTGAACGCATCCGGAACTTCCGTCGAAGAGCAGACCGTCACCATCGAAGAAGACGGCGAACTGCAATCCGTCACGTTTCGCTTTCGTCCCGAACAGGCGGGCACTCAGTTCTATCGCGTGCTGGCGTTTGCGCCGTCACAACGCCAATCGATTCGATCGCAAATCGAGGAAGGCAACGCGTGGTTGGAAGGATCCTCGGGCGATGAAGCCACTCTGCGAAACAACCAGCGTTGGATCGACGTCCAACCTCGGCGCGGCCCGTTTCGAATTCTGTACCTGGCCGGACGTCCCAACTGGGAGTTCAAGTTCCTTCGGCGTGCGTTGCAAAGCGACGCGGAAACTCAGCTGGTGGGACTGCTTCGGATCGCTGACAAGGAACCCAAGTTCAGCTTCCGCGACAAAGGCGTTAACAGCAGCAACCCCTTGTTCGCGGGTCTGGGAGAAGACGAGGAAGAAACACGCGAGCAGTACGACGAAGCCGTCATGATCCGATTGGGCGTGAAGGAATCCGAAGAACTCAGCAAAGGGTTTCCTGAAACGCCCGAAGAACTGTTCGGCTACCACGGGATCATCCTGGACGACATCGAACCGGAGTTTTTCACTCAGGACCAAATGCTGCTGCTGCGACAATTCGTGAGCCTGCGGGGAGGCGGTTTGCTGATGCTGGGCGGCCAAGAATCGTTCAATGACGACTCCTTTGGCAAGACTCCGCTGGGCGAACTTTCCCCCGTTTATGCTCCGCGAAATCGATCCGACCAACCGGCTCCCAGCGGCAAGTGGTCGATCACACGCGAAGGCATGCTGCAGCCTTGGCAACGCCTCCGCGAAACTGAAACCGCTGAAAAAATGCGGCTGTCAAAGATGCCACCGTTTCGAGTCACGCATGAAGTGGGCGACATCAAACCGGGCGCCATCGAACTGGCTCAGTTGGAATCAGCGTCCGGCCAGTCCGCCCCCGCTTTCGTCACCCAGCGATTTGGAAAAGGGCGAACGGCCGCGATGCCGATCGGCGATTTCTGGCGTTGGTCAATGCAAAAGGACCAGAACGAAACCCCCACCGAAGCCAGCGACGATCCCGCGCAGGCGTGGCGTCAGATGGCACGCTGGTTGGTCGGCGAAGTCCCTCGCCGGGTGGAACTGACGATTCAACCCGAGGGCTCGACCGGGTCGACCCACCTGCGAGTCTTGGTGCGAGACGAATCGTATCTGCCAATGGAAAATGCAACCGTGACACTGAACGTGACCGGCGAAGATGGCGTCGCGATCCCGCTCACCGCTCGGCCGGATGCAAATGAACTGGGAACCTACACCGCAAACTTCGTTTCTCGTGAATCCGGTCGATTCACCGTGTCGGCCGATGCGAAAGCGGCGGATCAAAGCTTCATCGGAAACGACGAAGGCGGCTGGGTCAGCGATCCTGGCATGGAAGAAACCCAACGACTGTCATGGAACGAAACTTGGCTCAGCAACCTGGCCGAATCCACGGGCGGTGAAGTCCTGCGAGTTTCTGATCTGGGCAACTTTGTCAGCGACCTTCCCAATCGAGAAATACCGGTGACCGAAACTTGGGTCTATCCACTTTGGCACCAAACATGGGTGATGCTACTCGCAATGGCGTGTCTCTGTGGCGAATGGGGACTTCGACGATGGAAGGGACTCGCATGAACAACCGATCGAAAATCCTGCACCGCCAAAAGTGGACCAAGCTTTGCCTCACGACGGCACTGTGCCTGCCCGCATCGACGTTGGCATGGGGGCAAGACACATCCACCATCGAACCGGCCGCAAAACTCGAAGTTGGCGACGACTCGAACGCCCCCGAACTGGAGGCAACCGAAATCAATCGTGGCGACCTGATCGTCGTGGTGGGCGCCGCCGGTGAGGAAAACTACGAGCCCGTTTTTCGCGAGTGGTCCGGCACGTGGATGCAACTTGCGAAAACAGCAAAGCTGAACGCGGTTCGGATTGGGGACGCGTCCACAAAAAGCGAACTGGATGACCTGCAGTTGCTTGAGAAAGCCATGCAGGGTTTCGAAACCGATTCGCCGCGACCGCTGTGGATTTCCTTGATCGGGCATGGCACGTTTGCTCGCAACGTCGCCAAGTTCAATTTGCGAGGGCCGGACGTTTCGGCGGATCAAATGAAGGGCTGGCTGGCGGGTTTCAAGCGTCCCGTCGTGATCGTCAACAACGCCTCGTCGAGCGGCCCGTTCATCAACGCTTTGTCGGGTCCCAATCGAATCATCGTGACGGCAACCAAGAGCGGCAACGAACAGAATTTCGCGAGGTTCGGGCAGTACTTTGCAGAAGCCCTGGCGTCCCTCGATTCCGATCTCGATCACGACGATGCCGTCTCGATTCGCGAAGCGTTTGTGAGAGCGAGCAAAGACGTCGAACTGTTCTACGAAGCGGAAGATCGCATCGCGACGGAACATGCCTTGATCGATGACAACGGCGATGGGCTTGGGTCGCAAGCCGACGATCTTCGCAAACAGGTGCTCACTCCAGAACAACTGGCAAAGCTCGACGGAAAACAGGCGGGGCGAATGACGATCGCCCCGGTTGCCAACTCACTGAATTGGACCGACGATCAACTCCGACGTCGCGACGAACTGGAAGACCAACTGGATGCACTTCGCATGCAGCGACTTTCCGATCCCGCAGCCTTTCCTGACAACCAATGGGCGGACCACCTGGAAGAAATCCTGGTCCCGCTCGCCGAACTCTACCACGAAGTTGAAAGCAACTCGCCTCCATGAACTCCCCCGCTCGATTGAAAGCCTCTGTCTGCGTGGACGCTGTCCTCGAAAACCTGTCCACCGTGGAGGCGATGAAATTGGTCGCTGAGTGTGGCTACCCCGCCTTCGAATTCTGGAAGTGGTGGGACAAGGACCTGGACGCGATCAATCAAGCTCGGGAAGAATTGCAACTGCAGCTTGCAGCGATTTGCACGAAGTTTGTGAGCCTGGTTGATCCTTCCACGCGAGCTGAGTACCTAGCGGGTGTGAAGGAATCCATTGCGGCGGCCAAGCAACTGAAGTGCCCGGTGCTGATCTCACAAGTCGGTGACGCACGCCCGGGTGTCGATCGTGCTGAACAACGAGACTGCCTGATCGCGGGCTTGAAAGAAGCCGCGTCGATGTTGGAAGATTCGGGCGTGGTTTTGGCGATTGAACCACTCAACGAACGGATCGATCACGCGGGGTACTACCTGGTCCGCAGTGACGAAGCGTTCTCGATCATCGAAGAAGTTGGCAGCCCGAACGTGAAGGTGACGTTTGACATCTATCACCAGCAGATCAGTGAAGGCCACGTGATCGCGAATTCAACACAGAACATCCACGCGATCGCTCACTTTCATGCCGCCGGCAATCCCGGTCGACATGAACTCGACCACGGCGAATTGCATTACCCGTCCATCTTCGCGGCGATCGCGGACACCGGCTACTCCGGCCACGTTGGACTGGAGTATTGGCCGGTGAACGATGCCGCCGCGGGACTTCGCAACGCGGCGTCCTGGATCAAGAAGGTTTGAATTTCTTCTTGCCGCGTTTTGCACTCGGAGCGGTGCTTCCATTGTTGCGGGACTTGTTGCCGAACGAACGCTTTCCACCGCTGAAACTCTTGCCACGCGAATCTCCGCCGCCGGAGAATTTGTTCTTGCGGAAGTTACTGCGAGCACCGTCGCCTTCGTTGTCATCCACCACATCGCCGGCCTCTTCGAGGTTCAACCGTTTCCCGGCGACCCACGTTTTACGAAGCGTTTGATAGATGTCCGATGGCATGCCTTCGGGCAGGTCGATCAACGTGTGCGAATCACGAATGTTGATTGGACCGATGAACTCGCCATCGATGCCAGCTTCGTTGGCAACCGCACCGACGATGTTGCCGGGTTTGACTCCGTCTTGCCAACCCACATCGAGACGATAGCGGGTCATGCCTTCTTTGACGGGCGTCAATGGACGGCCTTTGGGTCGACGAGGGCGATCATCGCCGAAGGATCCACGATTGCCGGATCGGTCGTTCGAATCGAACGAGTCCCGGCCACGAGAATTATCGCGTTCGGGACGCTCACGCTGTTTCTTGGGGCGTTCTTTCAACAAGAACGGACGTCCGTCTTGGCTCATTTCGGCCAACGCGGCGGCGATCATGTCCATCGATTTGCCGGTTTCCTCAGCGTACTGAGCGATCATGTCCTTGAAGACAGTCAGATCTTGGTCAGCGGAGACATCGGTGATGCGTTGCTTGAATCGACGGACACGAGCGTTGTTGATGTCGGCCACCGTCGGAAGATCGACGACTTCAATGGGCTGCTTGGTCGTGTTCTCAATGAAGCGAAGCTGACGACGCTGAGCGTTGGTCAGGAAGATGATCGCTTCTCCACTGCGTCCGGCACGTCCAGTCCGCCCGATGCGGTGCACATACGATTCGCTGTCATGCGGCAAATCATAGTTGAACACGTGACTGATTCGCGGAACGTCCAGACCTCGAGCGGCCACATCGGTGGCAACCAACACATCGAGCTGCCCCCGTTTGAGCTGATCAATGGTCCGTTCACGAACTTTTTGCGGCATGTCGCCGTTGAGTGCGACGGCGGAGAAACCTTGCTGGCTCAATTTCTCAGCAACGCTGAGGGTGGAATCCTTTGTCTTGGTGAAGACGATCACGCCATCTGTGTCTTCCACTTCCAAGAGGCGAGCCAAGGCATCGGTCTTGTCGCGTGGCGAGACAAACAGTGCTCGCTGCCGAACCGATGCTGCCGTGATGGTCTTGGATTTGATCGTGATCCGAGCGGGATCGTTCAAGTACTCATCCGCGATCTTGCGAATGGGCTTGGGCAACGTCGCTGAGAACAAAGCGACTTGGCGTCCGTCAGGAGTTTTTTCAAGGACGAATTGCACGTCCTCCAAGAATCCCATGTTGAGCATCTCGTCGGCTTCGTCGAGCACGAGGCAGTCGAGCGAACCAAGGTCCAATGTGCCACGCTTGACGTGATCGATCACTCGACCGGGTGTCCCCACCACAACTTGGACGCCACGCCGGAGTTGACGCAACTGCGGTTCGTAGTCTTGACCACCGTAGATCGCTGCGACTTGGAAACCCTCCAGATCGGCACCGTACTTGGTGAACGAACGAGCGACTTGAATCGCCAATTCTCGCGTGGGTGCCAGCACGAGCACCTGCGGACGACGGTTGCGAACGTCCACTCGCGACAAGATCGGCAGCGCGAAGGCAGCTGTCTTGCCGGTACCGGTTTGCGACTGAGCCAAAACGTCGCGACCATCCAGCATGTAGGGAATGATCTCAGCTTGGATTGGAGTGGGTTTGTCGTACCCGGAAGCCGCCACTGCCTTTTGCACTTCTTTGCGCAAATCCAGGTCGCGAAACAAGGGCTCGGCGGGCTCGGCGGGCTCGTTTGACTGCGGAGACACTTCTGCCTTCGCACTTTCACTGGACTGAGCGGGCGGGTTCGTTTCTTCTCGAACAGGCGCCACTGGCTGAGCGACTGGCTCGACGGGTTTGACGTCCAATTCTTGCTTGGGAACCGCCACCACTTCGGCAGCAGGCACTGCAGCGGCGACAGGAGCTGCTGCGGCGACAGGTTCTGGCTGTGCAACAGGTTCGGGCTCTGCCACGGGCACTTGTTGAACGATCGGTTCGGGTTGAGCGATCGGTTCGGGCGATGCAACGGGCTGCTGCTCTTCCACCAGCTCCTGCTGAACAACAGGTTCCGACTGAACAACAGGCTCGGGCTGTGCAACGGCCTCAGGCTGTGCAACAGGCTCCGGCTGAACAACGGACTCGAGCGTCGGCTGCGAAACCACTGGCTCTGGTTCGACCACAGGTTGTGGTTCTGGTTGCGATTCAGCCACCACTTCTGGCGCCGATGCGACCGACTGCTCTTGCAGAGCGGGTGGATCCTGAATCGGTTGTTCCAGTTCAGCGACTTCCACTTGAACGGGCTCAACAGACAATTCAGATTGGACCTCCACGGGTGCATCCGAAGTTTCTTCGGTGCAATCGGCTTGGTAATACAACAGTGATTCGTCGACGGTTGGCGAAGCAACTTCGCTCGGATCGATCACAGCGTTGGCATACTGGGTGGCCCACTGGGCGGAAAGATCGACCACAGTCTCCGTGGTCGACATCTCAAACGTGTCCAGAGTTTGTTCTTGCGAGTTCAACTCGGACGTGGGATCGACCAACGTTTCCTTGGAAGCGGGATGATCAGACATCAAAAATCTCGTGCGGTAAAAAGGTAGCCGCACCCAGCTTGCTGATTCGCAGGCGGTCAAGGTCGCGGCAGAATTGGTAAGGATGGAATGCCAAACCAGAAGACTCGTTCAGAGCCTTGAACCTGGTTGCTCGTCGGTTCGATCAGTCGCTCCCGACTTTCGAACCCTTGCATTCCGACACAACCGCGACGCCGCTTCTCATTCACTAGAAAGAATCCGCCTCAAGCGATCAATCAAGACGCTCGACGGATTGGATCGCCTCTCGGGTCGTTGCCGAGAGGATCACACTGAAGACCTGTCGCAGAAAAGCCGATCGCGACGTCACTTTGCACGCCGCCGACTTCTGTGGCCCCGAAGAGTAGTTGAATCACCGATTTTGCAATAGGAGAAAAACGAGAATCTGATCGGGATTCCGCGAAGGCAACCCACCCTTCCAGTGCAGCAGCAACAACCGCCAGAAGTACACGCAAGAGAAATGCAGGTGGCGAGGACAATCATTTCGAAAAAAACACCTGGTATCAAAAGTTTCATCAACACCCTCACAATGAGCGTGTGTTAGATAATAACCCGTTGGCTCTTTCTGGATTCGCGTATTCGCCTTCCCCAGAAGAGCAGCAGATCAACACGCAATCGGCCAGGGAGGTGGCTCCAAGCCCCACCGAAACGATCGCCTTTGCCCCTCCGAATTCAGGACTGAATTTTCAGAGCCAGGGCAATCCCATCCTTTTTTTGTTCCATAGAGGTTTTGATGAACACACGTATTTCCCGCCCCCGCGGTTTCACTCTGGTGGAGTTGCTCGTGGTGATCGCAATCATTGGCGTGCTGGTCGGCTTGTTGCTGCCAGCCGTCCAGGCCGCTCGCGAAGCTGCCCGCAGAATGAGTTGTAGCAACAATTTCAAGCAAATCGGCTTGGCTGTTCACAACTACCATTCGGCATTCAACAACCTTCCTGTGCAAGGCTCCGGAACCTACGCCGTTGGTGGGCGTGACCCTTGGGACAGCGGTCCAAACGGAGACATCTCCTCCAACTACCGCCTGTCTTACTTGGTTGGTTTGCTTCCCTTCGTTGAGCAACAGGGCTTGTGGGAACAGATCTCCAATCCGCTGAGCGTCAACTCCGATGGCTCCGTCCGGAGTCCCGCGTGGCAATCGATGGGGCCGTTCCCTGATCGTGTTCAATACCCACCGTGGGCAACCGAACTTCCTGGTCTTCGTTGCCCCAGCGATCCGGGAACTGGGTTGCCATCGCTTGGACGCACCAACTACGCCGCCTGCCATGGTGACTCGGCCGTGTATTCCCGTGACTCCTACCTGGATGTCGACGAAGTCGGCGAAGGTGGCAAGCTGCCCTACATTTCGGACACCTCCCACGCCAACGCTTCGAATGCATCGCACCGAGGCATGTTTGTCACGGGACGTCACATGAAATTCCGCGACACGCTGGATGGTTTGTCCAACACGATCATGTGCGGAGAAATCGCAACTGACTTGGGCGACAACGACAAACGCACCACTGTGGCAACCAACACCGGCGCGCACGCTGCCCCGAGTGAAAAGAATGAATGCCGATTGAACCCTTCGTACGCCGAACCTTACATCGATCCCGAACGCCCGTTGTTCTGGTCGAACACTGTTTCGAAGCAATCGGTTTGGGGACGCGGATTCCGTTGGCACGACTACATGCCTCCGTACTCCCAAATGACAACGGTCTTGGCCCCCAACGCGCAGCTTTGCTCGGAAGGCACCGACCACCGCGACGTGGTTTCACCTCCTTCGAGCCGTCACCAAGGTGGTGTTCATGTGCTGATGGGCGACGGGGCGGTCAAGTTCATCACCGAATCGATCGAAGCCGGCAACAAGAACGCACCGCAGGTCTCTGATCGCGCGGGATCGCCAACAGCAGGCAGTGCAAGCCCATACGGACTTTGGGGCGCTCTTGGATCGCGTTCCGCAAAAGAAGTGATCGACGGCGAGTTCTGATTTCGCTGCCCTTGCACTCAACTGACTTCGCAACTGCATTCCCATCTTTGACAGATGGGAGTGCAGTTGTTCATTTCGACAGCTTATTTTCTCTCACTTTTGGATTGAACGATGAAAAATTGGACGCTGACTCTCGGACTGCTTGGCTTGTTCCTGGCTCCTCTCGGATGCGATTCCGGCAACAGCAACATTGTCGATAATTCCGACGCTGAAAAAATTGCCGAATACGAAGCCGCACTGGCAGAGGCCGATGCCATCACCGAAGGCTACGAAGGCACGAAGTAACACGGGGCTCAAAAGAGCACTGGCCGGAGCACGAAAGCTCTCGCAGTCACTCATCTTGTTGATTGAACGTGAGGACCTGAATGCACGGTTCGAAAATTAAAAAAAGCGGTCAGCAATTGCTGGCCGCTTTTTTTGGGCCTGCCCCAAACGCTCAATCGCCCGCAGTTTTGGCGACGGCTGGGTTGACCAAACAAGCCGTTTGGGGACGTGGCTATCGTTGGCACGATTGCATGCCACCGTACTCCCAAATGACCACCGTGCTCTCGCCCAATCGCGAACTGTGCTCCGACGGACGGGACCATCGTGACGTGGTCCCCCCCCCTCCAGTCGCCACCAGGGCGGCGTTCATGTTTTGATGGGAGATGCTGCCGTCATGAACCGTTCATGGCGGCAGTTTTTTTCATCTCTCGACTACACCGTCGCTGGGAACAGCGCGTCCAAAGTGAGCTGGCTCCAGGTTTCCAAGTTCTCGCGTTCTTGTCGAAGCACATCGACGGAAACGAATTGGCCTTCGGCGAGTTCGGGTTCATTGCTGGTGACATGCGGTTGGTCCAGAATGAATCGGTGGACAACACCTAAGTGCACCCGGCCAACTTCGTTGCTGGGGTCGTAGAGCAGTCCTTCACGTTGATCGACGTAGGGAGCACCGATCGTGACTTCCTCGTCCAGTTCACGACGCATGCCGATCGTGTAGGGATCTTCGTCGCCTCCCGCATCTTCCTGGCTGATATGCCCCCCAACGCCAATGCTGCGTTTGGCGTGCAAGCGTTTTTCGCCCGAACCGCCACCGCGAGTGTACTGAAACCATTTGACGCTGCCGTCCGCTGGATCCGTCCACTGCATCACGACGTAGGGAATCAACTGCTTGAAACTGGGATCAAGCTCCATCGCGCTGCGAGGCCGGTAGGACAATTCATCGCTCGCTAAAATGGGCTGCAAGAATCGATCCACGTCGCGATCAAATCCCTCCAGTTGCCCGATCGATTCGATCAAGGTCGCGGGGATCACAAGGACGTGTTCTTCAGTGGTGGCGTTGGAAGACATGCTGTTATGGAAGTCATGGACAAACTGACGGTTCAGACACCCCGGGCCGTCGAACCGGCCACCGATGGGTCGGTCGCAGTGTAGCGAATTCTCACTGGAGCGAATCCCGACGGGGACGGCGATGCTGGCGAGCCAAGCCACTCACGCACCGATTCCCATCCACAAAGAACCGCAGCGGCAACTCAACGGACTGCGAAATTCCAATCCGGGGCGTGGTGGTGATGCCATTGCGTGGAACACTGGGGCCCGAGAACACACGCCAGCTTTCATCGGCAATTGGATCCACTCCGTCGCATCGACGATCGATCGCCAGGGACTGACACAATCGCCCGGGTCCGGTTGTCAGCGACCTGCCATCGGGAGCCCCTTCCGTCACCAAACCACGGTGATTCACCATGCGGTCAATTCCCCAAACGGGCTCCAGAGCCCGGATCAAAACCGCAGACCCGCGACCGACCGACCCGGTGACCAAATTCACACAATGCTTGGCGTGAATGGGATAGACATACAATGTGCCAGGCCGCCCAAACATGGACGCGTTTCCCGGCTTTGCACCGCGTGCACTGTGACTCGCAGCATCGCGCCGGGACAGGTAGGCTTCCGTTTCCACGATCCATCCGCCGATCCAGGTGCCCGCGATCTGCCGAGCGAACCCGCATCCCAGCAACTGGCGTGCAACGACCTCGGGGCGACGATCAAAGAACCTGGGCGGCAACGACTCCGTCGCCTCCCATTCGAGTTGTCGGTCTCCTTTGTCATTCGCATTGACCTGATTCTGCCTTGCACCATTCATCGAAACAAACCTATCGCGCACGCTGGTTGCTGCCCATCGATGGCGATCCAATCCCCAATGGGATGATCGTGGTTGACTCGGGAATCATGACCTTGATCAGCCCGTTTCAAGATTCCCAAGTCGAAGGCGACCTGGTTGACCTGGGCGACGTTGCGATTTTACCGGGGCTGGTCAACGCGCACACGCATCTCGAATTCAGCGACTTGGTTCAACCGATCGGGCAGGCCGGCATGGAACTGGCTGATTGGATTCGTGAAGTGATCGCGACCCGTGGGATGGTGGATACCAACACGCGACAGAAACATGTTCTGAAAGGGCACGCGGAAGCAATCGCATCGGGAACCCAATTGATCGCCGACATCGTGACCACGCCACTGGAAACGATCCCCAGCAACACAATCGCGTTCGCCGAAGTGCTCGGGCTGAGCCAAGCACGGGGCGACGAACGGATGGCCCAGGCGGAACAACACCTCGAAAAGAATGCCTCGCCAGACTTGCAAGCCAGTGCTGCCGCCATCAGCCCGCATGCTCCTTACTCGACCCCGCTGCCGTTGCTCAACCACTGCATTGAAACCGCCAAGCGAAACCGGGTTCCCTTGGCGATGCACGTGGCGGAATCCCCCGCTGAACGAGACTTACTGAATCATGGGACCGGACCATTTGCTGAATCACTGCAAGCCTTGGGGTTGCCCGTCGACCAGTTCTTTCCATGGGCAGCACCTTCGCCGTTGGTGCATCTGATCGACTTGCTCGCCAAAGCACCTCGCACGTTGATCGTTCATGGAAACGACCTGAACGAAAGCGAAATCCAACGCATCGCATCGCATCCGAATTGCAGCGTGGTGTACTGCCCGCGAACCCATCATTTCTTTGGGCACTCCCAACACCCCGTCGCGGAACTGCAAGCCGCTGGGATCAACGTGGCGCTCGGAACGGACTCCCGAGCCAGCAACCCGGACCTGAATCTTTGGAGTGAGATCCAGCACTTGCTCCGCCATCGCCAGGACCTGATCCCAACGGAGGTTCTCCGCATGGCGACTGCCAACGGTGCCGATGCACTGGGTCGATCCACGACCCATGGAAGGCTGGCGATTGGCATGCCGGCAAACTTCATCACCGTTGCCACACAAGCCGATCGAGTCGATCAGCTTTGGTCGGACTTTTCATCCGACTCTTCTTCTTCCGCTCGCCCGGCACCCCATAACTGAACCGCATCGTACAGGGCGTGAGCGGTGATCGGGATCAACAGGTTTCCACTGACGATCAACAACGCTCCAAAGTACAACCCCATCAAGGCAGTGATGGCGATGTAGAGCTTGGTGATCGGATGAAACATCCCGAAGGCAAATGAAGAAACCAACCAAGCCGCGGTCAATTCCCAGCCGCCCACACGAGACCACCAGGCCATCAGGCTTTCGTCTGGCCATGCGAATTCGGTGACGGAGTTGGGCAAACTGCCGAGCCATCCACCATAGGCCCACCAACGCGATGGAGCCTCCAGGTCAGGAGCCAAGGACGCAGCGTCTCCGGCCAACCAAGGCAACAACCAACCGCGAAACAACAATTCTTCGCCAACGCCCGCGCACAGGCTGATCGCAAACAACTCCCAGCCATTCAGCCGCAGCATCAGACCGATCATCGGGTGATCCCCGAGTTTGTCGAGCTCTTCGATGGCGGGGTGTTTGATCCGCCGCAACACGGCGACAAACAACAGCAGCGGGATGGTCGCAACGATCCCCAGCCCGATGCCACCCACCACCGCCGGCACAGCGGTTTCGTTCAGCGGCGGAACCAAATCCCGGGCGCTCGGCCCCAGCAGGTATCCAAGAATCAACGCCAGGGCACCCAACCCGGCTTCGACCGCGACGGCAGTTCGAAAGACGTCGTCGGGGGTTTGTTCGTCGTCCTCGTTGGTTTGCGTCACACGCCTCTCTCAGGATGGGCTTCGGTGTCGGTAGGGATTGAACAACAAATAGTTCAAATGGCGATACAGATCGCTGGAATTCAGCAACTCGGTGTGTCGCCCCTCGCCCACCAAGTTGGGGCCATTGAGCAACATCACCCGATCACAAGAACGTAACGTCTTCAACCGGTGAGGCAACATGACCACCAACGAGCCAGCATCCGCCAATTCACGCAGTGCAATCAAGCAGGGATCTTCGTTGACATGTTCGGTCGGGGCAGGGGGCTCTTTGGCAAGAACAATCGGCGGCCGGTGCAACATCGCACGGGCGATCCCAACCGCGTAGCGAACATCGGTTCCCAACGACTCCGAATCATCGCCGGATCCCAAATTGGAACCTGGCTCAATGATCGTCTCCAAGCCTTCGGGCAGTCGAGTGATCCGCTCGTAGATCCCAAGTCGCTCGAGGGTTTCGACCATGTCACGGTTGTCGACACTGCGGTCGACTCCCGCCATCAAATTCTCTCGCAACGAACCTTCCCAAAGCGGCCCGTCGGGCCCGATCCACATCACGTTTTTCGCGAGGGCCTGGGGGTGAACGTCCAGCAAGGAGATGCCATCAATCTGAACTTTGCCTCGATGCGGGCGACCAAACCCCATCAGCAATTCCAGCAGGGCACGCGTCGAAACCTCTTCCGTACCGAGGAAAGCCACCAGCGACTTCGGTTGCAACGACAAACTCAAGTCACGCAAGATTGCTTTGCCGGCGGAATCTTGCAGCGAAACGTCTTCCATCGTCACGCAATCTCGAAGCCCGCCCAATCCAACACGTTGTTCGCTAGGAGAAACTTCGCTGTTGGGTTGCAGATACAAGTAGACCGATTCGCAAGCTTTGCTGCTGCGACGGAGTTGCCGTTTGAGTTCACTCAAGCGTGCCGCAGCCAACGCCGCGCCGGTCAACGACAACCCGAGCACCAATGCGGAAGGCAGGCTCAAACCTTGTTCACCCTGCAGTGTGTTCAGCCCCAAACCCAGCAGCATGACTGCGATCGCGACGCCACCGGCCATCATCATCACCGGCCACAATCGCCCTCGTCGCGCGTCATCGCCAGCAATCCGCCGATCCAGTGCATCCAGTTCCGCTTCGTAAGCTTGATCGGCCAAACCGCCCGCTTGCAACCTCGCCATCATGGGCGCGTCGCCGATCAAACCAATCAACCGCTCACGAATCTGAGGGATTTCAAAACGGGAGAGCTCCAACCAATCGGGATTGCGGAGCTTCGCGTAGAAACGCCACAGCGCCACGCCACTGATCACCGCAAGAATCGCCAACCAAACGTTGACCAACAACGCCAGCGTCACGCAACCGATCAACATCAGCACACTGCGTGGGATCGAGCGGTACCACAGCGAGAGACCTCGACCGACCTCGGGCAGATGCCGGCCGATGATCAAACGAGCGCGTTCACGCTGGGCAGCAGCGCCTTCCACTTCCGCCCGCCGCAAGCTTTGCTTCAACGTTCGAGAGTGCAGCATTTTGATCACGCGTCTGGACCGGGCGTCGGCCGAGCGTCGGTGCAACCAAACGGCGAGGCAGAACACGACCGCGATTGCCAATGACAATCCCACCAAGCTGAATAGCTGAACGACTTTGTTCTGCGCCAAAAAGAAATCTGGTAGCGGAATCGAAAGGTGGGTCCCCAACTGAATCGGCGAACGGGACAACCCACCGCCTTCATCCACCAGCACCGCAATGATGCCGAAGACCACCACCAACACCGGAATGATCAAACCGGCAATGGCAGCGCAAACCAGATGCAAGGGTGCGCCCGCCGCTTCCGGTTCGCGACGTGGTTGTTTCAGACTGGAAAAGCGATTCACCGTTGCGAGCCTCGTTGAAAATCTAGCCACCGTTCGTTTGTTATCCCGACCGCAATCGTTGCGATCGACGATCCGTCACGACCGGTCACCGTTTTTCTCAAACCAGCTTCCAATGCAACAGACGCGGCAATCAAGCCAAATCGCGATCTTCAAACAACAACATCGCCACCATCCAAATGGCAATGACAAACACCACAAGATAGTTGAAAGCGGCCGCCAAGTAGATCAGAGGGATCGCATTTCCTGCGTCCACCGCCGCCTGAACGTTGAATGAGTTCAGATTGGGGACCACCACCGCTATCAATTTACCAACAAATCCGACCAATTCCGTGTTCTCTCTCGCCGACGCAACCAACGGACTGAGCAGGTTGCCGACCACGTAGATCGCAAAACACGTGATGAAGTTTGCCAGCAGCGGCAAACGGGTTGCCAATGCGACCGCGATTCCACCAATCGCCATTGTTTCCATGAAATACAGGCCCAAGATCGGCAATGTCGTGATGATCTCTTCATGGCCGACTTGCCACGGAGGCTGCTGTTGACTGGTTTCTCGAGCGTCATAAATCGGCTTGTAAGACATCACCACCAACAAGACCGCTGCCAGAATCACGAACAGCACCAACACGGCCAACATGATTCCGGTGTACTTGCCCAAGATGAACGAACGTCGACTCACCGGTTTGCTGAGCACGGTCAATGCGGTTCGGCCGTCAATTTCGTCGCTGACAGATGTTCCGGCACTCCACACGGCGAGCAACATGCCCAACACCATGATCATGGTCACACCGCTGTCTTTGAGCAGTCGAATGTCATCGCCCAGCGTGTTGAATGGGAAGATCCCAAACAGCAACACCGCGAAGATCCCGATCGCCAACAGCAACAGGTACAACGGCTGAGCCATCTCGTTCTTGGCGGTCGACAGAGCCAACGCCCAAACCCGAGGAGCCGCTTGCCGCAGCGCCATGAATCCGGTCAGCGTCAAAAAGAATGCAATCGCAGAAAACACGATCGACGACGCTTGCGGAATCTGCGGCAAGTTCTTGAACGTGAAGACCACACGAGCCGGGTCGATTTCTTGGTTGTAGATGTGCAGCTTGGACGGGTCACCCGGAATCGGTGGCTGCTCACGGTCTTCGTATTTGTAGGTCACCGCTTCGGTGCTGCCCGGGTTCAACTCGATGGGAGCACGGCTGAAGGCTTCGGCTTTGTCGGAATCGGCCAGGAAAACTCGCTTGTCACTTTCGATTCGCAGTTCCGCGACGTTGCGGAAGTTGTAAGTGATCTCCGCTGGCAGGAACTCAGGAATGTCCGGGTCAGACGAAGGAGCGATGGTCGCGACTTCGACCACGGTGCCGTCACCGACCAAGTTCACCGCGGGAACGCTCTCGAGAATCGCCATCGGGTTTTCGACAAACGGCGTCGATCCCAAACCGATCACGGCGAACACACCCAGCGTGCTCAAGATGTACGGGATGACACCTTCGCCCAGAATCGACATCCACTCGGATCGAGTTCGATGCCACATTCCGTAGATCAACCCAAACCCCAGAATCATGCCCAAGGTCACCAGGGGCAGATACAGGAGCTGGCCATTCTCACCGCCTTGGGGCACGTAGAAGTAGCACAACACGGCCGAGAAAATCGCACCGGCGACCAGCGACAGCGTGACGCCACGCTTGGGGTCGTCTGCCAAATTCCCCAACCCCGGCACAAACGACAGGGCACTCAAAACGCCGTGGACCACCGCGGTCACCAACGCCCCGAGCAGCAACCCAATCGACAGAACCCAAAGGGGGGTGACGAACACGGGCAGCCACTTGCCGACCTGGGCAACTGGAAACAAACCCGATTCAACGCCAGCAAAATCGGAGAACAGTGAAATAGCGGACCCAGCAATCATGCTTGGCGACTCGTGTCGAGAAAAGGACGGAAAGAACCTTCGGTCAGGCTGCTACGCGAGACCAACCCGTTTGGTTTGCAGCCAGAACACGGATTCGGCGGATTTGTTTGCCTGTGCGATCGCCAGGATCTCACCGGCCGACGAAACGAGCCTCAGGAGCCAGTCACGGACTTCGCACCGGGGGTTTTCTTGACCCCAACACGAAAACCGCCGGTCGCCTTCAAATGCTGACGCAACCGCCCTCGGCATGCCGCCGCGAACTGGGCCACGGTTTCAATGCGATAATCCGGGTAGCTCCATCGGTGATGAACCCAACGGCCACCAACATAGTTCAAGGTGACCTCGGCAAAGATCCCGTCTCGCAGATAAATCCGGTGATCGCGATCCTTGATCGTCGCCAACACTAACTTGGCCTGGCTGACGTACCCGGGATCCAAATTCAACGGCCGAGGCTCGGGATGCCGGCCCAGCGAAGCGTATTCGGCTTCCCAATCGTTGGTGACGTTTTTCCAGTCCGCCAACCCAGCCGGATCGGCGAATTCGGCGATTCCAATCAATTCCTTGGTCAAACCATCGCCCATTTCAGGCTTGTAAAACCCTCCTGCTTCGAACGAACTGGGCGTGCCTTGCTCACCGAGTTCACCCCAGCGTTCGGCCAACCGCTGCTTCGCCCACTGGCGAGCCTCCTCGTGTCGCGAAATCACGGCGCAAAAACGGACCACAGGCTCGATCAATCGAATTTCGCTCATCCCGTTTTCAACATCCTTCCTAGCACGATTTTTCCTTTTCGCTTCACCAACCGCCCGCAACGGACCCTCTGATAATCCCGGGCGGGCCATCCCAAATCTTGGGCAGGGCAGGGCGGCGGTGTCAATCGACGGAGCTCGAGACTCAAACACGGACTACCGAAACCCGAGGTGAATGATATCCTGATCCGCGAAACGAGCGTGATTTGCTTGAGTAGCGAAACTCGTCAAGAGTTTCGACTTCCTTGACGAAGTCCCGAAAGTCTCGACGACTTCCGCTACGGTGCCCCAACCCTCAATCACTGACAACGAGTCACCATGCATCCTTGGATCGCGGATCGAACGGCCTCCTTTGATAGCAGCGGAATTCGAAAAGTTTTCGATCTGGCTGCGAAACTGAAAGACCCGATCAACTTGTCGATCGGGCAACCGGACTTTGACGTCCCCGAAGAAATCCAAGACGCCACCATCGACGCGATTCGCTCGGGCAAAAACGCCTACTCGCCAACCCAGGGCATCGCTCCGCTGCGAGAAAGGCTGCTGGCAGAGGTCAACGCCAAGTACCCCGGTCAAAACCGAGACGTGTTCATCAGCAGCGGGACATCGGGCGGCTTGGTGCTGTCAATGCTGTCGATGATCAATCCCGGCGACGAGGTCATCTTCCTGGACCCGTACTTCGTGATGTACCCGGCCCTCGTCAGTCTGTGCGGCGGAATCCCTGTCACGATCGACTCCTACCCCGATTTCCGCTTGGATCCAGCCAAGATCGAAGCGGCGATCACCCCCCAAACCAAGATGATCCTGGTCAACAGCCCGGCCAACCCGACCGGGGTGACCGCTTCGGAGCAAGACCTGCGGGACGTCGGCGAATTGGCGGCCAAGCACAACATCGCATTGCTTTCCGACGAGATTTACAGCCGATTCTTCTACGACGGCGATTTTGCATCGCCCGCGGCGACCAACCCCGAGACGATCGTGATTGACGGTTTCAGCAAATCGCATGCGATGACAGGCTGGCGAGTGGGTTACGTCCACGGGCCGCCTGAAATCATCGCGACGATGCTCAAGATCCAACAGTATTCGTTTGTCTGCTCGCCGCAGCCCGCCCAGTGGGGAGCCCTGCGAGCGATGGAAGTCTCGCTGGACGGCCATATCGATGACTACCGCCGAAAACGCGATTTCATGGTCGAACAATTGTCCCCGCACTTTGAATTGACCAGCCCTGGGGGCGCTTTCTACCTGTTTCCGAAAGCCCCGGGAAACGAGGGCGGGACAGCGTTTGTCGAACGCGCCATCGCCGATGGCTTGCTGATCATTCCTGGCAAGATTTTCAGCCAACACGATTCCCACTTCCGAATCAGCTTCGCGGCCAGCGATGACACGCTGCGTCGAGGTGCCGAAAAGCTGATCAAGCTGGCTGGCGACAATCGCTGAACGATTTGTTAGCCTGCTGCGTCTTTGCCGCTGAAATCCCCTTCCTAGTCCCCCACGATCGAGTTTTTGCATGTCCGCCGATCCGACTCAAAATCATCGCCTGGCGACCCGAGCTCTTCACGCCGGACAAGTCGCTGACCCCACGACCAAAAGCCGCGCGGTGCCGATCTACGCCACCACCAGCTACCAATTCGACAGCACGGATCACGCAGCCGCCCTGTTTGGCTTGGCGGAATTTGGCAACATCTACAGTCGCTTGATGAACCCCACGGTCGATGTGCTGGAAAAACGCATCGCAGCGATGGACGGCGGTGCCACGGGACTGTGCTTCGCATCGGGACAAGCCGCGATCACCGCGGCGGTTCTGGCGATCGCTCACAGCGGCCAAAACATCATCAGCAGCACGTCGCTGTATGGCGGCACCTGGACGCTGTTCACGCAAACGCTGAAGAACCTCGGCATCGAAGTTCGCTTCTTCGATCCCGATCACCCCGAAAAGATCCACGAACTGGTCGATGAGAACACGCGACTGGTTTACATGGAGAGCATCGGCAACCCCAGAAACGATGTGCCCGATTTCAAAGCCATCGCGGACGCCGCCCACTCGGCACCTCACGGCGCAATCCCTCTGCTGTGTGACAACACCGTGATGACGCCCTACTTGCTGCGTCCGATCGAGCACGGCATCGACATCGTGATCTACAGCACAACCAAGTTCCTGGGTGGCCACGGCACGCACATCGGTGGCTGCATCGTCGACAGCGGCAACTTCAAATGGGCCGACCAACCCGAAAAGTGGCCTGAGTTCTGTGCCCCCAGCCCTTCCTACCACGGTGCGGTTTTCGAAGAACACCTGCGTGGCATGGGCAACATCGCCTACAACGTCCACATCCGCACGCACTGGTTGCGTGACACGGGGGCAGCGATGAGCCCCTTCGCTGCGTTCCTGTTCTTGCAAGGCATCGAAACCCTTCACCTTCGCATGCCGCGTCACTGCGAAAACGCGATGAAAGTGGCTGAGTTCCTGGAAGCTCACGACGCCGTGGAATGGGTCAACTACCCCGGCCTGAAATCGCACACGCATCATGCGATGGCAGAGAAATACCTTCCCAACGGCAAAGGTGCCATCCTCGGGTTTGGTATCAAAGGCGGCATGGAAGCGGGCAAGAAGTTCATCAACGCTTGCCAACTTTGCTCGCATCTGGCCAACATCGGCGATGCAAAAACGCTGGTCATTCACCCCGCCAGCACCACGCACCAGCAACTCACCGAAGACGAGCAACGACGCGCCGGTGTCAGCCCCGAGTACGTCCGGGTTTCGGTGGGCATCGAAGACATCGACGATATCCTCGATGACCTCAAACAGGCTCTGGCCGTTGCGACCGCGTAACCGCAGAAGCATTCGAAACGTTGCCTCCGAAACATTCCATCTCCCGCGAAAAAGCTTCCGGGAGATCGTTTCGGAAAGCACGAATCGAGAGCCAAACTTCCATGGGTGAGCTTTCCAACGAGGACCTGTCGAGCACCGACGATGTGCGGACCGACGCTCCTTTGACGCATGCCAAGTACGTGACGTTTGATCAACCGCTGACACTCGAACGCGGCGGCGAACTTCCCGAGGTTCGATGCTGCTTTGAGACCTGGGGCAGGCTGAACGCCGAAGCATCCAATGCGATTCTGGTCTGCCATGCCGTCTCAGGTGACTCCCATGCGGCACGTCACAATCAAGACGACGAACCGGGTTGGTGGGATGGCTTGATCGGCCCCGGTTTGCCCCTGGACACCGATCGATTCTTCGTCGTCTGCCCGAACGTCTTGGGAGGCTGTCGCGGCAGCACCGGCCCCGGCGACGCGGACCCCACCTCGCCTGATGGCAAACCCTACGGAGCCAACTTCCCCCGGATCACCATCGGCGACATCGTCGAAGTTCAAAAGCGATTGGCGGACCACCTGGGAATCCAACAATGGCGGGCCGTGGTTGGCGGTTCCCTGGGCGGTCATCAAGTCTTGCAATGGATCAATCGCTACCCCGACGCGGCGAAAACCTGCATCGCCATCGCGACCTCCCCACGACTGAACAGCCAAGCACTCGGGTTTGATGTCATCGCTCGCAACGCGATCCAAACCGACCCACACTACGCCGACGGCCAGTACTACAATCAAGCCCAACGCCCCGACACAGGACTCGCGATCGCGAGAATGCTCGGTCATATCACGTACCTGTCGGTCGAAGCGATGGAGGCCAAGTTCGATCCCGACCGTCATGACCCACGGCAGATTGCCTCGCAATTTGAACAACGTTTCAGCATTGGCTCTTACTTGGCCCATCAAGGCCAGAAGTTCACAACACGCTTCGATGCCAACAGCTACGTGACACTGTCGATGGCGATGGACCTATTCGACCTTGGCGGCACGCGATTGAAGCTCATGGAAACGTTTGACGAAGCATCCTGTGATTTCTTGCTCATCAGTTTCAGCAGCGATTGGTTGTTCCCACCCGCTCAATCCCGCGAGGTCGTCAACGCGCTGACGGCACTCGACAAACGTGTCACCTACGCCGAGATCACCACCAACGCGGGGCACGATGCCTTCCTGATCGCAAAAGACATCGCGACCTACGGACCGCTGGTTCGCGAACGATTGCGAGACCCGGAAACACGTCCCGAGGTCCCCTCGGAGACCAGGCTGAGCGTGGACGAAGAATCCATCTTGGAAATCATCCCCACGGGAGCCAGCGTGCTGGACCTCGGCTGTGGCAACGGCCAATTGCTCGCCGCGATTCGCGACCGGCACGTTGAACCGGGACAGCGACTGATGGGCGTCGAGGTGGCTCAAGAGAACCTGTTGTCGACCGCGATGCGAGGCATCGATGTGATCGACTACGACCTGAACAACGGACTGCCCGCCTTCATCGACAACCAGTTCGATTACGTGGTGCTCAACGCGACACTGCAAGCGGTCGAGAACGTTGTCGAATTGCTGGACGAGATGCTACGAGTCGGCCGACACGCGATCATCAGCTTCCCCAACTTTGCCTATCGCCAACTCAGAGATCACTACGTGACACATGGGCGATCGCCCAAAGCCCCGGGCGAGTTTGATTTCGATTGGCACAACACGCCCAACCGACGCTTCCCCACGATCGCCGACGTTCGTGACCTGCTGGGCCAACTGAACGTCGTGATCGATCAGGAAGTCTTCTGGGACGTTGACCAGGGTCAACGCATTGAACCCGACAACGATCCCAATCTGAATGCCGACACCGCGGTGATCGCTTTTCACCGCGAGAGCCAACCGACCTGAGCGACCAACGTCGCTCAAAGTCTCAAACGACCAACAAGAAGTCTCGCACAGCCAGAACTCAGAATTCTGCGTCGATGATTTCTTTCGCGGCGCGAGTGCCCAAGGCTCCCCAGACGCCGAACGGTGATGGCGAACCAGGGGTCAAGAATCCGCCACCGTGTCGCACTTGAGCGCTGTTGCTGTTGCCGGCTTCGATCGAGTCCGTGATGAACTTGACCGCACCGTCGCACATCAGGACATGCACGCCACCTTGGTGACGACTGCTGGGCGTGACGTCGCCTTCCCGTTCCTGGTTGCCTTGGAAACACAACTCATCGTTAGGAGCCAGGACAGTGACGAAGCCCGTGTACAACGGGCGAGCGAGTGCCCATTTAAAACCGCGACGCTGCTCTGAATCTCCGGTGAATGGTGTGGAACCATCGTTCCGCCAGAACTGAGGGCGGTCCACATCGATGTACTGCCGACACGACAACGCGTTGTTTTCACGCCAAACCTCAACAGGGCTGTCCACTGCGTGAGAGCGAGTGTCGTAGTCACCCAAGTCGGTGATGATTTCGCCCATTGCAATGGTGTTGGACAGACCATCCAAGATCCCGCGGAACTTGGTTTGCGTCCGGGGAATGAAAGCCCCGCGACAGGCCGTTTGTTGATAGATCCGCAAACCGCGACTGTTACCCAAGTCGGTGGTGTCACCAACGTCGCACAACGTTCCCGAGTCACCGAGGCACACGGCATAGTTCGTACGACCGTGAGCGGGCAAGCCAACGCCGGGATCACTGGGGCAACGAAAGGTAGGAATGTTGGTCAGCCACGGATCATAAGGAACAGCAGCGTGGGCAGCCAATTGACGATTGGGCCAAGGCCCCATCGCCTGGAAACCGGAAGCCGTTGGGTTGCTGATCACTTCCCACAATCCTTGCTGCTCGACGAACGGCAACATGCCTACCAAAACAGACAAATCCGATCGGTTTCCGCCGGGCGGGTTGATCCCGTTGTCCGTTGGATAATCGGTGTAGGTCCCTGAACCGTGCTTCGGCATCGCGTTGTAAGCCGAGTGATAGTTGTGAATTGCCAAACCAAGTTGCTTGAAGTTGTTGCTGCAACTCATTCGGCGAGCGGCTTCACGAGCAGCCTGGACGGCCGGTAAAAGCAAACCGACCAAAACGCCAATGATGGCGATCACCACCAGCAACTCCACCAACGTGAAGCCCTGATGCTTTCTGGAAGCATTCATAGAAAATTCCTTCTTCGAAAAAAGAGCGATCAAAAAGTGCATGAGAGGCGGTCTCGCCAGCGAGAACGCACCACCCGGATGTCAAATCAAAGCATCAGGGCTTGGATGGATCCGATGCAGGAACTTCGTCCTTCGGCTCCTTCAGCTCGGGGTTGTCATTCAAGAACTGAGTCAACTCGTCGGTCGACGTCGCTGCTGGTTTCGATTCGGTGCAACCACTGATTGCAGCCACGCACACCAACGCAGCCAAACCGAGCATTTTAAAGTGACAAAACTTCATAGAAATGACTCCATAGAATTAAGATCGATCGTGACATTAGCAGATCGGGAAACTTCTTTTTTCATTTGGCCACGTGACCACCCGGCAGATTGAAACCGCGTGATTGGGACAAAGAGCGAAATGCGGGTAACGCGCAGGAATCATGCTCAACGCACGCGTTAAGTCAATCGCTTTTCACATTAGCATGCAAATATGACACATTCCCCGGCCTATTTCACCACCCAAACCTATAGATTTTTCGGGAAGATTGCCCTCGCTTGCGGGGCCGCAGCGGACGAGAGCCGCGCGATCGCCAGTGGAACTTACGTGCCGAAAACACGCTCGATCCCCCGCGCGGCCCCCGCAAGGGACAACAAGACACCGCAATCGACCTCTATAGACAGACCACTCGCCTTAGAGTTGGTGCACTGGTTTGCGGCGAACGGAACACAATCCTGATCAGCTCTGCTTTTGATCAGCGATCAGGATGACTCGGTCGCCCATTTTGACTGGCACCCCTGTGACGGTGACTTTTTCTCCTTCGCTCGGTTTCTTTGCCTCCGAGGCGAGTCCCATGTCGACGGTCATCATTTTGTCGTTCTTGGTTTTCAACTTGACGACCAAATGCTCTTGCCCGCGAACCGTGGCCGTCTTGGTTGACTGAACCTCACCCGTGTAGCGACTGCCGGATCGTTCCACCTTGTACATTCCGTGTTTCGGCAGATCGACAGCGGTCGCCACCAGCACCTCCTTCTCGCCTCGTTTCACCATCGGTCCGTAGAAAGTGGCTTGGTCATCCTTGAAGAGCTGGACTCCTGTTGCATGTCCGCCGAGATCGATCCAGACATCTTTTCCGTCTTGTGAATTGACCTGCATCATCATCGAGTACTCGTTGCCTCGCTGGACGGTCTTGATATCGCGAACCGTGCCCATCACTTCATGACGCTTGCCACTCAAACCTTCTTTCACGGATTGAGCGATCGCGGATGGAGGCACCGCGTTTTTGGACGTGTTGCCTAGCTCCGAGTAGTCATAGCTGTCGTACGTGCCATCGCCATCTTCGTCGACGTAAGAGACGTAGGCATCGTTCAGGTAGTCTCCGTCACGATCGATGTACCGAGTGGATCGCTCGTAGGTTCCGTCTTTATCCCGATCCTCGTACGACACATGACTTTCGTTGTAGTCCTCGCCATAAAACGTGTCAGCAGGAATGATCAATTGGTCATTGTCTGAGTCGCTGCTTGTGCGAGCTTCTTCGTAGGAAAAGACCTCATCGTCCCAGCGTCCGATAGCCTCGTCCGTCGGGTTGTAGTCGTTTCCGTCAAACCATTCCGAGATGTCGTACCAGGCATCGTCTTCGACTTTGCTGCCTCGGTCCTCCGGATCAAAGTCTCCCGTTTGCCCCATCGCGACTGGCGTGCAGGCGAGCGGGAAAGAAACGGCAGCGGTCGCGACCAAAGAACGAAGCAGGGGTTGTTGGCGATGGAGGAATTTCATGGGGGAACCTTTTGTTGGTGATGTTGAGTGTCCGCGTTTGCCGTGGACATAGAAAAGCACCACTCAAGGGAGGCAAACGGCGCGCCAGCCCACCCGCTTAAGGCTGCACGGCAGACCTCAGGCGATTGCACCACTCAATTTGGCACCACTGCGGTCGCCCAGCGATCATTTCGCTTCGTCGCCGAAATCCAATTCGCACCCGAAAATGCTTGCATCCATGCGGTACCCTGCATCAAATCGCGAAACCAGACGGTTTGCCGTGCGATGAACCGACCGGTAGACTCCGGCGATTACGCCTTTTTGCCGCTAACAAGAGATTGCGAGCATGAGCTTTGGAGCCGGTGCCGACACGCAATTCGAAACCATGCACGGTCGCGAATTCCCCGCGATCCGTCAGTTCACCATTTTTCTCGAGAACCGAGTCGGGCAATTGCTCGAAGTCGTGCGTCGATTCGAGGGGACTGGGATTCGAATTGTGGCCCTGTCAATCAATGATGCCGCAGAATGTGCGTTCGTTCGTTTCCTGATCAGCGATGCGGACCGCGGTCGCGAGATTCTGGAACGCGCTGGACTGGCCATCATCGAATCCGACTTGGTCGGCGTCGAACTTCCTGAAGGCCCCCAACCGTTGCTCCGAGTTTGCACGGCGCTGCTGCAAGCCGAATTGAATATCATTCAGGCTTACCCATTGTTCGTGCGTCCACACGGCAAACCCGCGGTCGCGATCATGGTGGAAAACATCGACTTGGCGATGAAAACGCTCAGCGAAAAAGGCTTTCGGATCATCACCGAAGACGACCTCGATGCGGACAACCTCCCGCCTCAAGACATCTACTGAGTCGGTTTGTCTTGGCGTCAACAACCAGCCGCCGCCGTTGGGCCACGGTGGAGTTGACACTTCGTCTTAATGGTCTGCCGCCCGACAGTTGGTTGATCACTCCGTACGATGGCCTTCCAAGGCCATCAGAATCAGGGTCGACGGCCTTGGAAGGCCATCGCACATCTCGTCCAACCGCCGCCTTCGTGACTTCCCAACATGAGTGAACTGCCTCCCTACGATTCGTTTTTACTGGTGTCCTTTGGCGGCCCCGAAGGCCAGGACGACGTGATTCCGTTCTTGGAAAACGTTTTGCGAGGCAAGAATGTGCCGCGTGAACGCATGCTGGAAGTGGTGGAGCACTACCGACACTTCGGCGGCGTCAGCCCGATCAACGAGCAAAACCGTCAGCTCATCGCGGCCCTGCAAGAACGCTTTGACGCCAACGGAATTGGCTTGCCGATTTACTGGGGCAACCGCAACTGGGACCCGACCTTTGCGGACACTCTTCGCCAGATGAAGGCAGACGGCAAGCAAAGATCGTTGGCGTTCTTCACCAGCATGTTCAGCAGCTACAGCGGATGTCGCCAGTACCGCGAAAACATCATCCAGGCTCGTGAAGAGGTCGGCGAGGGCGCCCCGTTGGTCGAAAAGGTTCGGATGGGATTCAACCATCCAGGATTCATCGCGGCGGTGTCGGACAACCTTTCCAAAGCGGCCCAGACAATCGGTGTTTCACCGGCGGAGACCAAGGTGCTGTTCACCGCGCACAGCATCCCGATGGGAATGGCAGACAACTGCGATTACGAAAAACAGCTGCGTGAATCATGTCGTCTGGTTGCCAATGCCTGCGGTGCGACGGACTGGGACCTGGTCTACCAAAGCCGCAGTGGCCCGCCCTCGCAACCGTGGTTGGAACCAGACGTCTTGGACGCAATCGTCGAGATGGACGAAGCACAGAAACTGAACACGCTGGTGATTTTGCCGATTGGTTTCGTCAGCGACCACATGGAAGTGCTGTTCGATTTGGACGAAGAAGCCGCTCAGCTCTGCCAGCAGCGTGGGATCAAAATGGCGCGAGCCTCGTCGGTGGGGACGCACCCTGACTTTGTCGAAATGATCTGCGGCTTGGTCCAAGAACGCCTGGGCGTTTCGAACGAAAAACCCGCTCTGGGTGACCTGGGGGCTTGGCATGATGTGTGCCCGCAGGATTGCTGCCAGTACACCCCACGGCGACCTCCTGTTGGCGGCGGGCGACCGGTTCAAGCCAATTGATGCGGCGGCTAGAATCACCGACGAGCCATCTTGATTTCGGCCACGCCGGCTTCGTCGTCCTGTCCACGAAGCAGCGTTTCTGACCTTTTTCCGATCCTTCGTGAGCACCATGTCTCGACTCGCCCATCAAGTCTTCTTCACGACCAAAGACCGCAGCGACGAAACCATCAACGCGCTGCTGGACGATTGTCAAACCTACCTGAACGACCACCCCGGGTTGGTGGACTTTGCCGTGGGTCGCTGCGAGCCTGACTACGACCGCCCGGTCAACATGGACTACGACGTGGCCCTGCACACCGTTTTCGAAAACCGTGCCGCCCACGATGCTTACCAAACCGCCCCCCGGCACTTGGAATTCATCGAGCGTCAAAAACCCAACTGGGCCGAAGTTCGCGTCTTCGATTCGAACCTTCGCGACTGATCCCGATCTCCATTCACCAACACGTTTCACTCTTTTTTAGAAAGCAAGCTTCACCATGAGTGTTTTGGTCACCCAAAAAGCCCCTGACTTCACCGCCACCGCCGTCATGCCCGATGGCACGTTCAAAGACGACTTCAAGTTGTCGGACTACGAGGGCAAGTACGTCCTGCTGTTCTTCTGGCCACTCGACTTCACCTTCGTTTGCCCAACCGAAATCATCGCGTTCAGCGACCGAGCCAAAGAGTTCGAAGCCCTCGGCGTGAACATCATCGGTGTCTCGATTGACAGCCACTTCACGCACTTGGCATGGACCAACACGCCTCGCAATGAAGGCGGCATCGGCAAGACGGATTACCCCTTGGTCGCCGATTTGAACAAACAAATCTCGCGTGACTACGACGTGCTGCTCGACGGCGGTGTCGCTCTGCGTGGACTGTTCTTGATCGACCAAAAGGGCTTCGTGCGTCACCAAGTCGTCAACGACCTGCCACTCGGCCGCAGCGTCGACGAAGCCATGCGAATGGTCAAAGCCCTTCAGTACTTTGAAACCAACGGCGAAGTCTGCCCTGCCAACTGGCAAGAAGGCTCGCGTACAATCAAAGCTGACGTGGAAGGCAGCAAAGAGTTCTTCGACGCCGAATACAAGAGCTAAGCAAACAAACGAGCTGATCCCCATGTGGCAATTTCAAGATTTCGCGGCCCCAACACCTGGTGCCGCCCGCGACCAAAGCGCCGGCCAGTGCTACACAGCGCACTGGAATGCGGATGGTCACGATTGGGTTTGCCACACCGCGGGAGGTTCCAATGGAATCAGCTTCGGTGACCCCGACGGGTCGTTGCATGTCAGCCTGTTGCCGGTGGGAGACGACACGCTTCCCGTCGCCACGGAACAATCGATCCGCGGTGATGTTTGGAATGTGACTCTCCCACAGGGCGACAGCCAGTATTCGTTGCGACTGGCTTTGCGCGTGATCGAAGCCACCGAAACCCGCTTGGTGATCGAGCCCACGCTGTCGATTCAAACCCTGCTGCTCGATACCCATCCAACCTTGGATCTCACGGCCCTGGGTGATTGTGGAGCAATCTTTGATGAAGGCGACACGCTGGGCGACGGCAGCCCGCCGATCTCGACCGTGAAGTTGCATGGCGAAACGGGCTCGATTGCGGTGCTTCTGGCCCCCACCGATGCCCCCTTCACGACCGATCTTCGTCGCGAAGGGCACCTGCAACTGCGACTGTTTGGCGAATTCCTTGAAAAAGGTGTGATCCGCAAGGCTCGCCCCTGGATTGTGCTGGATCGTTCCAAACAGGGGATTTCCGAGTCCGAACTGCAGGCTTATCTGAAACGATTGGGCGAAACGCCGCTGCCTTTGACGGCATGAGGCCGCGTTTTTGAGCCTCTCGGCTGCTCCACGCAAGGAGTTTGGCTTTTCAAGAACGCATCGGGCGGCAAGAATAGCGGGCTTCCTCACCCGCCTCCCTTCTGATTGGCCGACATTTCTGTGGAACGCCGACTCTTTTCGTTCATCCTCTCGTCGATGGCGTTTTTCCTGATCTACATGTCCCTCCGGACCATGTTCGCGCCACCACTGCCCCCCGAGGAAGACGTGGTCGCCGAAATCGATGGCGAAACCGTCGAGTCAGCGGAGGACTTGGTGGCTGACACGGACCCGGATGCGCCCGGCGACAGTGAACAGGCCCCGGAGGATGCCGACGCGATCACTCGCCCCGAATCGCCGACCTGGTCAACGCTCGGTTCGATGGACGCGGCCAGTGGCTATGTGATGCTGGTCACCCTGAACAGTCGCGGCGGTGGCATTGAACGGATCGAACTGACCGAACGAAAAGAAAACGGTCGCCTGAAGTATCGACGCGTCGACGTCCGCTCCGGTTACCTCGGTTATTTGGCCGCGGACCCCGCCGCCACCGACCTTGGCATCCGAGTCAACGTGGTCGGCCCCGGCACGCCAGCTGATCTGGCAACCGCCTCGAGCGTGCCAGGCGGACTGAAGCCGGGCGATATCATCACCGGTTTCAACGACACCAACGTCAACAACCTGTCGATGCTTCGGGAAGCGATGCTGGAAACCAAACCGGGCGAAGACGCCACGGTCACGGTTCTGCGAAACGAAAAACCGATTGAATTCAAAACCACCTTGTCCGAGCATCCCTTGGACCTGGTCCGCTTGGCCGAGCACGGCGGCGATGACGAGGTCGAAGGCAACCTCTCTCGACTGTCGTGCTTGCTGACCGTGGGCCGCGTGGGACGACGCGAAATTCAATCGGGCGAGAAAACCATCGAGGGAATGGTCGACACGGGCGATCTGATCTGGGACGCCTCTCAGAACGGCGACCAAGTTTCCTACCAACTGCAACTGTCCGATTCCGAGATGAAGCCGGCCTCAGGCAAATCGGTGGGGCTGCAACGAACTTACTCGCTGAAGCCAGACAGCTACTCATTGGACATGGATGTTCAAATCGACAACCGTGCCGAGGAAGCTCAAGAACTGGCTTACCGAATCGAAGGTGCCAACGGCATCACGCTGGAAGGTTGGTGGTACAGCAACAAGATCAGTCCCAACTGGGGCGGTTCCGCCGCTCGCGATGTCGTCTACAAGACCACCGCAGAAGGCCACGAACTGGTCTCGGGATACGCGTTGCTGAAACGAGCCAAGAATGAATCCGAAGCAAACGACCAAACGTTGTTTGCCCCCGACTCCGCTCCACCAGCTCGCGACCTGAGCTACATCGGCGTCGACGCACAGTACTTCACTGTCGCGATGTTGCCCCCGGAAGGCCAAGCCTCACTGCAAACCTTCCGTCGCGCTGCCGCGAATATCATCGCCGACCCCAATGCCGTCCCAGACAACAAAGAACGCGCGGTCAACGCCAGCTTCTACCTCGACAGCGCCATCGCCGATGTGCCCCCGGGATCCTCCCTGAAACAATCGCTGCGATTGTTCGCGGGCCCGAAACAACCCGACGTGATGGAAGCCTACGGCTTGGGTGATTGCATCTATTACGGTTGGTTCTCGTTTGTCGCCAAACCTCTTGGCGGCCTGCTGCACCTGTTCTCCAACGTCGGCAACTACGCGTTGGCAATCGTGCTGCTGACGTTGTGCGTACGAGGCCTGATGTTCCCGCTTTCGCGAAAAGCGGCGATCAATGCGCAACGCATGCAAGAGCTGGCCCCTGAACTGAAGAAGATCGCCGAGAAGCACAAAGACGACATGGAGGCTCGCGTCCGAGCCCAACGGGAACTGCAGCAACGCGTCGGCTTCAATCCGATGGCAGGCTGTGCCCCGATGTTCCTGCAGTTGCCAATCTTCATCGGCCTGTACCGAACCCTGTCGGTGGACATCGAACTGCGACAAGCCGCGTTTGCTTCCTGGACAACCTGGGCGTCGAACCTGGCCGCTCCCGACATGATGTACTACTGGGGCGACTGGATGTGGGACTACTTAGCCGGCCGCGGCACCGGTTGGTTGGGACCGTACTTCAACATCCTGCCGATGATCGTGGTCTCGCTGTTCCTGGCCCAGCAAAAAATGTTCATGCCACCGGCAACGGATGAACAAACCGCGATGACGCAAAAGATGATGAACTACATGACCTTGGTCATGGGCCTGTTCTTCTTCCGCGTGCCAGCTGGACTGTGCATCTACTTCATCACCAGCAGTCTGTGGGGCATCGGCGAACGAGTCTTGGTCAAAAAGACACTTCCGTCCAAGCCACACTTTGACCCGGCGACACTGCAAGGTGGCGGTACAGTCGATGGCAAAGTCAACGATTCCGCGGGCGCCAATGGAAAGAAAAATTCCGACAGCAAACCGAAAACGATGGCCGATCGACTCCGCGAGCGATTGGGAACGCCGGAAGTAGAAGCTGCCCCGTTGCCCAAGGACCGCAAACGACCACCCTCCGGGAAGTCCGGCAAACCCGGCAACAAAAAACGCCGCTAGCGGGCTGTTGACTGAGTCGACTTCCAATTGTTTGGGCGTTTGCCTGGGCCGCTAAATGCTTGCTATTGGCGTCCTGATAGCGAAGAGGAGAGAACGAGGCCAGAGTAGAACAGTTGTCTCAACTGTTCCGTCGAGCAGCCCTCAACGGCCAGCCCTCATCGCCACCCAGCCCACTGCCAACCGTTCGCGTCACGCGGCTCGGCGACAGCAACGACGGCCCCATCCGGGGCGACCTTTTGTACTTGCGTCCAATGTCTCGGGGCTTCCGCCCCGAGCTAACCAAGTCGGCCCCGTCCGGGGCGAGGAGAACGAAGCCAGAGTAGAACAGTTGTCTCAACTGTTCCGTCGGGCAGCCCTCAACGGCCGGGCCTCATCGCCACCCAACCCACTGCCAACCGTCCGCGTCATGCGACGCGACGACAGCAACGACGGCCCCATCCGGGGCGACCTTTTGTATTTGCGTCCAATGTCTCGGGGCTTCCGCCGAATGGCACTTACTTTAGATTGAGTCTTCAGCTGCGATAATCTTGGCACAGTTTTTGCGCATTCAGGCTTCCTT